>SLLG01000331.1 GCA_007134215.1 Opitutales bacterium | reverse complement strand
GCAGTATCACCGCTCCGGTTTCAATCCCTACCGCTGAAATCAAGCAATCAATGATACTTCTGATCGTGATTCCCTTTCTTTGGAGTTCTTGATAGATCTCGGCGGCAAGCATGACGGTGGAACGCTTTACCGGAAGCTCTGCAAAACTCTGGAACTTCAATTCGAGGTTTTCGCGATCTTTGCGTTCCCGGACGCCTTGAATAATCTCCAGTAGAATCAAATCAATATATCCGATCGTCTCACGGTCATTGATTTTCTCTTTAAGTCTGTCCTTGGTCCAATGTTCCTGTCCTTCCAGAAATTCGATCCAGACACTCGTATCGACGAGTATCATCGATCGAATCGTCCTTTTCTGACGTGATCAAGGCGGCCTTCCCACCGGATCGCTCCTTCAAGGGAGAGGATACTCTTCTGATCCTCCTTGCGGACCAACTCTCTCAACGCGAGATCGACAAGCTCCCGCTTGGTTCGCAAGCCAGTGATCTTCATCCCCTTCTGAACCAATCCGTCATCAATGTTAATGTTTGTCCTGCTCATACACCTAAACTTCTACATTTGGTGTATTCTGTCAATTCTCTTTCGCCAACCTCAAAGCGCAGGGCACCCGAGGGCGCCAGCACGAAGGGTTGCCTGCCGCTACTTGTGTGTGCCCGGCATGGGCGCGTTATGATCGGGTTAATGTCCCGTATATCATGAACATACAGAAGTCATCGATACCAGACCATGGCAACTGCAAAGTCGCGAGGCATTGTGGGAAGGCAGCCTACGTCTACCGAAAAGCGCAGCGACAACAGAACTGCGGAGCGCCCACCGAAGAAGTGGAACCGACCGGAGGCGGGGCATGCATAACCGCGCGCCCGTGACCGGGGAGAACGGAGTCCCACAGCCGTCCCTGCTGGAAGCGATTTTGGACAGGCGGATGAGCCGCAACAGCCTCGTCACCCAAGCCCTCAACAATGAATACCTCAAACGGAAAGGCGTTCCCTCCATGCGCGACCTCTGGGTCCGCTTCAAATATGGAGAGCAGGCGCACGTGACCTCCGGTCACGGATGCTTCGGAATCGCTCCCGCTCGGCGGGAGACCCGTATGGCCGGGCTTCGGCGAGCACAGTCGAGTCGTGGTGTGGGGGCGGGGCGGTCAATCCTCTCCGCTACCCGGTTCGCCGTGTTGGACTCTGGCAGGTGCGCCGTGGTGAGTGATGATACCTCCTGAATTGAGTAGTTTCTTTGGCATGGAATCCGAAGAAGTGGAACTCCCGCTGCCTCGGTGGCTCTCTCAAGAAAGTTATCCCTGTCCATTCGTCTGTCTTTCTTGTGTGACTTGTCGTCGAGCTCAATCAGAAGAAGAATCGAGGAATCGGAGGCGCGGCAAATGACGAAATCGAAATGCTTGCTCTGGATACGATTGAATGCCTGTTGCCACTCACTTCGGGTCATCCCCTTCGTCACACCCATTACGTCGGCAGCCCGCACCTTGCCGAAAACTCGGTATTCAGGGTCGATTGCTTGGTCGAGCACTCCTGAAAATGATCTTTCAGCCGGAGTGAACAAGTGTGAAATCGCCTGATAGGGAAAGGCTCTCGCTCCTGCTTTCTTGCTCGCCAAGATCGCTTTGAGAACCGCCACAAGAATCGCTCCCACGATCAGAATGCCAATGAGCGGCAGGAATTGTTCGAGCCTTTGAGGCATAAGCTATTTTTTCTGGCAAAAAGTGATATGAGGAAGACTCAGTTTCGCTTTTGTCGGCGGCGTCGAGCGACAGGCGGTGCGGGTTGCGGGGGAGTTCAGTGATTTGTGAACGTGAATAAGCGCATGATGTGCTAGGATTTACAATTTTGTGCGGCGTGTCAAGTAATTTTGCGAAGGCGCTGCACGAACTCGGCGTCTTCGTGGGTGACTTTGCCGCGGGCGCGGTGGCGGGCGATGGTTTCGAGGAGGTCGTTCCAGTCGTTGCCTTCGGGGGCGTAGGGTTCGGTGCCGCTCGTGCGGGAGCGGCGGATGGTCCAGCGCGTTTTGCCGCGCTTGAGTTCGAAGCTGATGTGGACGCGGTTGCCGTCCTCGTCCTTGCGGTTCCAGCCGAGGGAGATCATGGGCGCAGGGCGTTGATTTGTTCGTTGAGGGCGCGGGCGGCGTCGGCGGCCCGTGCCCCGAAATCGTCTTTGGAACCCGCGTGGATGATCGAGCGCGAGGCGTTGATGAGGACGCCCGTCCCGCGTGCGTCGAGGCCGGCGCGGAGCGTGGCCTTGAGGTCGCCGCCCTGTGCGCCGATTCCCGGCACGAGCAGGGGGAGGTCCGGCGCGAGGGCGCGCACCGACTCGATCTCGCCGGGATAGGTCGCGCCGACGACGAGGCCGACATTGGCGTTGCCGTTCCACCCGGTGGCGGCGCGGCGGGCGACTTCTTCAAAGAGAAGGCGGCCGCCGTCCAGCCGGAGGTTCTGGAATTCGTCGGAGCCGGGGTTGGACGTTTTGCAGAGGACAAAGACGCCGTGCGCCGGATCGCGCGTGAAGGGCTCGAGGGTGTCGCCGCCCATGTAGGGATTGACGGTGACGGCGTCGGCGGCGTGGATCTCGAAGGCCTCGCGCGCATAGAACGCCGCCGTCGAGCCGATGTCGCCGCGCTTCGCGTCGAGAACGAGGAGGCGGTCCGGATGCGCCTCGCGGATGTACTGGCAGAGCGCGCGCAGTTCGTCCGTGCGGCCCTGCCCGGCGAAGTGCGCGAACTGAGGCTTGAAGGCGGCGCAATACGGGGCCGTGGAGTCGGCAATGGCCTTGCCGAAGGCAAGGAAGGGCTGCTCCGCCCCGCGCAGCGGGTCCGGCAACCGTGCGGCGTCCGGGTCGATGCCCACGCAGAGGAGGGAACCGCTCGAAGTCCACGCGTGTTCAAGGCGCTCTCGGTAGGTCATGGCGAAACTGTAGGGCCGCGCGCGCGGAAAGGGGAAGCCTTGAATTGAAGCGCGACAGCGTTGTAGGGTCGTGGAATGAGATCCCTGGTGTCGTTCTTTTCTGTGCTCGCGGTCTCCGCGGTTTGGGGTGGAGTGCCCGGCGAGTGGACGCACCGGGTGGCGGTTGAGGCGGAACGGCGCTCCGGTGTGGCGCATCTTTGGGTGCCGGAGGGGGGCGGTGCGCCGGAGGGCCTGCTCCTTTGCAAAGACAACCTTGCGGAGGTCGCGATGACGGCGGACCCGCGGGTGCGCGACCTGTGCCGCAAGCTGGGATGGGGGATCGTTTTCCTGCGCCCCGCTGTCTTCGGACTGACGTTCGACATCGCGGCGGGCGATGACGATCTGTTGTCCGGGATACTCAAAGACCTTGAAGCGGCCTCCGGAATCGACGGCATGGCGGACCTGCCTTTCGCCGTCTTCGGACACTCGGCGTCGGGACCGTGGGCACAGCAGGTCGCCTATGCTCTTCCCGGCCGGGTTGTCGCGGTGGTTCACTTCAAGAGCGGAAATCTCATGCGGTATCGTCCCGCATGGCGCGAACGGACGATCGCCGAAGTGCCGTTCCTTGTCATGACAGGTGAATTCGAGGAATTCGGCCCGGAGGGATCTCTGGCGCCGGAGGATTCCATGGAGATCCAGTGGCGGGCGGCGCACGATGATCTGCTGTCCCTCCGCGAGGAGGGCTACCGCGTGTCGCAGGCTGTGCTTCCCGGCGAAGGGCACTTCGGGTGGAGCGGGGCTGCCTCGCGTGTCATGACGGCCTACCTCCGCGACGCATGGGTGTGGCGGCAGGCAAACGCGGCGGAGCGGGAGTCGCTTGCGCGCGGCGTGCCCTCCGACCCGAAGTACGGCGATTCCGCCGGTCCGCAATGGTGGCTTCCCGGTCCGCGGGCGGAGGCGGTGTGGCGTGAAGTCCTTTCCGGGTACGGCCGGCGCGATCAAGCGGTGCGGTTTCACCACCGTGCCTCCAACAGCGCCGAGTGGGACTGGATCACCGGTGGATGGAGCGACGACGGCACGCGGCTCAACGTGTCGGCGACAGCGGATTCCGGCGGTGAAGTGATTTTCCGGTTACAGCGGGGTCCCGCCCGTCAGACAGGTCCGGGTGAATTCACGGTCGACCCCGGTCTGCTGGACAAACCCGGCTACGGGCGCGTGTTGCGCATCCTCGCGGTGCAACGCGGCGACGAAGAGTGGCGCCGTTCGGAGCGCGCCGCCCGCGCGGAGGTGCCTTGAATTTTTGCGTATCGTTTGGCGAAGACCGAAGCCGGCCTGCGCGCGGTTCAGCCGCGCCCTACGCGACGTAGGACCAGAGGATACGCCGTGAGCGCGCGTCGAGTTTCTCCATGTCGGGGATGACGAAGAGGTCGCCGCCGAGGTCGCGGAAGACGACGCGTCCGTCGTCGTGGCGGTCAGGCCAGTCGTCGGTTTTGGTGCAGAACGTGCGCTCCCCCTGGGCGGTGCGCACGCGCCAGACGCGCAGCTCGAAATCGGTCTCCACTTTGTCCACGGCCACAATCTCAAAGGTGAAGCGGGTGTCGGCGAGGGCCGCGAGGAGGGCTTCGCGCGACTCGCCCGGCAGTTCCTGCGGGTCGGCGACGAGGGCGTGCTCGTTGTTCTCCTCGTCGCGCAGGGAAAGAAAGCGGTCGGCGAGCGTCCACGGAAAGCAGGGCCGGATGAGCACGGGCACCCACGCGCCGTTCTCTTTGCGGATGAAGAGACGCCCGTCTTCGCCGCGACGTAGGCGCACGCCGGTTGCGGCTCCGCCGGGGGGCGGCGGAGTGCTGTTTTGAGTAGGTGTATTCATCGGGTTCATACGGCGTACATTTCGTGGAGTTCGCGCTGCGCGTTGTGCAGCTTGTGGTAGAGACCGTCCGGCTTGCGCAGGAGTTCCTCGTGGGTGCCCATTTCGACGATGCGTCCGTCTTTCATGACGAAAAGGCGCGTCGCTTTGCTGAGGGTGCTGAGGCGGTGGGCGATGGCGATGACGGTGCGCCCGGCGACGAGGCGGTCGACGGCTTCCTGGATCTTGCGCTCCGTCTCGGTGTCGACGGAGCTGGTCGCCTCGTCGAGGATCAGGATGCGCGGGTTGTGCAGGATGGCGCGGGCGATGGAAACGCGCTGGCGCTCGCCCCCGCTGAGATTGTGGCCGCGTTCGCCCACGATGGTGTCGTACCCGTGCGAGAGCTTGCAGATGAAGTCGTGCGCGTTGGCCGCGCGCGCGGCCGCGATGGCCTGCTCTTCGGTGGCCTCGCGCATGCCGTAGCGGATGTTCTCAAGGATACTCCCGTGGAAGAGGTAGGGATCCTGCATGACCATGCCGATCTGCGAACGGAAGATCCCGAGATCGAGGTCGCGGATGTCGTGCCCGTCGACGCGGATGCGGCCGGAGTTCGTGTCGTAGAAGCGCGCGATGAGGTTGACGACCGTGGTTTTCCCCGCCCCGGAGGGGCCGACGAGCCCGATCATTTCGCCGGGATTCACGTCGAAGGAAACCCCCTTGATAATCTGGCGTACCGGGTCGTATCCGAACGTCACGTTGTCGAAGACAATGTGGCCTTGCACAGGCTTGAGGGCGACGGCTTCGGCGGGGTCCTTTTCGCGGATCTCGGGCTCGGTGTCGAGGATCTCGAAAACACGCTGCGCCGAGCTGATGGACCGGTTGATCATGCGCGTGAGGAAGCCGAACTGCTCCAGCGGCATGACAAACATGCCCATGTAGAAGAGGAAGGCGACGAATTCGCCCGCCGTCATGGGGCTGTATCCCGGCACTTCGAGCATGCGGGGCAGGGCGAAGACCCAGACCGCCACCGTGAGGAGGCTTAGCCCCAGGTACATGAGGGGCCAGTGGCTCGTCCAGATACGGTGGACAAGCAGCGCCTCGTCGAGCACGCGGTCGTTGCGCGCGCTGAAGCGCTCGCGCTCGCGGTCGCCTTGGTCGAAGGCCTGCACCACGCGGATACCCGGCACGGTGTCCGAGACCGTGGCCGTCATTTCGCTCCACTTTTGCCAGATTCGCGTGAAAACCCGGTGCAACTTGCGCCCCATCCAATAGAGGAGGAGGAAGAGCAGCGGCACAGGCAGAATGAGGATGAGGCCGAGTTGCCAGTCGAGTGTGATGAGCCGTATCCCGAGGCCCGCGATGAGGATCGTGCCGAAAAGAATTTCCGCGAGGCCGAAGGCGATGAAATCCCAGATGCGGTCGGTGTCGCTGCTCACGCGCGAGACGATGCTCCCTGTCTGGTTGCGCGAGAAAAAGCTCACTGACAGCTTGTGCAGGTGATCGTAGAGGTTGCGGCGCAGGTCGCGGGCGACCCATTCGCCCATCATCGAGAGCGTGCGTAAGCGTATCCACAAAAAGAACTCACGCACGACAAACACCGCCACGAGCACGCCCACGAGGACCCAACCCTGGCGCTGCGCCGTGTCGAGGTCGATCTCCCCGCGGGTGTAGGGGGTCACCGTGCCGTCGATGATGTCGCGGGTGAGGGTGGGGGGCACGAGCATGAGCACGGTGAGGGCGACGGCCGCGAAGACGCCGAGCAGAAACTGCCCTTTGTAGGGCCGGATGTAGCTCACAAGCCTCCAGAGCACGGAGAGACGGTTTTTCACCACCGTGCCCTGCGCGTCGCGCACGGGCTGGGCCACGGCGGCGGCGTAGAAGTCGTCGGGGGCGTCGTGGTCGATGCGGTTGTGCTCGAGCGCCTGTTTGAGGACAAAGGCGATCGCGCCCACCGCGTTCTGCTGCCGGTAGGAATACCGCAGGGCGGCGAGGGCGGGCTGGTCGGGATCGCCCACCAGGTAGAGCTGCGTGGCGCTTAGGCCCGAACGCTCCTCGACCGCGCGGATCCGGTCGCGCTCGATGTGGTCGATGCGTCCGTCCGGGTGCGCGACGGCAACGCGCGAGGGGCCGAGGGCCACCCACGTGTGCGCGATCTCAAGGCGCGGCGAGAGATCGGCGAGGGCGTAGAGCTGCACGGGCTCGCCGTCCCACGCCGCCTCGATGCGGCCGCGGACGGCGTCGGGCATGCGCTCGGGTTGCTCGGTGTAGCGCCGGACGATGGCGCGGTTCTTTTCAGTCGGGAAACTCATGGCGGGTTACAGGGCGCGACGATGGAAGACGCCGCGGAAAGACAAGAAAGATTGCGGGAAAGACGGATGTCTCCGGAAACAGCGGTCGCTTCGGACGGTTCCGGAAAAAGAATCAACAGTTCGGCCCGGGGCCGGGAAAACGCGGAAATCTCAGGATTCCCGCGGGAGGCGCGTCCATGGACACCCGGGCGCACGTGGCGCGGGGTCCGGGAGCAAGCAGGCGGACGGCCTCCGGCGAGGTCCGTCCGCTAAGCGGATTTCGGATGGTCTCGGTCAATCATAGTCAAGAAAGGTTTGGAGTTTCCCCATGAAGAACGCCCCCGTTTCCGAAATGGCAAGGGGAATTTTCGGAAAGATGGATTCGGGTTCAGCTGACAACGGGTTCGTGTGGGCGTATCGTTTGCTGTTGTTTGCGCACGGGGATTGGAGTCACTCACGCGGTATTTTTTTGGCAGCATGATTCTTTACGCGTCGCGTATCCGGGCGTCCGCGGGGCCGGCGCGCCGCTCACTCCGGTACGCGGGTGAGGCGGATTTCATCGCCGGCGGGGGCGACGGTCAGGGGTTCGACGACGGTGGCTTTGCCTTTGCGCACGCGGGCTTCGAGGGCCCACTTGAGGGCGATGAGGGTGCCGGCGAAGGAGTAGGGCGAGGGCGGGAGGGTGAGGGAGAAGGTTTCTTTGCCCGCGGTTTCCATGGTCTTCCATGTGCGGGTGACTTCGACGCGGGCGTCGCGTGTGCCGCGGCCCTCCGTCCACCAGCCGAGGGTGAGGGTGATTTCCTCCGGCGGGCGGTCGAGGGTCCAGAGGAGTTCGCCGTCGACGTTTTCGCCCGGCGCAAAGGCTTTCCGCGGGAGGTCGATGTAGAGGCTGTTGTTCATGATGCGTCGGTCGCGGGGTCCTGCGGCCGCACGGTTAGGGGGTAGGTGTCGTTCACGTTGGGCCAGCGGGGGATCTTGCCGCGCACGACGAGGGTCCATTCGATGCGGTTGTTGCCGCCGTCGAAGGTGTGCATGCTGTCCGCCGGGATGGTGAGTGCGGTGCCGCCCTCGCGGTGGGAGAGGGGCTGGTCGGTTTCGAAGAGGACTTCGCGGTGGAAAAGGGCGCGGTCGGTGACGGAGCGGGTGCCGCGGCGGTAGGTAGCACTCTCGCGGCCTTCGAGGAGGACGGTGAGGCGCTGCACGCGGTGCAGCGCGCCCTCGGTGCGCCAGCGCAGTTGGACGGTCTGGCCGAGGCGGGGCCGCGCTTCCGACAGAGTGAGCCAGAGGCGCGGATTGAAGAGGGCGAGCGCGCAGTAGACCACGCCTCCGGCGAGGGCGATACCGATGAGGACGAAGGGCGTCATGAAGGCGAGCATGAGCCAGTTGGTGCCGCCTTCGGTGATGTCACTCGCGCCGGTGAGGAGAAAGACCCCGACGACGCCGTTCCACAGTACGGCGGCGGCGGAGACCCCGGTGAGCTTGCCCCACGGACCTGCGCCGGGTTTCAGCTCCGCTGTGCCGAGGTCCTCCTGTGCCACGCGGCGGTGCGCGGAACCGAGAGAGAGCTTCCACTTTTCGGGGAGGAAGCCGAGTGATCCGAGGAGGATGAAGAGACCGGCGACGGCAAACGCGCCCGCGAACGGCAGGGTGATCCACGCCGATGTCGGCACGGCGCGGGTGAGAACGGCGACCTCCGGATTGTCCGGATTTACGTAGCAGAAGGTCTCGAGGCCGACGGGAAACTCGTTGACGATGCGCCGCTTGGAGGCGCGTCCGCTGGACCACACGGTGTCGAAGCTGTGGCTCCCGCCCGTGTATTGGCGGCCTTCATACGTGTATTGGAAACGTATGGCGACTCGGTAGGTCGTGCCGTCGCTCGTGCGGCGCGACTCGACTTCGCTGCTCACTATACGGCAGGGGACCTGCGGCCATGAACCGCTTTCCATCGCTTGCAGGAGCGGGCGCACGCCGAAAAAGAAACCCATGCCCGTGCCCGCCGCGAGAAAGGCCAGCCCGATGACGAGGCCGAGCGTCCGCGCGGACTTTGTCGACATCCCGCGGAAGCCGGCTTTGCCGGAGGGAGTCGGGGCGTTTTGTCCTGGAAGGTGGAGACGGAATTTCATGGAGAGGTTTTCCGGTCGGCGGCTCCGGATACTGTCGATACCGAGGTCGGTGCCAAGAAAATAGTGATCGCGCGTTAGCGTTTATCCTTTGACGAAGCCCGGCCAGCGCCGCAGGTAATCAAGAAACGGCGCACCGACGGCGGCGGCGGTGAGATTGTCGGCGCGGTAGGGTGGATGGGCGGGGTTGAAGGGGCCGGCGGCGGCCTGTCGCGGCCAGTCCGGGTAGGGAATGGCCGCGCGGCCGAGTGCGGCGACATCGGCACCCGCGGCAGTCACTTCGGCGGCATCGGCCGGGGTGTGGATTTTGCCGGCGACAAACAAGGGACACTCCCCGCCGACGGACTCGACGGCGAGATTGAGCAGTCGGGGGGTGGCGCCGGATGCGTTGCCCCCGCCCTCCGCTTCGGTGAGCGTTGTGCGGAAGTCCCAGAGAGAGAAGTGGATGAAATCGATACTGTCGCGGATAAGAGTGCGGGCGACGGCAAAGACTTCCCGGGTGACATCGGCGTCCTGACCAGGAAACACGCGTGGCGAGAGCCGCACGCCGATGAGAAAACGCGGAGAGACCGCGGCTTTGACGGCGGCGAGCGCCTCGCGGAGAAGGCGCATACGGTTGTCGAGCACTCCTCCCCAACGGTCGCGGCGGCGGTTGGAGAGCGGGGAGAGGAATTGCGCGAGGAGGTAGCCATGCGCGCCATGGAGTTCGACGCCGTCCCAGCCGCCTGCCTCGGCGCGGCGCGCGGCGGCGGCGAAAGCGGCAATCACTTCGGCTATGTCATCTTCTGTCGCTTCGACAGCGGGCTGTCCGTTGGAGTCTCCCGGAAGTGTGCCCGCCGAGGCACTGAGCGGCGGCAATCCGGCGAGCTCGGCCGGGGCGCGCGCGCCCCCGTGGAAGATTTGTACGAGCGCGAGTGCATTGTGCGCGCGGATGCCGTCGGCAAGGCGCTTCAGGCCGGGGAGGAGAGCGTCGCTGTCGATTCCAAGCGCACCCGGCCACCCGCGCCCGCGCGGATGCACGTGGGCGGCACAGGTTGTTACGATACCGAAGCCGCCTTCGGCGCGTCGGGTGAGCCAATTGTATTCGTCGTCGCTGACTGAGCCATCCGGCAGGCTCTGCTGGTTCGTCATGGCCGCGAGAGCGATGCGGTTCGGCGCGGTCACGCCGGTCCGTTTAAAGGCAAGCGGACGGAGGAAGGAGGCGCTGTTCATAAGCAAAGGCAAAAGTCCGGATAGAAAAGAATACGCTGGCCGTTGGCAAATTGTCCGGAGACAGCGGCAAAGGCATCAGGACGAGCATTGGGTGTCCTGCCGAGTCAGTCTCCGAAGAAGATGGGCAGGAGGTTGCCGAAGAAGGCGAAGGCGACGATGCCGGCGGTGGCGGCGGCGACGGAGGTGACCATGACGCGGAAATTCAGGGTTAGCGTGCAGGCAAAGACGCCTACGCCGAAGAGCGCGGAGCCGGCGGCGAGGTAGAGCCCGTTCGTATCGCCGTGGACGAAGTCGGCGAGGTAGAGGACGGTGAGGTAGCCCCCGCCGAGCATGGCGCGGAAGCGGATGAGCGGGAAAATCTCGGTGGCGGCGAGAATCATGAGCACGCCCGCGACGAGGTCGAAGCCGCCGAGAATGAGGTGCGGCTGCTGGAGCAGAAGGGCGGGAATGTCGCCTTCGCCCGAGAAGATGCCTTCGATGGTCTTCCAGCTCGGGTAGATGAAGGTCGCGGCGGAGGCGAGGAGGAGGATTCCAAGAGCCGGCGCGGAAAGCGCGGCGGTGCGGTGTGCCCAGCGTTCGCGCTCCTTGACGTAGCGGGTCTCCTCGGTTGTTCCCTCGGCGGCGGCAAGCATTTCGGAGACGGATACCTCAGGGCGTTCGTCGTCTTCGTCGGAGTCGGTTTCCTCTTTCGCCCGTTGGCGCAGCGTGAGCGATTTCCGCTGCGGAAAGACTTGGTCGCGAAGCTCCGCGTTGGCCCCGAGCGCGACCCATGCCTCGAGTTCGTCGTCGTAGTAGAGCGTCTCGGGGGAAACTTGTCCGGCCTCGGCGAGTGTAACAAGTTTCTCCACGTCGTAGGGGCCGCGGGCTGTCTCCGCCTCGGGTGATCGAATGTAGTACTCCTCCGTCATGGTTTCGCTCGGAACACGGATGACATTGAATGTTAAGGCCTTCGCGGCAAGTAAAATGGCGTGCGGTCCTGCGGAGCGCCCCGGCGGGTCGACTTTTTACAGTGGCTTCACAGCATCCGTCGCCTCGCACACAATGTCGGCGAACGGCTTGTGCTGGGTGAGTGCGATCTGCCCGAGGCGGCTCAACTCGAGGAGGGCGAGGAAACTCGCGACGATGGTCACGAGGGTGGTATGGGCATCGTCCTCGAAAAGCTGCGTGAAGCGGAAGCGCCGCTCGCGCGAGAGGCGTTCGAGGATGGCTTCCATGCGGTCCGCCACCGTCACGGTGTCGGCGTGGATCTCGCCGACGACGATCTTTTCGGCGAGCCGGCGCAGGACGTGGTTGAACACGTTCCACAACTCGATGCGGTCGGTGGGGCGGACGGGCCGCGCGGGCAGGTCCTCCCCGGCGGGTATATAGTCGCGGAAGACGAGGTTGGTGGCCTGCTCGATGAGCGCGTCGAGCCCCTCAGCGGCCTCTTTGAACTTCCGGTATTCGATGAGCTGCTGCACGAGTTCCCAGCGCGGGTCGATGTCTTCTTCCTCTTCTTCGGGTTGCTCCACGCGCTCGTTTTTGGGCAGAAGCATGCGCGACTTGATCTGCATGAGGGTGGCCGCCATGACAAAAAAATCGCCCGCGACCTCGAGCTTGAGGGCCTCCATGCCGCGGAGGATTTCGAGGTACTGGCGCGTCACCGTCTCGATGGGGATGTCGTAGATATCGACCTCGTTGCGGCGGATGAGGAAGAGGAGGAGGTCGAGCGGCCCTTCGAAGACGGGGAGGTGGATGGCTTGGTCGAGCGTGCGCACGAGCGAGGCCTCCTGGGCGGGAGGCTTCGGCGGACGCGCGTCGGGCGGTGCGGCGGGGGTGTCCACGGCTTCAGAAAGTGTGGAGGAAGACGCGCAGACCGATCTGGAAGTCGTCCTCGCGGGAAGTTCCCTCGTTGAAGATGACGTTGTATTCGATTTCCCACGACCGCCCGAGGCGCTGGCGGAGCCCGTAGTAGTGGCGGGTCACGCGGTCGAGCCGCTCGTCGTAGCGCGCACCGGCGAGAAGGCCGAAGCTCGGGTTGAGCTGGTAGTATCCGTCCGCCGCGTACTGGCTGATGAAGCCGTGGAGGTAGTCTGCCGAGAGGGTGAGCCGCCAGCGCTCGGCGCTGCGCAGGTGCGCGAGGAAGCGGGTTTCGTCGAGGCGCGGGGATTCCGTGCGGAAGCGCTGGGCGATTTCGAGGTGAAGCCAGCGGGCGGGGCTTGTTTCGAGCTGAAGGTAGGTGGACTCCCAGTCGGGCGTCCCGGCGGGGTTGGAGAGGACGAGGTCCTGGTAGAGGTTGAGGCGGGCGAGGGAGCGTGCCGCGCCGTCCTCGCCGCGTGTCTGGAGGAGGTTTTCGAGGCCGATGCGGACAACGTGGCGCTCTTCGGCGGAGTCCAGCGCGCGGTCGTCCATGAGGTCGATGGTCGGGAGGGTGGGAAGAAAGGGCGGCAGATCGTAGCCGGGGAGCGCGGCGGTGGGGTGACCGTCGACCGGTTGCCAGCGGTAGCGCAGGACCGGACGCACGATGTGGCGGAGACCGTCGATGCGCCACGCGCGGCTGCGCACCTCCCACTGGGCGTGCGCCTGCGCCGTGAGATCAAAACCCAGTTCACCGCGCCAGTAGTGGGCGCCACGCCCCTCGCGCGGGCCCCGGCCCTTGTCGTAGAACGTGAAGCGCCCGCCCGCGAGCGGCCGGAAGTGCAGCCACCGCGCGAGGGCGAGGGGGTGCTCGATGCGCCACGCGCCGCCGAGCCGCACGACGCTCGGGTCCGACTCGATGCCGATGCCGCCCTCGGGCGGTGTGCCGAAGTCGAGAAACGGGGCGAAGACGGGAGGCGCGAGGGCCGCGTCGAGGCTCTGCTGACGGTAGTTGAGGAAGTGCAGGCTGGCCGTCTGGAGAAAGCCGGTCTCACCCAGCGGTGTGGGCAGGTAGTCGAAGCGCAGCTCCGGAAGGCGCTCAACCATGGGGTGGTAGCGGTTGAAGTTGGCCCGCGCGAAGAGCGACGCCACCCAGTTGTCGGCGAGGTAGAGTGTTTCGAGAAAGCTGTCGGGTTGCTGTGCCTCGTTGTAACGGTCGGGGCGGAAGTCGCGGTGTGTCTCCGAGTCGCGCATGGCCGTCGCCCGCGCGGTCGTGCGCCACGGTCCAGAGCGTTGCCGCACGGCCGCGTCGGCAAAGGCACGGTCGCGGGGTACGGGCGTGCCGACGAAGTCGGTGCCCCGCTTCGCCGCCGACTCGTCGCGGATGAACCCGGTGGAGAGTTCGGCGAAGAGCGAGTCGCCGTCGTCGCCGTCGGTCCGGTAGCGGAGGACGGGGCCGAAGAGCACGCCGCGGTTGGAGTAGAGGTCGAAATTCGTGCCGACGCCCCATTTTTCGCCGACAGGCGCGACGATGGTGGAGCGGCCGAAGACGCCGAGGTTCTGCCGGTAGCCGATCTCGCCGCGGAAATCAAGCGGGGCGGCGCCCTCCACCGAACGCTGGAAGGACGGCAGAGGAATGGCGGGGACGCGCCCGATACGCAGACTCGGCTCGCTCACGCGGAAACGTTCGCCTGGCTCGACCCGTCCGCTCCCGGCGGCAATGCGCAGCGACTGCGGTTCGGGCTCGTTGAGGTAGAGCGTGCCGCTGGAAAAGTCGATTTCGTCGCGCGTGCCCTCGAAGGCCTCGCCCTCGACAAAAAGCGGCGGGTAGCCCGCGCGGAACCGCTCCACCTCGAAGCGCCGGGTCGCGGTGTTGTAGGTGAGGCGGTTTGTGATGAGCCGGAAACCGGGCTGCGAAACGCGCACATTGCCCGTCGCCACGACCTCTCCCTCCCGGCGGTGGAAGATGATCTCATCGGCCTCGAACACCGTGTCGCGGTCGACAAAGCGGGCGTTGCCGCGGGCCGTGAGCGTTTGCTCGCGCGCGTCGAAGGCGATGGGTTCGTCCGCGCTCAGTTCGGGCTGGGAGGCATGCGCGGAGACCGCCAAGAGCGCGAAAAGAAGCAGTCCTGAGCAAACAGATTTCAACACGGGGGCGAGCATGGTTAAGCGCCTCCGCCGCACAAGTGTTTTTCCGCGCAGTGCCAGTAGCCGGCACGGAAGACCTCGCGCATGTCTCCGCCCGAGCGGCGGAAGGCGGCGCGGGCGTTCGCCTCGAGGGCGGCGTCCCAGAGCGCGCCGGCGAGTTCGCGGGCGAGGGCGAGCGCAAGGGCTTCGTCTGTCCGGGTCGTGAACACGGCGGGCAGGGCGCAGCGGCGGTGCGTTGTGGCGAGGAGGCCTCCGCCGCTCCGGCGCGCCCGCCGGATGAGGCAGTGCCAGCTCCACCGGCCGAGAACCTCGCCGCCGTCGAAGAGGAGGCATTCGCCGGGGCGGAGGGCGGTGGCACAGGCCACGGCGTCGTCGCGCGCGTCGCGGCCGCTCTCGAGCGTTAGGCGCGCCCAGCGGGTCTCCAGTCCGGCCTCCCGCAGGCGGGGTTCGAGGTCTTCGAGCAGCGTCGTCTTGCCCGTTCCCTCCGGCCCGCGCACGCACCCGCGCCACGAAGCCTCGCGCAGACGCGCGACCACGCCGTCCATTGCCTCCGCGCTCATGCGGTAGCGCAGGCGGGCGACCGCCGATGCGCGGAAGGGATTCTCGTCAGCCTTCACGGCGCCCATTGCACGCAACGGTTGCCCGCCCGACGAGAATTTTCTCCAATCGCGCCATGGAATCCGTCGACGTCTACCGCTGCTCCGAAGACGCGGAGTATTTCTTCAAAGAGGGCTGCCACATTCTTGAATGGCTGAACCGCCGCGACGACCCCGCCGTCTCCGTCGCCCGTGCGCGTGTCGCTCCGGGCGTGCGCACGCGGCGGCACCGCCTCACCGGAATCGCCGAGCGTTATCTCGTCCTCGAAGGGCACGGGGAGGTCGAGGTCGCGGACCGGTCCGCCGCGGAGGTCGGCCCGGGAAGCGTCGTGCTCATCCCGCCCGGCTGCGATCAGTGCATCACCAATACGGGAGGGGAGCCACTGGTGTTTCTCGCCGTTTGCACCCCGCGCTTCGTCCCCGAGGCCTATGTCGACTCCGAGGAACCCGGTCCTTGAGGCCGGTGTGCGTAGTCCGCCGCGTTGGAAAAGGGGGGTCGACGGAGGCGCGGCTCCGTCGCTACGTTTACAGACGCCTTAGGAGGAGGATGAGGCCGAGCGCCGCTGTTCCGGCGAAGATGTTCCACGGTGTGGCGTCGAGTTCGGGCCGGACGGTGAGGCCGGAGGCGGTGTCGGCTTCGGCCGGGGGCGGAGCGAACGCGGGGGACGGTGCGGCGGTTTCAGCGCGGGCGACGGCGGAGACCCGCTCCGGCCGGTCGAGGAGATTGTCGGAGAAAAACGTGAACCCCAGCGCTGCGAGCGGCAGGGCGAGAATCAACAGCAGTATGGCGAAGCGAGCCTTCATGAAGCAGGGTCTGGTTCCGGATAGCAGAATCAGGAAGGTTTGGAGCGAAGGGGGGAACTCCGGAAATTTCAACCCTGAATACTGGAATTTTTGGGGTTGAGCCCCTAGCTTTTGTTGTAAAGTAAAGATGCTCCGCGCGGCGGTCATCTATTCCGCGCCTCCGGCATTTCGAGGACCGTGCGTTCCGGGCCGACGCGCAGGTGCGCCGGGAGCGGTTCGATGCGCGCGCCGTACTCTTCAAGCCGGTCGGCGACGAGGCCCCGGGCGATGAGTTCGCGCTCGTGCAGGGTGCCCGTGTCACCTGATTCTTCGAGGAAGGTGTCGAGGGCGGTGCGCATTTCCGCGAGGGTCCCGGCGTGCGCCGGATCGGCGGCGAGGTTGCGTACGTTGGCGGGGTCGGCGAGGCAGTCGTAGAGTTCCTCGGAAGGTTTGGTTTCGGCGAGCCATGCGGCTTGGGCGGGGTTCAGCTTCCCCTCCGCACCGAGTTCGCGCACTTCTCGGGTGGTCTGCTGCTTCTCCATGTAGTGGTTGCGCTGCGCATAGGGAAGCTGCGGAAAAAAGTTGCGGATGTAGCGGAAGCGGCGGTCGCGCGCGGTGCGCACGCGGTCGAAGGCCTCGTCCATGCGGTCGCGCCCGGAAAAGCAGTAGGCGCGTTCGCCGGGGTTGCGGTTTTCGCCGAGGAAAACGCGCCCTTGGTAATCGTCCGGCACCGGCACCCCGCAGAGGGAAAGGAGTGTGGGCGCGATGTCGATCCAGCTCACCGGTTCGTCGGCGACGGTTCCCGGCGCGATCTTGCCCGGCCGGCGGATGATGAGGGGCAGGGTCACGCCTGCGTCGTAGCACCAGCGCTTCTCGCGCACGAGGCCGCGCCCGTGGTCGGAAAGGTAGATGACGATGGTGTTGTCGCGCTGCCCGCTGCGCTCGAGCGCGTCGAGGGCGCGGGCGACTTGCCGGTCCTGGAGGCGGAGGCAGTCGTAGTGGCGGGCGATGTCGGCGCGGACTTTCGGTGTGTCGGGCAGGTAGGCGGGCACCGTCACGGAGGCGGGGTCGCAGCGTTCATCGGGCGCGAGGTGCGGGGCGACGTTTTTCTCCCACTCCTCCGGCCACATCTGGCTTTCGTGGGTATTGAAAAAGTTGTGGTAGAGAAACCACGGGCGGCCGTTGAGCTTGCCCGCCGCGAGGTCGTCGAACCAGTCGCGGCACTCATCGGCGAAGGAGGCGGGCGGCTCGAAGTTGAAGTCGGTCTTGTTGGACCAGTTGACGTAGTATCCTGCCTCGCGCAGTTCCTCGGTGAAAAGGCGGGGCGGACGCAGGAGGGTGGAGCGCATGTGGTGCGAACTGACGGTCCACTGGTACTTCCCGAGGACGAGCGCTGAGCGGCTGGGCGCGCAGACGGGTGCCGTGGAGCAGGCCGTCGTGTAGCGCGCGCCTTCGGCGGCGAGCCCGTCGATGGCGGGGGTGTGTGCGGTGGCGTCGCCGTAACACCCGAGGTTGCGCCCGGTGTCCTCGGCGACGAGGAGCATGACGTTCGGTTTCGTCACTTGTCGTCTCCGGCCGCCGCGCGGGCGGGCAGGTATTTGTCGGTCACGGCGCCCTCGCTCGCGGAGGCCACGGTGGCGCCGTACTTTGCGAGCACGCCCCGTGTTTCGGGGCAGCCGGACGGCTTGTAATCGGCGAGGCGCGCCTCGAGTTCGGCCTGCGGGATGTTGAGCGAGATGGTGTTTTTGACGGCGTCGATCTCGATTTCGTCGCCGTCGCGGACGACGCCGACGGGGCCGCCGAGGGCCGCCTCGGGCGTGATGTGCCCGACGTCGAAGCCGTGGCTGCCGCCGGAGAAACGCCCGTCGGTGATGAGCGCGACCTCCTTGATGAGCCCGCGCCCGGCTACGGCGGAGGTCGGCGAGAGCATCTCGCGCATGCCGGGGCCGCCCACCGGGCCCTCGTTGCGGATGACGACGACGTCGCCCGCGACGACATCGCCGCGGAGAATGCCCTTGAGGGCGTCTTCCTCGGATTCATAGACCTTGGCCGTGCCCTTGAAATACAGCCCTTCCTTGCCCGTGATCTTGCCGACCGCGCCCGTAGGCGCGAGGTTGCCGCGGAGGATGCGCAGGTGGCTCTCCGTTTTGATGGGGTCGTCGAAGGGGCGCACGAGGTCCTGCGCGGAGGGAAACTCGGGGTAGGGCGCGACGCCTTCGAGGCTCTCCGCAAGGGTTTGCCCCGAGACCGTCGGACAGTCGCCGTGGAGCATGCCGCGGTCGAGGAGGTCTCTCATGAGCGGGCGTATGCCCCCGATGCGGATCATGTGCGACATGTTGTAGCGCCCGAAGGGCTTGACGTCGCAGAGGACGGGCGTGCGGTCGCCGATCGTGCGGAAGTCGTCGATACTCAGGTCGACTCCCGCACTGTGCGCGATGCCGAGGAGGTGCAGGACGATGTTGGTCGAGCCGCCGAGGGCGATGCCGACGGTGATGGCATTCTCAAACGCCTGCCGCGTGAGGATGTCGCGCGGGCGCAGGCCCGTTCTGAGCATCTTCATGACGGCGTTGCCCGCGCGCTCGCAGTCGGCGCGCTTGTCCTTGGAGATGGCGAGCTGGGCGCTGCTGCCCGGCAGGCTGAGACCAAGCGCCTCGATGCAGCTCGCCATGGAGTTGGCCGTGTACATACCGCCGCAGGAGCCCGCGCCGGGGATGCAGGCCTTTTCCACTTCCTTCAGCTCGGCGGCGTCGATCTCGCCGCGCGCGTGTTTGCCCACCGCCTCGAAAATGGAGACGATGTCCACGTCTTTGCCCTTGTGGATGCCGGGCAGGATCGTGCCGCCGTAGATGAAGACGGACGGGCGGTTGAGCCGCGCCATAGCCATGACGCAGCCGGGCATGTTTTTGTCGCAACCGCCGATGGCAATGAGCCCGTCGAAGCCCTCCGCCGCGCACACCGTCTCGATGCTGTCGGCGATCACCTCGCGCGAGACGAGGCTGTAGCGCATGCCCTTCGTCCCCATGCTGATGCCGTCGGCCACCGTGATCGTGCCGAAGG
>SLLG01000191.1 GCA_007134215.1 Opitutales bacterium | reverse complement strand
TGCCGACGGGGTGCGCGAATGCCCGTAATATTGTGATCCCGCGCCGTAACCAAGCGCCATGTCGCTCAGCCCGCGCCACCGTTGACAAGGAGAGGGATCGCGTCCGACCTTGACCGCATGGCGGGGCGCGGTAGCCTCCCCTCCCGGATGTGGAAAAGAGAACAGAACATGAAATATGCCGTAGTCATTGAAAGGGGAGATACGTCTTTTGGGGCCTATGTCCCGGACTTGCCCGGTTGCGTCGCAGTAACATTGCAATGAGCGACGACTTTGCCATCCGGCTGGTAAATATATCGAAGACCTACCGCATCCCGCGGCGGGGACGCGGGACGTTCCGTGGTGCCGCCGCCGTGGCGTGGGACGCGCTCCTCGGGCGCTCCGGAGCACCGCACTCGATGTTCCGTATGTTTCCGGCGCTGCATCCGGTCAGCCTGACTATCGGGCGCGGCGAATCGGTTGCCATTGTCGGGCGCAACGGCTCCGGCAAGTCGACGCTCCTGCAGCTCATTGCAAAAACATTGGAATCGACAACGGGCAAGGCCGTCACGCGCGGCCGCGTCTCGGCGCTCCTCGAGCTGGGGTCGGGTTTCAATCCGGAGTTCACCGGCATCGAGAATATTTTCCTCAACGGGGCGATCCTCGGTCTTTCGCGCGAGCGGATCGAAGCGAAATTGGACGATATTCTCGATTTTGCGGACATCGGGAGCTTTGTCGAGCAACCCGTCCGCACCTATTCCTCCGGCATGCGCATGCGCCTTGCCTTCGCCGTGATCACGGCGGTGGATCCAGAGATACTAATCATCGATGAGGCGTTGTCGGTGGGGGACGCCTTTTTCCAGTCGAATTGCGTTCGCTGGCTGGAAGATTTTGTCGGACGGGGAAAGACATTTCTCTGCGTTTCGCACGACATGTTCATGATCAAGCGTATCTGCCGACGGGGAATCGTCTTGAACGAGGGGCGTGTCGTTTGTGACGCGGATGTGTCCGAGGCGGCGAACTTATACTACCGCCTCCACTGGAAGCGTCCGGCGAAGACGATTGCCGAGTTGGGCGGCGGTGCTTCCGCCGAGTCCGTTCGGCGTCCGTCGAAGGATTCAGACCCTGCCGTGCTTCCCGAACTTCCCGAAGATTGGTTTCCACTGCGCATGAATTTCAAAGAGCGGACGGGGGACGGGCGAATCACAATTGAAAGAATCGCGACGCGCCCGGATACAAAGTCCGGATGCGTGGTCGGCGATTGGCTGGGCTTCCGGATCGACCTTCTGGCGCACGAAGCGGTTGAATCTTTTAATCTGGGGATCGGTTTCCGTGACCGCAGCGGGCAGTTGATCGGGGGCTACCATTCGTTTTACCTGGAAGAATCATTCTCAATGGATGCAACGGGAGCGCGGAGAGTCTTCCATGCTGAAGTCAAGTTGGTCCTCAAGCCGCAGATGTATCTCCTCGTGATCGGTCTTGCCGTGAACCGCACGGTGGACGACTGGGTGGATATAGATTGCCTGTGGGATTGCGCGAACCTCATGGTCTCAGGGAGCGAAATCTTTTGGGGACTGACTCCGCTTCCTGTCCGGGGTGTTCGGTTTGCGTCACCGGGCGCTCCCGCGGCGTCGGCATCCGCGGCGAATCCCATATCTTGAACGGAGAACGTGATGTCTTTGGAAAGAATCGATCCATTTGAACGGGAAGACCGGTTTTGTGTGGACCACATGCTGCGCTACGCCTGGGCGGCGCCGGCTGTCGCCGGAAAGCGTGTTGTGGACGCCGCGTGCGGCTCGGGATTCGGCACGGCCCTCCTGGCTCACGCGAATGCCGCCGAGGTTGTGGGAGTTGACTTGTCGGAGGGGTGCGTGCGGCATTGCTCGGAAGTGTGGAAACTGACGAACGCGCGCTTTGTCGAAGGCAATGTGGAAGATCTCGGATGCAGCGGCGTCGGTCCCTTTGATGTCGCCGTGACGTTTGAGACGCTGGAGCATGTGGAGCGGCCTGAACGCGCATTGGATGCGCTGAGGTCTGTTCTTTCCGAAGGCGGAGTTGTCATCGGTTCGGTGCCTGGAGAGACCGACGCTTTGGAGGCAAATGAGTTTCACCTGCATGCTTTCGATCGGGCAAAGCTACTCGAGTTGCTCCGTCCGCGATTCCGCAACGTGAAGATATTCGCGCAGAGCTTCCGCGTGGCCTCGGTCGTTGAGGGCGGATCCGGGGCCGCCGGTTCTCCGCTTCGCTGGTCAACACCGCGATGTCTCGACATCGACTTCGGCGGATCGGAAACGATGGCGGACACCTATTTGTTCCTTGCCTCGGACGGCGAACTTCCGGAATTGCCGGTTGAAACGACGGCGTCGTCCCGCCGTGCGTGGATGGACTACCATGGTGGAGCGCGAACCGCCTACAGGGAGGTTGAGCGCCTTCACATTGAGATCAAGCGCCTCCACGGACGTTTTCGAATGCTCTTCGGCGAGCACGGGGATCTTTTGCGCCGGTTCACGAATGTCCTCGCGTGGGGAAAATTTCATTTCGAGCAACTCCATGGAAGAACGCCTGAGGTCGACTATCTGGCGAAGATCGAAGCGGCGAAATCGCACCGGGAGGACCAGTTGCGCAAGACGGTGGAGGAGCTTCAAAGTGAACTGGCGTCGGTCCGTGGCGAGCGGGACCAAATGAAGATCCGGTTGGAGGAGGTCGAGACGTTGGTACGGTCCGGCGCGGCTCAGCGGCGGGAGACCTTCGAAGGCGTGGCAGGGCCGGACGCACCGGGGGCGCGATGAACGGTGGCGCGGAGGTTGTCGGGCGACGAACGGGGATGTCATGGGCGGCACTCGTGGCCGCTGTGCTTGTCCTTTGCCATGTGTCGGCGGTTCTGCACGTCTATGGATATAATGATGACTACCATGTGCTCTATGATGTCCAAACACGGCAGTTTGACACTATGAGGGACACGCTCACGCGCGACGGACGGTTCCTTACGGCGGCGCTTGTGAAGGGTGCCTACCGTGCGGCCGGGAACGTGGAGGGCTTGCGGTGGGTGCGGGCGTCGGCGGTCGTGTTCATTGCCGCGGGCGGGGCGTTTTTGTTCGCACTCCTGCTGCGCGGGGGGTTCACCCGGCGCTTTGCCGCAAGCCTTTCGATCATTGTGTTCGCGACGCCCGCCTTCGCGGTGTACTCCAGTTGGGCGGTCACGTTCACCTATCCGTTGGCCGTCATTCTGGCAATGGTCGCCGGAGTATGGACGCACGGCGGGATCTATGCTCACGGTGGTTCAGTTGTTCATCGCGCCGCCGTGCTGGTCGCGGCAACCTTTCTTACCGTAGTCGTATATTGGATTTACCAGCCCTTGGCGTTCTTCGGCTTGTTTGCGGTCGCCGTGCTCGTTTGGCGGGACCTTTCGGACACGCGTGCGGCGCTCCTGCGTTTCAGCGCGGCTGTCGGATTGTTCTTCTTCGCCACGGTGCTTTATAAGGCGAGCTATGATTTTGCCGCGGCTCATATTTTCGACCTCCCGCAGTCACACAGGGCCGGGTGGGTGGACGATTACATCGGCAAGGTTGCGCATCTCGCAGGTTACGCCTATCCGGCAATGATCGGCAACTGGCCCGCCCTGTGGGGCAAGGTGCCTGCCTATCTTGTAACGATGGCTGTCACGGGGGTTGTCGCCGCGGGAACGGTTGTGTCGCCGGAAGGCCGGCGGATGAAGGTCTTCGCCGCAGGGGTTTTGTTCGTCCTGTCAACCTTCACGTTTGCCTTGAGCCGTGAAAACTTCATCGCCCACCGCCTCTACGCGGGCGGATCGGCTTGGGTGCTGTTCCTTGCCTGGGTTTACGGCGCGTCTTTGCTTGAGTGGGCGCGGCGGGCCTTGAACAACGCATGGGTGCGGCCGCTGCGCACGATACTTCCGGGTGTTGTTGTCGGCTTGTTCATTCTATCCGCGGTGATATTGCCGTGGCGGCACATCCATGCCATCAATGCCGGGGAATACGCCGCAATCCGCGAACTTGGGCGGGAGGAGCTGAACGAAATGCCTGACCGGCTATCGGTCGTTTTGCCGGCGCATTACGAACGGACGATGGCAGACGTCACTTGGGCTGAATTCAGGACGAGGTCCTCCCACATGCCATGGGTTGCCCCGAAGATGTTTCAGCTCGCTTTGTTCGATGCGTTGCTGCCCGCGCTGCCGGTGGCGGAGGCCGCTGCGTTGCATCCCGGCTTCGAACTTTTTTACGCCCTTGGGGATCCCGCGGATCGCGGCGGCCCGACGATCAATCTATTCGAGAGGATACACCGCGGGGACACAGTTTCCGCGGAACATCCTGCCGTCGGAGTGAGCCGGAGGGTGACCCACCTCGAGTTCTACCACTCTGATTGGTTCGGGGTAT
This sequence comes from Opitutales bacterium, assembly GCA_007134215.1. Classification (GTDB taxonomy): domain Bacteria; phylum Verrucomicrobiota; class Verrucomicrobiia; order Opitutales; family Oceanipulchritudinaceae; genus SLLG01. The sequence continues at coordinate 1,117 of SLLG01000191.1, read as the reverse complement.
TCGACAGCCATGACTATCCCAGTGTATATCATCTCGGGCTTGGCTGGATTTATGTTGATGAAGTCGGTGATGACGGGCGGCTGCAGGTCTATTTGATGGGATTTGATGAGCGGAAAGCTGTGATTTCCCCTGACTCGTTTCCCCGAATTTTCTTTCCGGAAGAAGGCCGATGGCTTCTCTTCGATCCGTATGTGGGTTACCGCGGTCGTTTTCGTCAGGCACCGCCCGCCCAGTGAGCCGTTGTACGCTCCCATGTCATGAGTATCGCATCAAAAGAAGCCACCAGTCCACGCGGGTGCCTGATGAGGCCCCAAGTCGCCGTCATCACTCGGACCAAGGACCGTCCGCTCTTTCTGCAGCGCGCGATGCGCTCGGTGCTCGCCCAGACGCATGGCGACTGGATGCACGTCATCGTGAACGACGGAGGCGACCCGGCGCCGGTCGATCTGCTGGCGCGGAGTTTCGAGGCGGAATACGCCGGGCGCGTCCTTGTCGTCCATCACGCGGAGAGCCGGGGCATGCAAAATGCGTCGAACGCCGGTTTGGACGCGGCGGATTCGGTGTATGTCGTCATCCACGACGACGACGACAGTTGGGAGCCCGATTTTCTGGAGGTTGCTGTCGCGTTTCTCGAGGAGGCGGGGCCGGAAAGCGCGGTGCGCGGGGTGGTTACACAGACGACGCAGATCCTTGAGGAAATCACCGTCACAGGAGAGTTCCGTGAGGAGCGGCGGCTGCCCTACCATCCCTTCGCGTTTGTGAACATGGCGGAGATGCGGCGGCGCAACCTCTTTCCGCCCATCGCCTTTCTCTACCGCCGTTCCGCGCACGATGCGGTCGGCCGCTTCCGGCAGGAATTCGACGTGTTGGGCGACCACGATTTCAACCTTCGCTTCCTGCGCCGCTTCGAGATCGGGGTGGTGCCGACGTTCCACGCGCTCTACCACTGGCGGCACGGCAGCCAGGGCAACACGGTGACCTCGGGCCGCGAGACACACCGGCGGATGCTCTGCCGGATGAAAAACGTCTACTACCGTGAGTCGCTCGACGATCCGGAAGGTGCGGTCGGGACGATTGACGAGATCTCCATCCCGCCGCCGGTCACGCGCGACATGGG
>SLLG01000099.1 GCA_007134215.1 Opitutales bacterium | reverse complement strand
TGTGGTTCAACAAGACGTATGACACGGTGGGGACGCTGTGGGCGGAGCGCTTCACGAGCGTTTTGGTGCAGGACGTGCCGTGGCTGGTGGGTCTTGTGGCGGCATATATCGACCTGAATCCGGTGCGGGCGGGCTTGGCGGAGCTGCCGGAAGACTACCGCTGGAGCGGGTATGCGGCGGCGCTGTGCGGCGCGGACGCGGAGCTGCGGCGCTCGCTGGCGGATTGCTTTCCGGGTGAGGGCGGCGAGGAGGGTGCGCTGGCGCGCTACCGCCTGCTGATGCTGGGGAAGGGGGCGGCGTCGAAGCGCGACGGGACGGGCGGTCGGATCGACCCGGCGGTGCTGGCGGAAGCGGCTGCGGCCGGTGGCGAGCTGGAGGCGCACGAGTTGCTGCGCCTGCGGGCGCGGTTTTTCACGCGTGGCAAAGCGCTGGGGACGGAGGCGTGGCTGCGGGAGGGAGCGGGGGCGGATGCGCTTTCGCGCGTGGGCAGGCCGCCCGGAGCGCGACCGGTTGAGGTGCTGAAAGATGCAGAGATGGCCTTCGCAGACGTTGGACGCCGTGCAGGACGGGTGGAGGCACCCATTGCGGAGCGGGGGTGAGACGCCCAGCGTCTTCAAAGCATTACTGCCGACAACGTTCGTTGGGCGCTGACCTCAGGGCTTGTTTTTCTGCATCCAGTGGAGGTTCTGGAGGACGAGGCCGGTGCCTTTGGCGACTGCGGAAAGGGGATCTTCGGCGACGATGACGGGAAGGCCTGTGGCGTCGCTGAGGAGCTGGTCGAGGTTGCGGATGAGGGCGCCGCCGCCGGCGAGGATGAAGCCGCGGTCGACGAGATCGGCGGAGAGTTCGGGCGGGCAGCGTTCGAGAGCGTTGCGCACGAGTTCGACGATGGAGGAGACGGTATCGTTGAGGGCCTCGCGGATCTCCTGGGAGGATATGTGGAGGGTTTTGGGGAGCCCGGCGACGGAATCGCGGCCCTTGACTTCCATTGTGAGTTCTTCGTCGAGGGGCGCGGCGGAACCGATCTTCATCTTGATCTCCTCGGCTGTACGGTCGCCGATCATGAGGTTGTAGGCGCGCTTCATGTAGTTGATGATGGCGGCGTCGAGTTCATCGCCGCCGACGCGGATGGATTTGGTGTAGACGACGCCGGAGAAAGAAATGATAGCGACTTCGGTGGTGCCCCCGCCGATGTCGACAATCATGTTGGCGGTGGGTTCTTCGATGGGCATGCCGACGCCGATGGCGGCGGCGACGGGTTCCTGGAGGAGACGGACCTCGCGCGCACCGGCGTGGATCGCGCTTTCGCGCACGGCGCGGCGCTCGACTTCGGTGATGCCGCTGGGCACGGCGACGACGACGCGCGGCGGGACGAAGCGCATGTTGTTGCCGACCTTCTGAATGAAAAAGCGCAGCATGGCCTCGGTAATTTCGAAGTCGGCGATGACGCCGTCCTTCATCGGCCGCAGTGCGGTGATGTCGAGCGGAGTGCGCCCCAGCATACGTTTCGCCTCTTCGCCGACGGCGATGACCTCGCGGGTGTCGTTCTTGATGGCGACGACGCTCGGTTCCCGCAGAACGATGCCCTTATCGCGTACGAAGACGAGGGTGTTGGCGGTGCCGAGGTCGATTCCGATGTCGTTTGAAAAGAAGCCCAAGGTGATGCCTTTGAGGAAATTGGATAATCCGCCGGAGGCGGATCTTTGGTCAGATAAATCCAAGGACCTGAGAGACTTGTCAAAGCAGAATTGGCCGTAACGCGCGGAATTGCGGGGGTTGAAGTGGATTTGCCGTCGCCGGGACCGCGCAAAAGGATTGAAATGGCCTCCGCCGGGCCCATGCTCCGGGGACAGATGTCGTTTGATCCCAATTCCCGTCCTGTCATGAGAAACGTGTTCCGCCGTGGTTTTTCCGCTGTAGTCTGTCTAATCGGGCTTGCTCCGTTGCTGAGCGGCCAGGCCACTTTGACGGACCTTCAGGAAGTGCGGCAGGGGTACATCGACGCTAACGGCGGCGCGGACAACCTCGCGGAGATTCAGAGTCTGCGTGTGTTCGGCACGCTGGAAGAGGGCGGTGAGACCTACGAGGTGGCCCTCGTGAAGAAGCGTCCCCACTACAAGCGCATCATCCTGCGGCACGTGCAGAATGATCTGACCATCGCGCACAACGGGGAGCAAACATGGCGGTTGTTCGAACGCCACGGCACGCCGGTGATGTTCGAAATCATGGAAGGGGAGGAGGCGTTCCGCTTTGAGAGTGACCGCGACTTCGACAGCCCGCTGGTGGCGGGTCCGCGCGAGGGCCAGCAAATGCGCCTTGCTCCGCCGGAGCGGATCGGCCGCGCGCAGTATTACGTGGTCGAAATCACGGAAGGGGATGACCGGATGGAGATTCTCATCGAACCCCGGACCTTCAAAGAGTACCTCACACGCACCTATTCTTATGTCGACGGGCAGCGTGTGGTGATGGAGTCGCGCTTTTATGACTACGAGAAGGTGAATGACGTGTGGGTGGCCATGCGGGTGGAGCGGTTCCGCAACGGCGATCGGGTTTCGGAAATGCGCCTGAAGCGTGCCGAAATGAACCCCGGGGTCTTCAATTCCTTCTTTGATCCTCCACGAATCTCGGCGGAAGGCCTCCGGGAGAACTGAGCCGGACGCGCCGATGCCGGAAACCAATCGTGTGACGGGCCGGGCGCCGCGGGCATGGCTTGCGAGGGTGATTGCCGCCGTGGCGGTTCTCTGCGGATTGGGGTATTTTGTGGTTCTGCACGGCGTGCCGTGGCTTGCCGGGCGGTGGATCGAGCGGGAGGGCGCGAAGTTCACGGGGCATCCCGTCCGCACGTCGGTCGAGCGCGCGGATGCGCGGGGCGCCGCGCTCGGGGAGACGCGGTTCCGCTACGCCGGGACGGATGTGGCCTGGCGGCGGCTCGAACTCGAGTACACCCTGCGCGGGCTGTGGAACGGAAGGCTGGAGAGCGTCTATTTTTTGGAGCCGGCGCTCTCGGTGGATGTCGGCGCTTTGGAGGCATGGCTACGCGAAAATGTCTTTGTTGAGCCCCCCGCTCCGGACGACTTGGACGAGCCGGAGGCACCGCCGCCGCGCCCGCCGGAAGTCGCGGAGGCGTGGGTGCCGCCGCCGCTTCCGCATCCTGGCGTGCTGTGGGAGACGCCGTTGCTCCTGTCGCGGCTGCGGGAGGTTTCGGTGGGGCGGGCGGGCGCGGATTCCGGGCGGTTGATGGCAGTCTACGGCGATGTCGCCGAAGAGATGGATTTTGACCTGTTCTTCCGCCGGGATGAATCGGGAGCGGAGGGATTTTTCCGGCTCAAGGGACCGCACCTCTTCCAGCGGTTCGAGGTGACGCTGCCGCCGGCGGGCAACCGCGCCACGCTCCGTCTCGCGGGATCGGTGGTGGACGGCGTGGAATGGCTGCGGCGCCTGTCTCCGCCGACGGTGGACGTGCATCCGGACCGCTGGCTCCCGCCCGGGGCGGAGGCGCGGCTGCCCGAGATTCTGTGGGAAGCGGCGGTGGAGACACGCGGCGACCTGCTCGAGCGCGGAGGTGGACTCATCGAGGCGCGGGATTTCACCTACGGTGCCGAGGATCTGGAGGCGCGGTTCGCGTCGCTCGTGCTCGGTTTTCAGCTCGGACCCGAGGCGGTGAGCCACCTGTCCTTCGGCATCAACAGCTTTGCGGCGCGCGGGCCGGGCTGGTGGTTCGAGCCGGAGCAAGTGTCGCTTTTCTACTCCGCGGAGACGGAGCGGGCGACGTTGGAAATGCCGAAAATATCCGCCGGTGCGGAAGGCTTCGGCGCGGCCGAGATCGGTCTGCGGCTGAGCCTTGCCCCGCGCGTGGAATGGTGGACCTCTCCGATGGAGGGGGAGATCGGATTGCGCGGGGTGAGCGCGGCGGGGCATGGCATGGATCCGTTCGCCGTGCGGTTGCAGAACGAGGAGACGCTCTTGCGCGGTGAGGTGAGTCCTCTGCGGTGGGACGGATATCCGGAGGCCCTGTTTCTCGACACGCGGTTCCTAGTGGAGTCGCCGTTGGGGGTATCGAAGGAATTTGAGGTCTTGACGACGGCGGCGCGCGCCGCCGATCGCGGACCGCTGGCGCACGCTGCCCTCCGGGGCCACTTGCAGGGCGGGCGCATTCGCGGGGCGTGGGATCTCTTCGGACCGGACAACGAAGCCCTCGGCGGCGGGACGCTTGCGCGTCGGCACGAGGGGGATCGATGGGAAGCGCGGTGGCGCCTCCGCCTGCCCGGCGGGATGTTCGGGACGTGGCTGGAGTTTTTCGATCCGGAGTCGCCGGCGGGCGGATTCCGCGGCGATTTGCATGTGTCGGGCGCGGCAACGGGAACGGATGTGCAGGACCTCGCAGCGGAATTTTCAGTGGAGTTCGAGGACTTTGGTTTTGACTTCGACGGGACGGCGGTTTCGGGGATCCGGGGCGGATTGTCGGGCACCTACGCCGCCGCCGCCGGGCTCTCGCTGGAAACCTCCGCCGTCTCGGCCCGTGTCGGAGATGACCTTTCGTTGGAGGCGACGGCGCGCCTCGGTGTCACGCCGCGGGCTGTTTGGCACGAGTCTGCGGTCGAGGGTGAAATCGGCTTCGAATCGGTTGTTTGGCAGGAAGCGCCGGTGGATCCATTTGTTCTGCGTGTGCGCCACGAGGGTGTGAAAACGGACGTGACCGCCACGCCGCTGCGTTGGCACCGCTTTCCCGCCGCCGCGCTGACGAGGACGCGCGTCGAGGCGCGGGAGTTATTCGGTGAACGGACCGCAGTGGAGGTGTCGTCGACGCTCGCACGACCGGACGACCGCAGCGCCGTGGCACGGCTGGCGGCAACCGCCCTCTTGGAAGGAGACGCGACGACGGCAAACTGGACCCTCGCCGACCACGGCGGCAGGGCGCTCGGCGGGGGCTCTCTCGCACGCCGCGCCGCCGCCGGACCATGGGAGGCTGACTGGGACCTTGAGTTGCCGGGCGCGGTCGCGGGCGGCCTTGCCGCTCTTTTCGGCGCCGCGCCGCCGGTCACGGACATCACAGGGACCCTGCGGTTGCGCGGGCGTGCTTCGGGGACGGACAGCATCGACGCGCGCGCGGCGGTCGTGGCGGTTCTTGAGGATATGTCGTTTCTCGCGGCCGGCACGGCGCGGTTCCGCGGGGTGTCCGGGGGTATCGCTATGCAATGGGTGGGGCTGCCCGCGATGGAGAGTGAGCAGGAGGTGCGGGCGGCGTCGGTGACGGCGGGCGATCTCGTCCTGCGCGACCTGCGCCTGCGGGTGCACTGGCCGCTGCCGCACCGCTTTCAAATCCGCGAGCTGAGCATGCATGTGCTCGGCGGAACGGCGCGCCTTGAGCCCGCGGCCCTCAACCCGCTCGAAGGCTTCGGCGGCGACCTGACGCTTGTCGTCGACAATGTCGATGCCGCCGCCGTCGCGGAGTTGTTTCCCGACGACCGATATTCCGTCGAGGGTCGGCTCTCCGGGCGTATTCCGGTGCGATTCGAGGGCGGGCGGTTTCTGCCGATGGCGGGCTGGCTCGAGATGTCGCCGGGGACGACGGCCCGCATCCGCCTCCTCGACCCGGAACTCCGCGCGCAGGTACTCTCCGGCATCGCCGACGATCCGCGCATCGGGGTGCGGCAGAAGCTCTCCGAGGCCCTTGAGCAGGGGATTCCGCTCAATGCCTATTCTGTCCGTCTGTTCGATCCTGACACGCCTGACTTTCCTGCCGTCATCCGTGCGTCCGGCGGCGTCCGCACCGCCGATCTCCGCGCGGATTCCGTCTCCATCCGGCTTAATTATGCCCTCGAGGGTGTCGACTGGCGCGGCGGATTCGGCTGGATTCTCGATCTTCTCGACGATTTTCAGCCCTGAGCGATTACGTTTTCGGGGGAACGGGCCGGTGCTTCCCGCGTCTTCAGGGCGTCTTCCAGGCGCCTGAGAATGGTGCGCGCGACCTCTTGGTCGATGCAGTAGTGCACTTCCCGCCCGAGGCGGCGGTGGCGCACGATGCCGAGCGTGCGCAGGCGCGCGAGGTGGTTGGAAACCGTCGGCTGGCTGAGGTTGAGTTCGGCGGCGAGGCGCGAAACGTTGATCGGCTCCTTCGCATCCGGGCAATGCGGCAGCAGCGCGAGCAGCCGGAGACGGTTCTGGTCGCCGATCGTCCAGAGCTGTTTCGCGAGCAGATCGCGGTCGCTTTCACTCATGTTTGGCATCACTGGAATTTGGGTGTGTGTCTTGACGTCCGCGGAGAACCGCGCATTGTTTCTACTCGTAAATTATTCTGATTTTAGAATATGTCAATGCTTGGCGGAGGGATCTTCCGCCCGACGAAAACGGAGAGACTTTTGTATGAGAGAGAGTAGAGCACCGCAGGACTGGTACCGCGGGCAGGGCTACTGGGCGGACGTGCCCGCGGAGCAATGGCGGGACTACCGCTGGCAGCTGCGCAACCGTGTGACGACGGTAGAGCGTCTGCGCGATTTCATCGACCTGACGCCGGAAGAGGAGGCGGGCTGCGCCCACGCGAACAAGAAGTTGGCGCTGGCGATCACGCCCTACTTTTTTAATTTGATCGACGTGGACGACCCCGATTGTCCGATCCGCAAACAGCTCATTCCCCGCGGAGAAGAGATGCACGTGTCGCCGGAGGAGTTGCTCGATCCCGTGGGAGAGGAGACGGCGATGGGCGTGGACGGGTTGGTCCACCGCTATCCGGACCGGTGTCTCTTCCTCGTCACGAACATGTGTGCGGCCTATTGCCGCTATTGCACGCGTAGCCGCCTCGTCTCCAATGCGGAGGGACACGACTTTCACCCCAACTACGAGAACGCGCTGCGCTACATCGAAGAGCATCCGGAGATCCGTGACGTACTTCTGAGCGGGGGCGATCCGCTTCTGCTCTCCGACAAGAAGCTCGACTATCTGCTGGGGCGTCTGCGGGCGATCCCGCATTTGGAGTTCATCCGTATCGGCTCGCGCATTCCGGTCTTTCTGCCGCAGCGGGTGACGCCGGAGTTGCAGGACCTGCTCCGCCGTCACGGTCCGGTGTGGATGAGCATCCACGTGAACCACCCGCGCGAATGCACACAGGAGCTGTATGACGCGGCGGAGCGGCTGAGCTTCGCGGGTGTGCCGCTGGGCAACCAGAGCGTGCTGCTGCGCGGCATCAACGACGATCTGGAGACCATGCGGGAGTTGGTGCACCGCCTTCTGCGCATGCGTGTGCGGCCGTACTATCTCTACCAGTGCGACCTGATCATGGGCTCGCGCCACTTCCGCGCCGATGTGCGCAAAGGCATCGACATCATCCGCGGGTTGCGCGGCTTTACGTCGGGTTATGCCGTGCCGCAGTTTGTCATCGACGCGCCGGGCGGGGGCGGGAAGATCCCCGTCAACCCCGAGTATATCGAGGAGATCAACGACGACGAAATTGTCCTGCGCAATTTCGCGGGTGACATCTACCGCTATCCGCTGCGGTCGCGCGAGCCGGTCCCGGCGGGGGTCCGGATGCTGGCCTGAGTGGGCGGGGCAGTGCGTTTTACGTTGCGCGGGCGCTTCGCATGCTTCACCCCTCATCGGGCTGAAAAATAATGGGGCGTGAACGGAAATACGTGTTGATCGGAGCCTTCGGGATCGGGGCGGTGCTGCTGGCGCTGGGCACCATCCTGACGGTTGGTTCGATGCGTCTGTTCGCGCAGGACCAAGAGTTTGTCCTCTACTTCGACGAGTCGGTGAACGGGCTCTCGGTGGGCGCGCCGGTGAAATTCCGCGGCGTGCCCATCGGGCAGGTCAGCGACATCCGCATCCGCTACAACCAGCGCGCCGACTCCGCCGCTATTCCCGTTTTCGGGCGGGTGGACACCCGGCGCATCCGCGACGTGCTCGGCGTGGAAGTGGATTTCGGCGACCGTCGGCAGACGGAGGAACTGGTAAAGGCGGGCCTGCGCGGCCGCCTGCAATTGGAGAGCCTCATCACGGGCCAATTGTTCGTCGAGCTGGATTACTTCGACGACCCGGAGACGCCGTACCGCACCCACCAGAAAGACGCCGAATACAATGAGATACCCACTTCGCCCTCGGTCATGGCCCGCGTGGGCACGACGACCTCCGAGCTGTTCGCGCGGCTCGGGTCGATTGATTTCGAGGCGCTGAACCGGTCGCTGGCGGATCTGCTGGAAAACACCAACACCCTTGTTGCGGGCATCGACGGTCCGGAGCTGAGCCGCTCTTTCGTGGCCGCCGCCGACGCCGTGGCCAAGTTTGCCGGAGACGGTTCGCTGGAGGAGTTGATTGACGAAGCGAAAGAGACGATGGTGGCGTTCCGGCGCGTGGCGGACAACTTCGGCGACTACGCCGGCCCTGTCGCCAACGACGCTCGGGCGCTGATGGAACGCCTTGCTCTGGCCATGGATACATTTGAAGAGATGGCCGAATCGATAGGCGGGGCGGTTTCGCCGGACTCGCCGGCACGCGCCGCCTTTGCCGAGGCCATGCGCGAGTTCACGCTCGCCGCCCGCGCCATGCGGGAGCTGGCCGAATACCTTGAGCGCAATCCGGGCGCCATCCTTTCCGGAAGGGAACAGCGAAGATGAACTCCCCCCCCTGCGTGAAGTCTCCGGCGGCCCGCCGCCGCGTATTTGTTTTTTGCCTCGCCGTCTGCCTTCTGGCGGTCACCGGCGCGTGCGTGCCGTTCCGGCCCGTGGAAGACGACGGCCGCTTCTACACGATGCGTCCGGCTGAGGACGTGTCCCTCCCTGAAGACGCACCCTCCGTCCGCGTGGACTCGCTGCGTGTGCCGGCGTTTCTCGACGGGCGCAAGATCGCCGTGCGCCGCGCCGACGCCGAGATCGACTACAATGCGGTGCGGCTTTGGAGCGAGCCATTCGGCGACGAGGCGCGGGAGACGCTGCGGGCGCACCTGCGCCTGCTCGGCATCGACACGCCCCGCGAGGGCGCGGGGACGCTCGGGCGCGTGTCCGTCTCCATCGACCGGTTTGACGCGGCGGAGGACGGCGGTATCCGCCTCGAGGCGGCGTGGACATGGACGCGCGGGCGCAGGGAGGCGCCCCGGCGTTTTCACTTCGACGCCGACGGTACGTGGGAGCTTGGTGACTATGTCTCGCTCGCCCTCGGAAAGAGCGACTTGCTGCAGCGGCTCGCCGAGTCCATGGCGGTAGTGCTGCGCGGGGAGGATTGACTGGAACCGTGTGTCATCCTCCGCCGCCGGGGGGAGCTTCCGCCCAGCCCTCTTCGGCGCGCAGCACCCGCCTTGCGTAGGCGGTGAGGTAAACTGTTATGCCGAGAGTGAGCAGGAGCACGCCCCCGAGGATGACGAGACGCAATTGGTCGCCCGGTTCGGGCGAGGGTTGAAGACCGGTGCGCCCGGCGTAGCCAATAGCCACATACAAAAATGTGCCCGGAAGGATGCCCGCGGCGGTGGCGGCCACGTAGGAAACGAGCCGCACTCCCGTGAGCCCGAGGACGTAGTTGAGCACCGGAAAGGGAAAGACCGGTGACAACCGCAGCAGTGCCACAACCCGCCAGCCCTTGCGCGCGACGGCGCGATCGAGCGCCTTGAGACGGCGCCGCTCCCGCGTCCAGCCCCGCACCCAGTCGCGGGCGGCATAGCGGGCGATGAGAAAGGCCGCGGTGGCACCAAGCGTAGCCCCCGAGACCGCTGCGAACATTCCCCAGCCGAGGCCGAAAGCGAACCCCGCTCCCAGAGCGAAGAAAGTTCCCGGCACAAAGAGGACCATCGCCACCGCGAAGACCGCGATGAAGACAAGGACTCCCGCCGCCCCGAGATCCGCGACAAGGTGGTTGAACTCCGCGATCCAGCTCCCCACCGGCAGGGTGCGCGCGAGGACGATAAGAACGACGATGCCCGCGATGAGGGCGAGCCCGCGAATCCACACGGCGGTGTGGGATTCGGCGGGCTCGGGCGGCGCGGGTTCTTCACTGGGACCGGCGTTCATGCTCTCCACTTTCCCCGGAGATCCGGGGTATGGACAACCTTTTCGCCGGTCCGGGCGAAAAATCCCTGTCCGGCACCGCTTGTGCCGGTTTTTCGACGCTTGAGGCCAAACTTGCGGCACTTCCCATGATGGTCGTTCTGAGCGTGGAGAACTTCATCCCTGAGTCGGGGGAGAATCCGGTTCTCTCAACGGCGAAAGCGATCCGGCGGGCAAAGGAAATTCTCGGAGACAAGGAGGCGCACGTGACGCTCTATGTGGACAAAGAGAAGAAGCGCCGGGAGCGCGGCTGACTCCGGTTGGATGGGCGCGGCTTCGGGTTCGGGCAGGGCGCGGACAGGCCTCACTCGTAGCGCAGGGCTTCCACGGGGTCAAGGCGGGCGGCGCGCAGGGCGGGGAAAAAGCCGAAGGCGATGCCAATGAACGAGCAGACGACCACGGCGACGCCGATCCAGAACCACGGAATAATCATGGGCACACCGATGGCGGCGGCGACGGCGTTGCCCGCCGCGAAGCCGAGGAGGATACCGATGACGGCTCCGAACTCGGAGAGAAAGACGGCTTCGAGAAGAAACTGCGTGAGGATGTCGCGGCGGCGCGCGCCGATGGACTTGCGCACGCCGATCTCGCGGGTGCGCTCCGTCACGCTCACGAGCATGATATTCATGATACCGATACCGGCGCAGACAAGGGCGATGGCACTGATGAGCAGACCGCCGATACCGACGATGTAGGCGATTTCCGCGAAGGCATCTTGGAGGGCGTCGTTGGTGAAGATGTCGAAGTTGTTCGGATCTTCCGGGGCGAGGCCGCGGATGACCCGCATCTCGGCGACGGCGAATTCGATGGCGGCGCGCATGGTGAGCATGTCGGGTGCCTGCACCGTGATATTCATCGTGCGCCAGCGGTGCCAGTGGTTTGCGACGAACCGTGTCGAGGGAATGAGAGCAAGGTTGTCGAGGGAGGAGCCGAAGCGCGTGCCGCGCTCTCCGAGCACCCCCACGACTTCATATGCCGCGTTGCCGAGAAGGATGCGCTCCCCGATTGGATTGAGTCCGGGAAAGAGCGCCTCTTCAATTTCGCGCCCGATAATGACGACGGCCCGGTTGAACTCGGTGTCGGCTGAGGACAGGTTGCGCCCATAGGCGATCTCGTGGTTGTTGGCGGCGATATAATGCTCATTTGTACCGACAATGCGGATACGCGGGGAGGTGCGGCGGTCGCCGAGTTGCGCGCGCTGCCCGCCCTGCGCCTCGTTGGCTGTCACGGCGAGCCCCTCGGCGGCGAGGGCTGCCTCGAGGGCGAAGCCTTCGCGCGGAGTGATGTTGGGGCGTCCGCGCCACCGGCTGCGCACCCCGCCCATCTGGATGTCCGGGTTGTCGCGCATCACCTGGAAGGTGTTAGCGCCGAGCACGGCGAGGCCCGAGTCAATGCTCTGCCGTACGGCGGAGAGCGCCGTCATTACCCCCACGACGGAGAAGACCCCGATGGCGATACCGAGAATCGTGAGAAAGGAGCGCAGCCGGTTCCCGCCAAGCGAGGCGGCGGCGAGACGCAGTGTATCGGCGAAATGGATGCGTCCGGCCGAACCGGGCCCGTTGCGGGGGCGGTTATTCATGGCGCAGGGCTTCGGCGGGGTCGAGGCGCGAGGCCTGGAAAGCGGGGACGAAACCGGATAGAATGCCCGTTGCGATGGAGACGACGACCGCCGCGACGATGAGTTGCGGCGAAAGAATGAAGGGAAACGCGGGAACAGCGGCGCCGAAAACAAACTTCAACCCAACGGTGAGAGCGAGGCCCACCGCGCCACCGATGAGGCAGATGCCCACCGCCTCCATGAGAAACTGAGCGAGGATGGTGCCGCGCCGCGCGCCGAGCGCCCTCCGTGTGCCGATTTCGCGGGTACGCTCGCGCACGCTCACAAAGGTGATGTTCATGATGCCGATGGCGCCGACGAAGAGCGCTAGTCCGGTGATGAAGAAGCCGCCGAGCGCGATCTGGGTCTTTACGTTGCCGATGGTGTCTTCCAGCATTTCTGTCTGGTTGATCTCGAAATCGTTCTCCTGGCCGGGGAGGAGGCCGCGGATGCGGCGCATGGCACCTTCCAGTTCGCTGCGGGCCTCGTGTATGGATGCGTCGGGCCGCATTTTCACGCGGATATGGGTGTGCCAGTTGCCGCGTTCGAAGCGGCGCAGGGCGGGCAGGGGCATGGCCGCTTGGTTATCGAAACTCTGCAAGCCGAGGAAACTACCCTGGCGGCGGAAGACACCGATCACCTCGTAGCGCAGGCCGCGGATACGGACATCCTGCCCGATGGCGGTCTCTCGTCCCGTTTCGAAGAGGGCTCCTGCGACATCGTATCCGAGAATGATCACGTTACGACCGGAGGCGTACTCCGTGTCGTTAAAGAAGCGGCCGAATTCGATGTCGGCGCGGTTGACGTAGCCGTAGGCCGCCGTCGTGCCGACGATGTAGACGTTGGATACGGATTCACCGCCGCGTTGGATGGCTCGGAAGGAGAGGGCGCAGGGGACGGCTGCCTCCAAAGCGGAGTTCGGCGTGTCGAGGATGATCTCGTTGAGTTGGTGCGCGTAATCCGTCCGGAAGGTAGGGCGGTTGCGGTAGCGCATCCAGTCGTCGCCCGCGCCGCCCCACGGCCAGCGCTCGACGTAAAGCAAGTCGGTGCCGAGCATGTCGAGGCTGTCGGAGAATCCCTTGTCGAGTCCGTTGACGGCCGTGCCCATGAGCGTGACAGCCATGACGCCGATGATAACGCCGAGCGCGGTAAGGAGGGAGCGCATCTTGTGCGCGCCGATCTGTTCCGCCGCGATACGGGCGTTTTCCGCGAATTCGGTGAAGAAACGGCGCATGGCGGGCGGGCGTGGGATCAGCGGAGGGCGTTTTCCGCAGGGGCGGGGCGTTCGACGGGTTCGTCGCTCTCGATGCGGCCGTCGCGGAGGCGCACGACGCGGCGGGCGTGGCGGGCGATGTCGTCTTCGTGGGTGACGACAATGAGGGTGTTGCCCGCGCGGTAGAGGCTTTCGAAAATGACCATGATATCCTCGCCGGTGCGGGAATCGAGGTTGCCTGTCGGTTCGTCGGCGAGGATGACGGACGGGTTGTTGACGAGTGCCCGCGCAATGGCCACCCGCTGGCGTTGGCCGCCGGAAAGCTCGTTGGGACGGTGGTGGGCGCGGTCCGAAAGACCGACGATTCCGAGGGTCTCCCGTGCGCGCTCGATGCGCTCCTCCCGGCCCATGCCGGCGTAGACGAGGGGAAGCTCGACGTTGCGAAGGACCGTCGCGCGTGGAAGGAGGTTGAAGCTCTGGAAAACGAAACCGATGCGGCGGTTACGGATGTCGGCAAGTTCGTCGTCATCCATCCCGGCGACATCCTCGCCTTCAAAGAGATAGTGCCCGGCGGTCGGTGTGTCGAGGCAGCCGAGGAGGTTCATGAGCGTGGATTTTCCGCTTCCCGACGGCCCCATGACCGCGACGTAATCATTTTCAAGGATGTCGAGGTCGATGCCGTCGAGGGCGCGGACGTAGATCTTGCCGAGGTCGTAGACGCGCTCCACATCCCGGATCTCAATGATTGGCCGCCGTGCGCGCGCGGTTGTGCCTGTCGTGCTCATGACCGCAGGCGTGCGCGGCCGAAGCCCGTTGTGTCTTCCGGCGACTCCACGCGCACCGTGCTGCCGTGTTCCAGTTCGCGGGTGAGAACGCTGTGGCTGCCCGTGACAACCGTCTCGCCCTCGTCGAGCCCGGATTGGATCTCAATGTAGCGCGTGTCCGCGATGCCGGTGCGGACTTTGCGCAGCTCCGCTGCATTGTCTTTGACGATGAAGACGACGCGTTCAAGGGTTTCGCGCCGACCGCGGCGGCGGGTGTCGTTTCCCTCGGCGTTCTCCGCGGAGCCGCTGCTTTCGGCGTCCTCACCGAGGGCCGAGCGCACGACGTCCGGCCTTCTCACCGTGACGCTCTGCAGGGGCACGCGTACAACGCCGGTGACCGTCTCGGTTTCGATGTCGGCGGTGGCGGTCATGCCGGGGCGGACACCCGGCGGCGGCTCATCGAGGAGAATGCGGACGAGAAAGGTGGTGAGCTGCTCCTGCGTGCGATCGCCCGCGGTGTCGGCGGTGTTGGCGATCTCCGTCACCCGCGCGGAGAAGCGTTCGTCGGGGAAGGCGTCGATCTCCACGAAGGCGCGGTCGTCCAGCTTGACGTTGATGATGTCGCTTTCACTCACGTCGACGCGGACTTCGATGGCATCGAGGTTGGCGAGGCGCAGAATCTCCGTGCCTTCGAACTGCCCGGTGCCTACGACGCGGTCGCCGGATTCGGCGTTGAGCCTCGTGATCGTGCCGCTCATCGGGGCGTGGATGGTCGTCTTGCCGAGCAGGTCGCGCGCTTCCTTGAGCTGCATTTCCTGTTGCTCGATGCGGTATTCGGACGCCTCATGCGAGGCGCGCTCGATTTCCACGCGGGTCTCTGCTTGGTCGAGCTGCTCGCGCGTGGCGAAGCCACGCTCGTAAAGGTCCTCCACGCGGCGCAGGTCGAGTTGCGCCTGCATGTATTGGGCGCGGGCCTGAGCGCTCTGCGCGCGTGTGGCGCGGAGCGAGGCCTCCTGTTGCGCCACCTGCGCCTCAAGCGTGTCCGGGTTGATGCGGGCGAGAATATCGCCGCGCTCGACACGCTGGCCGTCTTTGACCGGAAGCTTGATGATTTCGCCCGAGACTTCGGAGGAAATCCGCACTTCCACAACGGGGTGGATTTTGCCCGCCGCGGTGACCACGCTTGTGATATCACCCCGGTCTGCCGTCTGCACAGTGACGGCGAGCGAACGGTCTTTCGGGCGCAAGGCTACGCCAATGACGGCGGCGAGAATCACCAGACCGATACCGAGCAGGATCCATCCCCGGGTCTTTTTACGTTTTTTCATCTTGAGCTTTTGGGGTTTTGCGGCTTAGATCCGAAAAGGAAAGCAAAATCGTGCCTTCCGGCGACGTGGCGTCGGCTAAGGCACCTCGACTTCGTCCCAGGCGAATCCGTGGCGTTCGAGGAGCGTGCCGTCGATGCGGTGGAGATCGACCTCCGCGCGGATGCGCTCGATCACGGCGCGCAGACGGCTGTTGCGCGCGTTGTCGAGGTCGCGCTGGCTCTCGAGGACGGCGCGGAAGGTGGAAAGGCCCGTTTCAAAGCGGCTGCGCTCCTGTTCGAAGGATTCTTCCTGCAGCTCGAGCGTGAGGCTGGCCGCGCTCAGGCGCTCCTCGCTGGTGCGGAGCTGACGCCACGCCCGCCGGGTTTGCTCGAGCAGGCGCTGCTTGATATCGAAAAGGCGGATTTCCTCCTGCTCGAGACGACGGCCCGCTTGGCGGAGTTGCGCGCGTTCCGCCGCGAACCCCCACGGCATGTTGAACTGCACGCCGACCCGCCAGAAGTGCCCGTCCTTGTTCAGGGCGCTGTCGTAGGCGCTCCAGCGGTCGTCGATGTCGACGCCGAGAACGCCCACCCCGGCGGAAAGGTCGACGGTGGGGCGGGTGCGGTCGCGAGCGACCACGCGGTCGAGCCGCCGCTGCTCGACCACGGCCTCCTGCACGAGCGTGTCCGGGTTCTGGTCGAGCGTGCGCCGCCAAACAGTCGAGAATTCCGGGGGCTCCGCGAATTCCTCCGGCAGCGCGCTGACGCGGCTGGTGGCGTCGAGGGCGAGTGACTCGTCGAGCGCGCCGAGGAGGATGAGCAGACGGTCGTGGGCCGCTTCCAGTTCCTGTTGCGCAAAGAGAATGTCCTCCTGCCGCTCGGCGAGATTGGCCCGCGCCTGCAATACGTCGAGGCGGGTGGCGAGGCCGAGGCGCTCGCGCTCCCGCGTCTCTTCGAGGAGCGACTCTGCCACGCGGATGCTCGACTCGCGCAACTCGCGGTCGCGGTATGCATACGCGAGGTCCCAGTAGGCCGTTTCCGTTTGCGCAAGGACGTCGAGGATCGCGTTGCGGAAGCGCAGGCGTTCTGTCTCCGTGCCGATTCGCGCGCGGCGGAGCTGGGCGAGGTTGACCTCGCGCCCGAATCCCCGCCAGAGCGATTGGTTCAGACCAAGGGCGAATTCCGCGTCGCGGGTGCCGATCGCTTGTTCGGCATTGGTGTCGCGTTCGACGAGCGCCGTCTCCGCCGTGACGATGGTGCCCGTCGAAAACGGCTGGCGCGCGCCGAAGGAATAGCGCCGCGTTGTCGTCTCCGTGCCTTCCGTCACGTCCGTGGCAACCGGGCGGTCGCGGCGTGTGTAGTCCGCCGTCCCGAAGAGGCTGAAGTCGAAGACCGCTTCCTCGATCACCTCGGCGTCCGCCGCAATCTGCGGCTCCAGCCGGGCGATGCCGAGCGAGAGATTGTGCTCGAGAGCGCGGTGGACGGCTTCGCCGAGGCGGAGGACAGGGCCCTCGTCCGCCGCCTCCGTCGCAGGCGCTTCGGCACCGGACCATGCCGCAACGGTGGAAAGGCCTGCGGTAATCAAAAGAATCTTGGATTTTCGAAACATACGCGTGAACCGCCCAACGGTGGGAATTATTTCCATCGTGGCAACACGCAAGGCGGCGTTCCCGCGGATACCGAAGGACCACTCGCATCGGCCTCGGCGTCCCGCCCAGCCGCGCGCCTGTCCATTTAATTATCCAAGAGTTAATAATTGTGTCAAATAAATGAAATCGTAGATAAAAAAAGGTATAATTTATCCAAGAGATAAATATTTCAAGGCAGGACGTTGACACGGGGTGTTGTGGATGTCCCGGACCTCGGGCGGGCGGACGGTGCGTCGTGACGGCGTCAGGCGAAGAGCGTCCGGACATTCCGCTCCCATGAGAAGCGGCGGGGGATCCTGTCGGCGGCCTGCGCGCCGAGGCGGTGGCGCAATGCGGGGTCGCGCAGGCAGGATTCGAGGACGGAGGCAAAAGTGGCGGGGTCGTCCGGCGGCACGAGCAGGCCGGTTTCGCCGTCCTCGACGGCTTCGACGGTGCCGCCGGTGCGGGTAGCGACAGCCGGCACGCCGAAGAGTCCGGCCTCGAGGATGGAGAGACCTAGGCCCTCCACGCTTTTCGGCAGTTCCCGGCTCGGAAAGAGAAGGAGGTCGGCGGACCGCAAAACGCCCGCGATTTGGCGGGATTCAAGGGTGCCGAGGAAATGCAGGGCCACATCGGAGTCCCGCGCTTTACGGCTGAGTTCGCAGGCGAAGGCGGGCTTCCGCGCCGGTCCGATGATATCGTAGCGGATGCGCGCGCGCAGGTCGGCGGGCAGGCGGGCTATCGCGTCGACGGCGAGTCCCAAACCTTTGCGCGGATGAATCCGCCCAATCGACACAAGGCGGAAGGGGCGGGCGTCGTCGGCTTCGCGAAGGTTCGTTTTTTCGCCGCCGCTCCGGATCTCGGCGGCGAGATCTGCGTAGACGCGCGCGGGGGCGCCGGGGACAAGGACGGCTTTCGCGCTTGCGCCGGGCACCGTCTTTTCCAGCAAATCCGCGACAAAGTGCGAGACGACGCCGATGCGGTCGGCTCGGGCGCACAACCGGGCGAGACGGGTGCGCCGGTGCGGCCACGCGCCGAGGTAGAGCAGCTCCGAACCGTGGAAGGTGAGCACGAGCCGCCCGGGGCGCGGGAGCCCGAGAATCGCGGCGTAGAGCCACAGCCGGATGGGGCCGGGTTCAGGCAAATACAGCGTGGTCTGCGGCCAGTTGACCGCCGCACGGCGGAGGGCGCGGCGGAGGCGCAGGCGGTCCGGCCAGTTCTGGTTGCCGCGCAACCCGATACGCCGCACGACGAAGGGCTGCCGGGCGTCGCGCGGGCGGGCGCTCCCCGGAGCCCAGACGACCGCCTCGCGCCCGGATTCCGCCGCCGCCCGCGCCGTTTCCTCAACGTAAGTCGCGATCCCGCCGCGGGCGGGGGCGAACTCGTTGGTGAGGATGAGGATCGGGCTGTCTGCGGGTGCTTCCATGGAGCAATTAACTTGTCTCGACCGGGGTGCCATCTAGTTTCTCAATCTTTGCCCATGGCCAGCACAATCCGGAAAGGCGCGCGAGTCTTGGTGACGGGCGCCCGCTCGGGGTTGGGGCGCGCGTTTGCCGCTGCGCTCGCCGCCGAAGGGTTGCGGGTGGCGGGGACGACGCGCCGGACCGGTGCGCCTTTGCCGGAAGGTGTCGAACCGCTGCGCCTTGATTGCTCCGCGGACGGGGTGGAGGCGTTTGTGAGCGAAAACGCCGCGTTCCTCGACGAGGTTGAAATCCTCGTCAACAACGCCGGCGCAGGTGTGTTCGGTCCGCTTGCCGCCGTTGGTCCGGAGGCGCTGCGTGAACAGATGGAGTCGCTCGCACTGGCGCCCCTACGCCTCGCTCAGCGCGTGTTCGAGCCGATGCGGGCGCAGGGCAGGGGGGCGATCGTGAATGTGTCGTCACTTGCGGCGGAGTTCCCTATCCCCTTTATGGCTCCCTACAATGCCGCCAAGGCGGCGCTCTCGCAGGGCACGCGCTCGCTCATGCTCGAGGCGCGGGGCTCGGGGGTGCGGGTGATTGATTTTCAGCCGGGTGACTTCAACACCGGCTTCAATACCGCCATGGAGCGGACGGGAGAGGGGACTGACGGGCGGTCCGCACGCGTGTGGGGCATGGTCGAGCGGCACCTGCAAGCCGGTCCGCCGCCGGAGGCCGCCGCGGCTGCGTTGCTAAAGGCCCTGCGGCGCGGTCGGTCGGGCACGGTGCGCTGCGGCGGATGGGTGCAGGTGTGCGGCGGTCCTCTCGCGCGGCGACTCTTCGGCGACGCGATTCTGCGCCGTCTGATTGCCCGCTACTACCGGCTCGACGCATGAACCTGCTCATTCTCCAGGATCAACTGCGCGTCGGCGGCACCGAGCGCCAATCGCTCTTTCTTGCACGGTTCTTCCTCGACCGCGGCCACACCGTGCGCCTCCTCGTTTTTTCGCCCGGCGGCGAACTGGCGGGTGAACCCGCGCGTCTCGGCATGCCCGTCGATTACCTCCAGTCGCGGGCGTGGCACCTGCCGCTCTGGGCACCGGGCCTAATGCGCGGCGTGCGGGAGAGCGGGGCGGAGATCGTCCTCTGCATGGGACGGACGGCCAACTGCTACGCCGGGTTCGTCCAGCGGCGCTTCCCGGAAAAAGCAGTCATCGGCACACTGCGCACCGGAAAGACGCTCTTCCCCCTGCACCACTGGTCGATGGGCGTTGTGCGCGGCGTCCTTGCGAACAGCAACTGGTGGGCGCGCCGCATGCGTGACCGCGGCGTCGCGGCGGAACGGGTTCACGTCGTGCACAACTCTGTCCTTCTCCAGCGGCCGGAGACGGAGGCAAGCGCCGCCCGGGAGAAGGCGCGGAAGGACAACGGCGTCCCCGCCGAGGCTTGTCTCTTTCTGAATGTCGCCACCTTTCGGCGCGGTAAGCGGCACATGGATCTTCTGCGGATTATGCGCGGCGCGCGCGACGCCGATCCCGGGCTGTCGTGGCGCCTCTGGCTCGTCGGCGACGGCCCGGAGCGCCGCCGTTGCCAGCGCTGGGCGGCGGAGAACGGACTCGGCACGCGTGTGCGGTTCTTCGGATTCTCCGCCGATCCGCTGCCTTTTTACAGCGCGGCGGATGTCGCCGTCTCGACCTCCCTTGAGGATTCGCTTCCGAACTTCCTCATCGAAGCGCAGACCATGGGGCTGCCCGTCGTCGCCTTCGATTGCCGGGGTGCCGTCGAGTGCTGCGATCCGGGTGAAAGTGGTTACATCCTGCCGCCCGGCGCGTTCGACGCGTTCCGCGACGAGTGCCTGCGCCTCGCCCGCGACCCCGCTGCCCGCCGCCGCGCGGGCGAAGCCGCTGTTCCCTTTGCCCGCCGCCGCTTCGCCCCCGTCCCCCAAGCCGAGGCCGTCGAACGTTTCCTCCTGCGCCACGCCGAGGCCGCCCGCGACGGTGCCTCACCGCCGGGAAGACTATGAATCCCGGAATCCCGGATTTTCCCGCTGAAAAGGAGTTGACGCGCCGGATTCCACCCGCTTGCCTTCTCCGCTTTCCGTTTTGGGGCCGTAGCTCAGTTGGAAGAGCGCCACAATGGCATTGTGGAGGTCGTCGGTTCGATCCCGATCGGCTCCACCACGGCACTTTGCCGAAGCGGGACCTTCCGCTCTTCGGTGTGGAGTGGTTTTCCGGGCCCGGGTGGCGGAATTGGTAGACGCTCACGACTTAGGATCGTGTGCCGGATGGCGTGGGGGTTCGAGTCCCCCCTCGGGCACTTTCCGCAAAAAATTTGACACAAATCAAGGAGCGCCCCTTGTAATTGGAATAATTCTAATTACTGTTCCAGTTGATATGGCAACCAGACACAACCACGCATTGCCCCGCGCCGCGAAAGATCTACTCGACGGCGCGCTGGCCCGGCACGGTCTGCGGGGCACCCGACACCGGGAGTTGATCTTCGGGAGCCTCCTCGCGCGCCGCGATCATCCGACGGCGGAAGAGGTGTTCGTGCGCGTCAAGGCAATGGCCCCGACGATCTCGCTGGCCACCGTCTACAACTGCCTCGAAACCCTTGTGCAGTGCGGTTTGGTCCGTGCGGTCAACCACGAGCGCGATGCCACGCGGTATTGTCCGAATCTTTCCGAACATGCCCATTTCCACGACCGGCGCACTGGGCGGATTTACGATGTCGACTTGCCGGAGGATGTTGTGGAGCGGCTCAAAGAGTTGCTCCCCGAGGGTTACGAGGCGGACAGTTTGGAATTGAACTTTCACGGTCGGTCGGCCGTGAAGTCGAAGGAAACCGTGGGTGCCGCGGCGGCCTCCGCATGAAATTTTTCCAGAAAACAGCAACGATTATTGGAATCCATGAACACGCTTGAAATCAAAAACCTGAACGTCTCCATAGCCGGTCAACGTATCCTCAAGGATTTTTCCCTTACGATACCGAAGGGAGAAGTCCACGCCCTCATGGGGCCGAACGGGACGGGCAAAAGCACGCTCGCGAAAGCGCTCGCGGGTCACGAAGACTACGAAGTCGAGAGTGGCGAAGCGCTTCTCGACGGCGAGAACATCATCGGTATGGAGCCCGACGAGATCGCCCGCGCGGGGCTTTTCATGGCCTTCCAGTATCCGAGTGAGATTCCCGGGGTGACGATTGCCAACTTCATCCGCGCCGCGCTCACCTCGCGCATGGAAGAGGGAGAGACGTTTCGCGCACCCGATTTTTACAAGGAGCTGTATGCCCGCATGGACGAATTGAAGATCGACCGTAAGTTTACTTCCCGGTCGGTGAACGAGGGCTTCTCCGGGGGCGAGAAGAAGCGCTGCGAGATCCTGCAGATGGCGATGCTCAAACCGCGCTATGCCATCATGGACGAGACGGATAGCGGTCTCGACATCGACGCGCTGAAGATCGTCGCGGAGGGCGTGAACAAAATGCGCGGCCCGGATCTTGGAATTCTCGTCATCACGCACTACCAGCGGTTACTCAACTACATCGTTCCGGACAAGGTCCACGTCATGGCCGACGGTGCCATCGTCCGGTCGGGCGGCCCCGAACTTGCCCTCGAACTCGAGGAAAAAGGGTATGAATCGGTCGGTGCCGAACCGGCGGGCGCTTCGGCCTGAACCGCCCCGGACCCACTTCCGGACATTCCGCGGAACGCGAACACTCACATCGAACGCAATAGAACTATGGCAACTACACCCGATATTAGTATCGAAAGAGATCAGGGAAATTTCCACTACGACACCACTTACGAATTCGACGCCGGTGTCGGCCTCAACGAAGAGACTGTCGACTACATCTCCAGGGTAAAGGAGGAGGATGCGTGGATGCATGACTTCCGGCGCAAGGCGCTGAAAATTTTCCACGACAAACCAATGCCGACGCATTGGGCGTCGAAGGATCTGGAGAATATCGACTTCGACAAGATCCGCTATTACCTCTCCAAGGGCCAGCGCCCGAGCCGGACGTGGGATGAAGTCCCCGAAGAGGTGAAGAATACGTTTGAGCGCCTCGGCATTCCCGAGAAGGAGCGCGCCTACCTCGCGGGCGTGGAAGCACAGTTCGATTCCGAGGCATCGTACTCCAATATGAAGGAGGAACTCGGGAAGCAGGGCGTGATCTTTGTCGGTTCGACGGAGGGCCTCATGAAGCACCCGGAGATTTTCCGCAAGTGGTTCGGCAAGGTCATTCCCATCGGAGACAACAAGTTCAGCGCGCTCAACAGCGCGGTCTTCTCCGGGGGTTCGTTCATCTATGTTCCGCCGGGCGTGAAGGTAAAGCAGCCGCTCCAGGCTTACTTCCGCATCAATGCCGAGAATTTCGGCCAGTTCGAACGGACGCTGATCATCGCCGACGAAGGGGCGGAGGTGACGTACATGGAAGGTTGCACCGCGCCGAAGTTCGAGACGACCACCCTCCACAGTGCGGTCGTCGAACTTGTCGCGCTCAAAGGAGCGAAAATCCAATACATCACCGTGCAGAATTGGTCGGCGAATGTGTTCAATCTCGTCACCAAGCGCGGCGTCGCCATGGAGGACGCCGAGGTGAAGTGGATCGACTGCAATATCGGCAGCCGCCTCACGATGAAGTATCCCGGCGTGGTGATGCGCGGCGAGGGTGCGCGGGGCGAGGTGCTCTCCATCGCTCTCGCGCACGACGGCCAGCATCAGGACACCGGTGCGAAGATGGTGCACGCAGCCGATAACACGACCTCGAATATCACTTCCAAGTCGATTTCCATCGGTCAGGGACGGTCGACCTACCGCGGGATCGTCGCCATGCCCAAGCATCTCAAACGGTGCAAAAACAACACCGAATGTGACGCGCTTCTCATCAATACGAATAGCCGGACGGACACGTATCCGGCGATCACCGTCCGGGGCAACCGCAACACCGTGCAGCACGAAGCGAGTGTCTCGAAGGTCAGCGCGGAGCAGATCTTCTACATGATGCAGCGCGGACTCAGTGAAGAGGAAGCGATGTCTCTTTCCGTCAACGGTTTTGTCAATGACCTCATCCGCGAGTTTCCCATGGAGTATTCGGTGGAGCTGAAGCGCCTCATCGATCTCGAAATGGAAGGTAGTGTGGGTTGAGCGGACTCAGGACCGGAAGCAATCAGGAAAATAAATTGGATAGAAATATGAGTACGGAAACTCTTTCAGTCGACACAGGTGCGATTCGTGACGCCGAGATCTTCGCCGCGCGGCAGGAACTCTCCGGCGGGCTGCCCGCATGGTTCACGGCCATGCAGCGCGAGCATTGGACGCGCTTTCTTGAAAGCCCGGCACCGACGCGGTTCGACGAAACGTGGCGCTTCAGTGACCTGCGGCCTTTGTCGAAAATCGGCGGGTTTGTTCCCACGCCGTTCGAAAAGCCGGATGCTGACGATTTGGTCGAACGCTCGGACACGGTGGCGAATCCGGCGGGGCAGTTGATTTTTGTCGATGACAACCTCGCCGCCGCCCGCGTCATGGATGCGGAGCTGGAGAAAAAGGGTGTCATCTTCACGACACTCGGTGACGCCTTGAACAACCACGGGGATCTTGTGCGCAAGTATTTCATGAAGGAGACGCCGCAACTCGGCTCGGAGAAATACGAGGCGCTGCATGTCGCCCTCGTTCGCAGCGGTGTTTTTCTCTATGTCCCTGACGGTGTCGAGATTGACCGGCCGTTTGTCGTCTACAATTGGACGCGCCAGCCGGGAGGAGCGATCTTCCCGCACACGCTGTTTGTCAGCGGCAGACACTCGAAGTCGACGCTCGTTGAATTTCAAAGCGCCGCCTCAGCGGAGACGGAGCACTTGGTGATTTCCAACGCGCACGTCTTTTCCGGAGACGGCTCGGAAACGAACCACCGGATCATCCAGGACTGGAACACGAATACACTTAGCTTCCAGCTAAACACCAACAATGCCCAGCGCGATACAAACGCGAAGAGCATTATTGTGAACGTGGGGTCCAGCCGGGCGAGGCAGGAGGTCCATGGCAAGATTTTCGGCAGTGGTTCGAATGTTGAGATGTATTCGGTCAATGTTCCCCGCAGGGATCAGCAGTTTGACCAGCGCACGTTGCAGACGCACATCGCTCCGAACAGCCGCAGCGACCTGCTCTTCAAAAACGCCTTGCTCGACAAGAGCCGCACGATTTTCAGCGGGCTCATCATTGTGGAGGAGGGTGCCCAGCAGACGGATGCCTACCAGACGAACAACAACCTTATGCTTAGCGAGGACGCGGAGAGCAACGCGTTGCCCGGTCTGGAGATCAAGGCAAACGACGTTAAGTGCTCGCACGGTGCGACCACCGGGCGGATCGACGAGTCGAATCTGTTCTACTTTCTCGCTCGCGGAATTCCCCGCGCGAAGGCGCATGAGCTGATGGTTTTCGGATTCCTCGAGGAAGTCATCGGGAAATTCGGCGACGAAGCACTCGAAAACTATGTGCGCGGTCGCATGGCGGACAAATTCCTCGCCTGAGGGCGGCATCTGGAATCAACACTCAACGCTTGAATCTGAGAAATGCGCTCCTCCGATAACGAACGCACCCTTTCCCGCGAAGTCACCGCGACAATCGTGCCTTACGGCGATCAAGTCACCATCCCGGAGGGCACACGCGTCATGATCACCCACCGGCTCGGCGGAAATTTCACTGTAACATGGGAAGGCGGGATGGCCCAGATCCTTGGCAAAGACGCCGACGCGCTCGGCGAGGAGGTCGCCAAGCCCGCTGTCCCCGCTGCGGATGACGCGCCCTACGAAGGCGGTCCGCCCTCCGAGGACGCGGTCTGGGATGCCCTGCGCCAAGTCTACGATCCGGAAATCCCGGTAAACATCGTCGACCTCGGTCTCATTTACACGATGGAACTTTCCGAGCCTGACGATACAGGACGCTGTGACGTCAAAGTCGACATGACCCTCACCGCCCCCGGCTGCGGTATGGGCCCCGCCATCGCCCAAGACGCCAAATACAAAGTCGAGCAAGTCCCCGGCGTCTCCGAAGCCTCCGTCGACATCGTCTGGGACCCCCCGTGGAACCAAGACATGATCACGGAAGAGGGCAAGATGGAGCTCGGGCTGCTCTGATCGGCGCATGACGTATGGGGTGGGGTATGGTATGTACAAAGTCACTGTTCCTGCTGCGTCAACGATAATCAACCCGGTAAAAAGATAATTATAAAAAACCGGGTTAATAAATTTGACATGCGGGCGAAGTTTTGGCTTGTTGGCTGAATGAAAGATTTTGAAGGGAAGAAGATGCGGGTTGGAGTGCGGCGGGCATTGTTGCCGGGGCGTGACGCGGTGTATCATGTGATTGCGCGCACGGCGGGGCAGGCTATGCTGTTTGGTGCGGAGGAGAAAGAGATGTTCTGTGCGCAGATGCGGGCAGTGGCGTTATTCTGCGGGGTGGAGGTGCTGACGTTCTGCGTGATGGACAACCATGTGCATCTTCTGGTGTCGGTGCCGGGAGAGAAACCCGTAATCGAAGACGCGGAGTTGCTGCGGCGCTGCGACGCGCTTTATGGAGGGAAGGAGCGGAGTGCCCATGCGCTGGACATGGAGACGATCCGCGCGGCGCTGGCTTCCGGAGGGGCAGAGCGGGAAGAGATACGGAATCTTCTGATCGGGCGGATGTGCGATTTGTCGATGTTCGCGAAACTACTGAAGCAGCGGTATTCGATTTGGTACAACCGTACGCACGGGCGTCACGGGACGCTGTGGTCGGGCCGGTTCAAGAGTGTGCTGGTGGAAGGGACGGGGTTGCCGGTCGGGGTGGTGGCTGCATACATTGACCTAAACCCGGTGCGTGCGGGAATTGTGCGGGATCCTGCGGAGTATCGTTGGTGCGGTTATTCCGAGGCGATGGCCGGGGTGAAGGCGGCGGTCTCGGGTGTTTGCCGGATCTGCGGGGAGGAGAAGGCAGCTTCCGCCGTCGCGCAGTACCGGCTGTTGCTGTATGGAAGGGGCGTTTCAGCGGGCTTCGGAAAGCCGGATGGCGGTCGGGTGTCACCGGAGATCCTGGAGGCCGTTGAAAAGCGCTTCGGGCATCCGGGCATATTTGAGCAGTTGCGTGCGCGGGTGCGGTATATGACTGCCGGTGCCGTTCTGGGAACGGGGCGGTTTGTGGAGGGATGGTTTCGTGAGAACGAAGATCGCTTCCGGAAACGGCAAAGCGGCGCACGTCGTCTGCGCGGCGGAGAGTGGGGGGATTTGCGGAGTTTCCGCGATCTCCAGAAGCCCGGATGAGAATTCGGGCCACGGGTTGCGGCGGGTGCGGCAATCCGTTATTTCTTATGGGTCCTCCGGAGTGGACGAGCGGTCCTAATTCCGACGGCGCTTAAGGACTGCGCCGGTCTTTTTCCGGACGGATGCCTTTTTATGAAACCGAATGCCTCCAGTCCGGATCCGTCCGATGCCTCCGTGAAGATCATTGTCGCTGTCGCCCGCAACCGCGTGATCGGGCGCAACGGGCGCCTGCCATGGAACCTTCCGGAGGACTGGAATCACTTTCTCGAATCGACCCGCGACGGGAGCCTTGTGCTCGGGCGCCGGTGTTTTGAGGAGCTGGGCGCCACCGGTGCGCTTGAGGACGGCTCCAGGCGTCCGTTTATCGTCTCCACGACCCGTTCGGGGCCGGATTGTTTTCCGGATTTTCCTTCTGCGCTGGAGGCGGCGAAATCCGCAGGGCGGACAGTTTGGATTTGCGGGGGCGAGCGGATCTACAAGGAGTCGCTTCCCGTGGCAGAGGAGTTGGTTTTAACATTGGTCGACGCTGAAATCAGTGGCGACACTTACTTTCCCGAATGGTCGGGTGAATTTCCGCGCCTGCACAGTGAACGCGTGAGCCGGCGGGGAGCGATTCCGCTGTTTTTCCGCGTCTACCGGCGCAACGGGAAATTTTCTCGCAGCGAACGCGTCTGAGTTTCCGGAATGAACGTATTTAACCGCATGCACCCGTCCACGCACAGCATCCGGCAGCCGTCGCCCCGGAGGGTTTCCTTAGTCTTTTTCCTGCTCGCGTGCGTATTTGCCGCGGCCAAGGCGGTCGAAGTTCCGGAACCGGAACCACCTGGCGGGGAGCCGACCGCGGTCTGGGCGGTGCACATTGCGGAGGGCGCGGACCCGCGCGAGGTCGCGCGTGCGGCGGGAGCACTCTACCGCGGACCCGTCGACAACGTCCGGGGAATCCACCGTTTTGAGTTCATAGGTCCGCTGTCGGCCCACCCCGACGAGGCGGATCTACGCGCGGCGGTCGAGCGGACGATGGATTACCAACCGGCGGTGCTCTGGAGCGAACAGCAGGTGCGGATGCCCTTGGAGACACGCTTCGTGCCGCAGGATCCTCTCTATGCCGAGCAATGGCACTTGCACAGCATCGGCCAGCGCGGCGCCACCCCGGGAAAGGACATCAATGCCGAGGCGGCCTGGGCGCAGGGATATACCGGCGCGGGGGTGACGGTTGTCGTGGTCGACACGGGAACAGAGGTCACGCACCCGGACCTTGCTCCGAATTACTCGGCGGACTTTGGACGCGATATACTCGACGGTGGCGACGATCCCACTCCGCGGCAGGAGGGCGAAGCCCATGGCACGGCGGTCACGGGCATCATCGCCGCCGCGCGCAACGATATCTACGGTACGGGGATCGCGTATGACGCCCGTTTTGGTGCTGTCCGGCTCATTCGGCAGCGCGGCGCGCCGGGAGGCGGCGCGACGGACAGCGAGATTGCCGAGGCGCTCGGCTTCAATCTGGATCTGTTTCCGCACGATCAGGTGCATGTCTACAACAATAGCTGGGGACCGGGACAAGACCCGGGCGGCCCTATCCGCTACGGTGGTCCGGGCACCCTCACGCGCACGGCGATCCGTGACGGCGCGCGGCTCGGACGCGGCGGCCTCGGAAGTATTTATGTGTGGGCGGCGGGCAACAGCGCGCAGGACGGAGACCGCGCGGATTTCGACGGATACAACAACCTTCCCTACACTATTTCCGTCGGTGCTCTCGGGAAGGACGGCCGGGCGGCGATATACAGCGAGCCGGGGGCGAGCGTGTTCGTCTCCGCACCCAGTCGTGGCACCGGGGCCGGCATCCTCACGACCGACAATGTCGGTGTGAGCGGGTACACCAATGAGAATATGACCTACAATTTCAGCGGCACGTCGGCGGCGGCCCCGATGGTGGCGGGCGTGGTCGCGTTGATGCTAGAGGCGAATCCGGGTCTGGACTGGCGCGACGTCCAGCACATACTTGCCCGCACGGCGGTGCGCACCGACTATGAGAGTCCGGAGTGGCGGCAAAACGGCGCGGGCTTCTGGGTACACGACAAGCACGGCTTCGGTCGCGTGGACGCGGGTGCGGCGGTCGCGCTGGCCCAGGAGTGGAGCCCGGCGACCGTCGGCGTGCGGAGGACCGTGGACTCCGGCACACGGGCGGTGCCCTTGAACCAGAGATCCCTGACCCAAGGCCGGACAGTCACACAAACCTTCTCCACGGCGGAGAATATCACGGTCGAACACGTCGAGATTGATTTTATCAGCACGCATTCCAATTGGGGAGATTTGGTGATCTCGCTTGAATCGCCGGCCGGAACCGTCTCCACTCTCTCCGAGCCGCATTTTCACCGCAATTCGCCGACCTCATGGACCTACATGTCGGTCCGGCACTGGGGCGAGGCCTCGCCGGGTACATGGCGCTTTCGGGTGAGTGACACCGGGATGCAGGGATCGGGAGACTTCAATAACTGGCGGATACGTATTCACGGAAGCGCTACGCTGCCGAATGAGAACCGGCCTCCCGTCGGCGGGGATGTGGAGATGGTGACAGATGTTTTTCCCGCCGTCATTGACCCGTTGGCGGACGCAGCCGACCCCGACGGTGATCCGCTGCGACTCATCTCTGTCTACCGGCCGGCGCACGGCACGGTGGAGGCCGACGGCGACGGGTTCCTTCGCTACACAATGGATCCGCTGCACCGAGGCCGGGACCGCGTGGGGGTAACGCTTTCGGACGGGCGCGGGGGGACGCTGCGCCGTGTCTTCACCGTCGTGAACCCGACTCCGGGCGCGGTGAATACGCAGTTGGCGACTGTCCGCGGCAGTTCGGTGGAGGTGCCCGTGCTCGACGCCGCGTTTGATCCGTTGGGCGGCGAAGTCGCTCTGCAGGACTTCGGCCAACCAAGGCGAGGGGTGGTTGCTCCGCTCAGCGGGGGCCGCCTGCTCTATACGCCGAGGGAGGGGTTTGTCGGCGCGGATCGCTTTCCGTATACGGTATCCACACCGGGAGGACAGGAAGGCAGTGCGTGGGTAACGGTCATAGTGGTGGAGGAGCCGGATTTTATTCTCGATTTTGACGGCGTGGACGATGAGGTATTGACAGAGCCGCACGCGGACTTCGATTTGCGTGACCGGTTCACTATCGAGGCGTGGATCCGCCCGCGCGGATGGGGTGAGTATTTCACGGGCTTCGGGCGGATTTTCGACAAGGCCAAGGCGATTTTTTTCCTCAATGGCTTCGAGCACGACCGCTACGGCGACCGCAGTCTTGTATTTTTCGCCGAGACGGTGAACGGCACCTCGGCGGCGAACAGTCCGCCCAGACTCATTCAGTTGAACACTTGGCAACACGTCGTGGTGACTTACGATGCGGGTGCGGCCAATCCGGTGGTTTTTTATATCAACGGCACGGCCCACAACGCTCGCTACCCGATCGACGATTCACCGCGGCCGCAGACAGGTGCGGGGATTGCGGTGAACTCCGCCGATCCGGCCCGCATCGGTGAGGCGGCGAGCGGAGAGCGCGCGTTCGAAGGGGAGATCGCCGAGGTGCGCGTGTGGAACCGCGTGCTCTCGGGACCGGAGATTCGTCAATGGATGGACGTACAGGTGCCGGATTCGGCGAACGGACTTTGGGCGCTGTGGGATTTTCCGGAAGGCTCCGGGACGACCACCCGCACGCGCGGGGCTCTGCAACTCAACGCGATGCTCGACCGGCCGGAATGGACCGTGGCGGAGCCTCCGTGGGCAGGGTTTGTCGAGTTTTTCGGGGAGGTAAGGGACTACGGGAGCGGCTTGTGGCATACACCTGTTTTCGGCGATCTCTTCGGCGACGAGTTTCCGTGGGTCAGGCATGCGGAGTTGGGCTGGCTCTACGCGGCGTGGCAGGGCGGCGGCGAATTCTGGTTCGGGCACGAGGCTCCCGAATTGGGCTGGCTCTTCACCGGTGCGGACGTTTATCCTTGGATCTATAGTCATGCCCGCGGCGGCTGGATCTATTTCATCGAATCCGGCGCGGAGCCGCCCTTGTTTTTCGATCCCGCGGCGGTGGACGGATTCTTTGAGTGGCGGCGGTAGAAACAGGTCGGCTGGGCGCGTCAATCGCACAGTTTTCTCAGGCGTCGCCCGAGGTCGCGCGTCTTTTCGGTTGTGGAGACGCGTGTATCGAGGACATGGATCCGTATTGTGCTTTCGCCGAGGTGAACGCAGGCGGTGCCCGGCAGGAGACTGACGATCCATGCGAGAAGAAGGGCCGGTTTTTCAGGGACCTCGATATCCAGCTCGATGATCTCCGGCTTGAGCGGCATGGAAGGCCGGAAGGCGCGAAGTGCGACATCAAGTCCGCCGAGGAATGAGTTCCACAGGAACCACGGGACGAACCGTGCGACGGCGAGAGGATGCCAGCGCCATGCGCGGGGCGGGCAGAGTGCGCGCGATGAGGCGGCGGCACAAAGAATGAAGGCCGCGGGCATGGCGAAGTCGGCGACATCGCCTTCTGCGAGGATCCACCATGCGGCGGTGAAGACCGCGGTGCGCAAGGTAAACGAGGCGGCTTCCGTTTTCCATCGGGAAAGGTTGTGCGGTTCGGCTGTCATACGAGGAAGAGTGCAAGAAAACCGAGAATGAAGAGGATGAAAAAGAACCCTACCCACGACCATGTCTCAAGGCGTGCCTCGACGCGGTCAACCCATGCTTTGGTCGTCTCAAAGGCGATAATGCGGTCGGACAGGTGCACGACATTGAGCCATTCGTAGTGGGGGTTGATACGTTCGCCGAAGCGGATTGCGCGCTGGAGTTGGCCGATTACTTGCTCGATGAGGACAATGAAGTCGCCCGGGGGCACGGACGGAATGCGCGGCCGCGCCGCCGCCGAGCGCATGACGAGGACGATACAGGCCGCCGCGAGGACAACGGGTGCGATGGAGGTGAAGAGCCCGCCCGCCGTGAGCGCGGGAAATTCGACCGCCGCACCGTACCGTCCGTTGAGGATGAAGGGGCCGGCGCCGGCGGAGGCGATGCCCAGCATCCACGGCAGGGCCATGGCACTGACAGCGGGTGTGCCGCCATTCTTCGCATTCGGCAGGGCGGCTCCGGCGGAGGCCCACAAAAAACGTGTGAGCAGAAGAGCGGTTGCGAAGCTGGACACCGTAATGAGGGGCGGCAGGACTCCGGACCAGACCGACGGGGCGTGCTCCGCAAGATCCTTAAGGGCGTATTTAGCGACGAATCCGGCGAGCGGGGGCGCGCCGGCGATGACGAGTGCGGCAAGCCCGAGACCGGCGAGGACCGCGATACGCGCGGAGTGGGCCGCAGGGTGCAGGGCCGTTCCGAAAAAGAGCGCGCCTTTGGCCAAGCCGTGCATAGCGGCGTAAAGTGTCAAGGCGGGGGCGACGGCGGGCCAGAGAGATTCATTCGACAGACCGATTCCAAGGAGAGTGGTTATGACGCCCATCTGGCTGATACTGGAGTAGGCGAGGATCGTCTTCGGATGGGTCTGGAGCGTGCCGACGGCCGCTGCCCATAGCGCGGCGAACATTCCCGCGGCGATGATCCCGCCGCCCCATGCCGGGAGTGAGGCTTCTCCGAGCGGGAGGAAGTGGAACCAGCCGAGCAGTCCGGCCTTGATCATGGCACCGCTGAGCACGGCGCTGGCGGGTGTGGGTGCGACGGGATGGGCGAGTGGAAGCCAGAAGTAGAGCGGAACAGCCCCGGCCTTGACCCCGAATCCGGCGAGGGCAAGGGCGATTGTGAGGTCGCGCAGCGGTGACTGCGCGACGGCTTCGCGGATGCCGGAGAGCGCGAACGACCCGGCGGCGTCCACGGCGAGGAACAGCGCGGCGAGGAGGAGAATCTCGCCGATGACTGCCATAATGAGGTACACCCGCGCCGCGCGTCGGGCTTCGTCGGTGTTGTTGTGAATGACGAGCCCATAGGAGGCAAATGTCATTAGGACGAAGAACCCGTAGAACGTGGGCACGTCCGCCGCCATGATCAGCCCGAAGTTGCCCGCCATGGAGACGGCGAAGAAGATATCGTAGGGTTTTCGGCGTCGGTCACCCGCGAAATAAGGTCCGCTGAGCCAGCCGGCGAGACTCCACAAGAGCGCCGTGAATGTGAGGAGCGTGGCGCGGAACGGGTCGAGGCCGAACTCCATGCCGAGAAGTAAGCCCTCGGCACGGGGTCCGTCCGCCGCACCGCCGGTCCAGCCTAGGAAGAGGGCGGGAAGCGCGGCGGCGGCGAGGAGCGCACCGGACAACGCGCCGCGCGGCCGCACGCAAATAAGCATGAGCGCGGCAAGGAGCGGAGCGGTGTATGCTGCAGTCCAGAGCATCGTCAGTTGTACCACCTTTCCGCGATGGCCATGGCCCAGCGGAGAACGCTCCACGGGGCGGCGGCGAAAAGCCCGAGTGCGAGCGACATCACGGCCGTGGCGATGGCGGGAACAAGGAGCATCCACGGGGTCTCGAAGCGGGATTCGCGGTGGGTCGTCCACTCGCGGTCTGGTTGGCGGAACCACGCGGCATGCAGAATTGGCAGAAAGTAAGCGGCGTTGAGCGCGCTGCTTGCGAGGAGCACGGCGATGACCCAGCCTTGGCCCGCTTCGAGCCCGCCGAGTCCAAGAAACCATTTGCTCACGAAACCGGCGGTCGGCGGCAAGCCGATCATTCCGAGCGCGCCGACGGTGAAGGCGGCCATCGTCCACGGCATGCGGCGCCCGACGCCATTGAGTTCGCTTACCTTATGGAGGTGCAGGGTCTCCGCGATGTTGCCGGCGCAGAAAAAGAGTGTGATTTTCATTACACCCTGATGGACGAGATGGGCGATGGCGCCGACAGAAGCAAGCATGCCGGGCGTCGCCACGCCGAGGGCAATGTAGGAAAGCTGGCTGACGGTGGAGTAAGCAAGGCGGCGCTTGAGGTTGTCCTGCGTGAGGGCGCGCAGGGAGCCGTAAATGATTGTCGCGGAAGCAAGGACGGCCAGTGGTGTGAGGAGGTGCATCTCGCGCGCGAGTTCGATGCTGTAAACATCGTAAACGATCCGTGTGATCCCGAAGGCACCGGCTTTAACAACAGCAACGGCGTGCAGCAGTGCACTCACCGGGGCGGGGGCGACCATGGCGACGGGGAGCCAGCCGTGCAGGGGCAGCAGCGCCGCCTTTACCCCAAGGCCGAGGATAAGTACCCAAAAGAGAAGGAACACCTGAACCCCTTCGCCGCCTGCAATCTCGCGGAGGAGGTGTGTGTCCCCGAAGTCAACCGGGCCCACAAGGACGAATAGCCAGACGACGCCGACAAACAACACCGTGCCGCCGCCGATCGTGTACCAAAGATAGGTGCGTCCGGCGCGCAGGGCGGCGTCCGTGCCCCGGTGGACGACGAGCGGGTAAGTCGTGATCGTGAGGAACTCGTAGAAAATGAAAAACGTGACAACATTGCCCGAGAGCGCGATGCCGGTGCTGGCCGTTACGCAAAGACTGAAAAATCCGAAAAACCGACGCCGGAAAGCGGAGCCCTCAAGGTAACCGATGGCATAGATGGTGGTGAGCAGCCAGAGGACGCTCGAAAGCCCGGCAAAGAGGAGAGCAAGGGCGTCGACACGAAGATGAAAGGCGAGATCGACACCGATGTCGTAGCGGAATGAATACTCTTCACCCTGGAAATACCCGCGCGCCACGACCGCGATCAGAACGACCTTCGCCGCGGCGCCGGTGAGGTTCAAGACGGTTCGCGCGCGCGTTTGTGTTTCGGCGAGGAAGAAAATGAGCACGCCGGGGAGGAGCGAGCTGGCGACAATCGCGAGGGGCAGCCATGCTTGGAAGGTCACGGCGAGATACCTCCTTCCTCCGGATCCACGAGGTCGGCGAAGGGCGACTCCACATCGATAAGCATGAGGATTTCCTCAGCGCGGAAGCCGATGAGGATCGCGCCGATGCCGAGAGCGAGGGCGGCGGCCTCGAGCACCCGCGGCACGCGGCGCAGGGGTTTGTCGCGCTTTCCCCGCGCCGGCGCGAAAGCTACGCGCAGGATCATGAATACGTAACCCGCCGTGAGGAAACTGCCCCACAGAACCATTGGCGCCCACCACCATTGTCCGCTGTCGAACGCGGCTTTGAGGAGCATCCACTTGGCGACGAAGCCGCCGCTCGGCGGCAGGCCGATGAGGCTCACGCCGGCGAGAGCGAAGGCGAAGGTCGTCATGGGCAGATGACTCACCATGTTGACAATCGAATCCCGTTCGTCCGTTCCTGTGGCAAGAACGAACACGCCCACCGCGAGAAACATCGCGGCTTTGGCAAATCCGTGCGCGAGGGCCTGGTAGATGCCGCCGGTCCACGCGTGCACGAGCCACGGGCTGTCGCCAAGCCCTTCATACGCCACGGTGATGAGAGGGAAGAGGAGGAAGAGGTAGCCGACTTGCCCTACGGTGGAGTGCGCGACCATGAGTTTGAGGCTCTTTTGGCGCAGCGCCTGGTAGGAACCCCAGACCACGGCCACGGCTCCGAGCGCTCCCGCCGCCTGCCCGACCGCATAGGTGAGCGTAACGTCGAAGACGTCCACCCACAGGCGGAGAATCAGGTAGAAGGATGCCTTCACGACGAGGCCTGAGAGAATCGCGCTTACGGGCGGGTCGGCGGCTGCGTGAGCGGAAGGCAGCCAGAAGTGCAGTGGAAAGAGAGCTGTCTTCACTAGCAGGCCGGTGAGCATGAGCCCGAGAGCGAGCCGGGTGGTGAAGCCGGTGTCCACAAGTGCGCCGAGGAGTGTGAGATCGAGTGTGCCGAAGGAGCCGTAGACAAGGGCAACGCCGAGCAAATAGGCCATCGAGCCGACCAGCGCGGCGAGCAGGTAACGCAGACCGCCGATGAGGGCGGCGGGCCGGCCGGAAAGAATGGCCAGCGCGACAGCCGATATCCCGAGGACCTCGATAACCACGTAAAGGTTGAAGAGATCGACGGACAGATAAATACCGTTCATCGCTGCCCAGAGGAAGAGCCACAACGGCCAGAAGAGGGTGGATTCGCCTTTCGCCCCGACGGGCAGAGTGAAATATTTCGCCGCGTAGACGCCGACCGGCAGTCCGACAAAGGCATTGAGGAGGAGGAATACGCAGGCGAGCCCGTCGACGCGCAGGCCGATACCAAGGGGTGCCTCCCAGCCGCCGAGCGGGTGTGTCAGCTCGCCGCTGACGACCGTCGCGCGGGCGAGGGCGAGGACTGCGGCAAGGATTGCGCCCGAGGTCACAAGTCCCGCGCCCGACCGCATCCGCACTGGAAGGAAAAGGCAGAGTAGCGCCCCGGCGACGGGGAGAACGAGGGGAAGCGTGACGAGTGCGCCGGTCATGGTTCGCCGTCCTCCTCGAAGGTGGTGCGGCCCGTCTCCGCGCGGATACGCCGCGCAAGGGCGAGGGCAAAGGCGCTTGCGCTTACGGCGACGACGATGCCGGTGATGACCATGGCGTGGGGCACGGGGTCGGGCGCCTCCAGCGCGTCGCGCTTGGAAATGCTGATAAAGAGCAGGAAGACGGCGGCCCCGAGCATCTTCGTGGCTATGATCTTGCGGAAAAAGTGCCGACACAGAAATACCCCGCCAAGGCCGATGGCAAAGACGAAGCCGGCGGCGGTCATGTAGATCACATGCGGTTCGACGGTCATGGCTTCAGTCGGCGTTGCGGTGCTGTGCTTCGGCTTCGCGTTCGCCCGCCGCGTTGAGGCACACAAAGAAGGCGAGCAGTGTGAAGGCGATGGAGAGCGCGCACGCTGTTTCGACGACAAGTATCCACGCTCCGGCGCTTTCCGCCGGGTATTCAAGAAACGCCCGCCCGGCGGGCAGGGCGGCCACGCCGACGGCGAGAAAGAGAGCGAAGCCGAAGACGAGGCCCGTCTTCCACGCCCACACCGGAAGGTGGCCGAAGGCCCGGAACCCCGCGATG
Organism: Opitutales bacterium; assembly: GCA_007134215.1. Taxonomy (GTDB): domain Bacteria; phylum Verrucomicrobiota; class Verrucomicrobiia; order Opitutales; family Oceanipulchritudinaceae; genus SLLG01. The sequence goes on along the minus strand of SLLG01000099.1, from coordinate 11,000 downwards.
CGCAGGAGGATGCCGGCGGCGCCGAGGATGACGCCGGACTGGAAGGCCCCGCCGGGGTCGGACTTTCCAAGCCACAAAATGTATCCGGAAACCAATACCATGAGCGGGACAAGCGCTCGTGTCAGCCAATCGATGAGAAGGTCGTTGACGGCGGGCCGGCGCTCGCGCTCGAAACCGGTTCTTCCAACCGCGCAGAAGATACCGAGCATGGCAAGGAGGAGCACGCCGACCTCGAGCCATGTGTCGTAGCCGCGGAAGTTCAGCAGCACGGCGGTGACCGGGTGTTCCACGCCGGAGTCCGCCATCGACGCGTCGGCGGCGGCGGTGAGGCCCCCGCCGTCTGGCATGCGGGCGACGGCGGCAATCCAAACGACTGTGAAGGCAACACCGGCGGCAACGGCGGTCGCAAGGGCGGCGCGGGATTTGGGCCGCCTGCCGCCGGGGTCTGCCGTCGGCGCACCGGTCATGTTCCCTTTCGGCGCTTCCCGGCTCTGGCGACCGCGGCTGAAGGCGGCGAGTGAATCGATGAGGAGCACGCCCAGCAAGCCGGCGCCGATAGCGGCCTCGGCAAGGGCCACGTCGGGCGCGCCCATGCGGGCCCACGCGAGGGCCATGGCGAGGCCGAACGCGATGAAGAAGATGGCGGCCTGGTAGAGCATCGCCGCCGCGAGGGCGCGCCACGCGAGGAGGACGATGAATGTCGCCAGCAGCAGATCGAAGAGGATCCCGACGGTAGTCACCGGCCACCCCCTTTCCGCGCGCTGCCCGAGCGGGTGAGCGCATGCCGCCCGATGGCGTAGCACGTGCTCGAACCCGCGAGCAGGGCGAGGGCCCAGATGAGAAGAAGCTTTAACCCGGCGGCGAGGGAGTCTGCCTGAAAGAGCAGGCCCGCGATGAGGCACCCGAGGCCGAGGTTGTCCGCTTTTGTCAGGGCATGGAGACGACAGAACAGATCGGGGAAGCGCAGCAGCCCGAGCGTGCCGCCGAGGAAGAAGAAGGCTCCGGCGACACCGAAGGCGACCGTCGCCCAGTCGGCGGCGCTCATGAGGCGTCGCCTCCGTTTCCGTTGTCGGCGGCGGGCGCTTCGTCCGCTGTGCGGCCGCGGGTGAAGGCGAGCACGACGAGGACGGCCAGAAGCGCGAAGACCAGCGCAACGTCCCGCAGCGCGGGCATGGAGGCTGCCTCAGCGAGGAGCACGAGGATTCCCACGCCGGTGGTCCCGAAGAGCTGCGCCGTCATGAGGCGGTCCGCCGTCGTGGGACCGCGGAACACCCGCGCCATGGCCGCCGCCATGTTGGCGAGGAGAAAGAGCGTCAATACAATGTAGAAGATGCCCATCGGAAAGTCGTTACATTCTTCCTCCGGCATGTGCGCGGTTTCAAGCCGAACCGCATTTCGAGGATTTTGTTGGCCATGCGGGCGCGGCCTGCCATAAGCGGAAGGTTTTTCCCGAGGTAAGATCCAAATGTCCGCATCCCAACGCACCGTGGCCCTTGTAGGGCGCCCCAATGTAGGCAAAAGCCGGCTTTTCAACCGGCTCGCCGGGCGGCGCATTGCCATTGTCCACGACCAGCCAGGCGTGACGCGCGATGTCAACGCCGTCGATATGCGAGAGGGGGGCTACACCCTTCTCGACACCGGGGGCATAGGACTGGTGGCCGACATGAAGCTCCGCGAGTTGGTCGCCGCCGCCGAGGAGCAGGTGTGGTTTGCCCTCGAGACCGCATCGTTGATTTGCATGGTCGTCGACGCGCGGGAGGGGCTCATGCCGCTCGACGAGGAGATCGCCGCGCGCCTGCGGGGCTCGGGCCGCGACGTCCTCCTCGTGGTGAACAAGGCGGACAATGACTTTCTCGGCGAGCGGACGGTTGCGTTCGCGCGGCTCGGTCTGGGAGAGGGTGTGCCGGTGTCCGCCGAGCACGGATACAATGAAAGCGGGCTGCGCGAGGCGATCCTCGACCGTCTCGGACCGCCGCCCGCGGAAGATGATGCTCCGCCCGAACGCTTCAAGATCGCGTTCGCGGGGCGCCCGAATGTCGGCAAATCCAGCCTTTGCAACGCGCTCTTGCGGCAGGAGCGCCTCGTCGTGAGCGAGGTGCCGGGGACGACGCGCGACGCCGTGGAGCTGAACCTCGACTACACCGGCCGGGACGGGTCGAATTGGCCGTTCCTCCTCGTCGACACCGCGGGGCTGCGCAAACGCGGCCGGCTCGACACGTCCGTCGAGTATTTCTCCGGACTGCGCACGCACGACGCCATCGGCGACGCCGACATCGTCTTTCTTGTCATCGAGGCGCTCGGTGGTGTCACGCGGCTGGACAAGGCCATCGCCGGCGAGGTGGCGGAGTCTGGCCGGTGTCTAGCCGTCGTCGTCAACAAGTGGGACGAGGCCGTGGAGCGCTGGCGCGAGGAACCGGTGTCCGGATACGATTCCATCGAGGCCTTCCGCTCGGCGTTTGCCGAGTCGGTCCGTGCCGAGCTGTTTTTCTACCCGGAGTGTCCGGTCGTCTTCACTTCCGCCAAGACGGGCCACGCTATCGGCCGCCTCCTGCAGACGGCGCGCCGGTTCCAGGAGATCTCCGGGCGCACGCTGCCGACACCGCGCGTGAATTCGCTGGTCGAGCGCCTCTTTGCCCGCCGTACCCCGCGCGTCGTCAAGGGCAAGCGTTTCCGGGTCTATTACGCTGTGCAGACGCGCACGCGCCCGTTTACTTTCCGGCTCTTCTGCAACCGTGCGACGAAGCTCGACGACGGCTACCGGCGCTACCTGCAGACGGGTTTTACTAAAGAATTCAACCTTGGCGGCTGCCCCGTGCGCTTCGACCTGCGGGGCAAGGCCGTCCGCTACGCGAATAAAAAACCATGATCGAAGAGACAGTATTCAACGGATGGGACTGCTTGCGGCTCGCCACCGAAGAGGCGGAGCTTGTCGTTCCAAAGGACGTCGGCCCGCGCGTCGTGCGCTGCGGCCTGAACGGCGGCGCAAATCTCTTTGCGGAAAAGGCGGACGAGGCCGGTGGGCGCGGTGAAGCGCACTGGTGCATCCGCGGCGGGCACCGGCTGTGGCACTCGCCGGAGGATCCAAAGCGCACCTACGCCCTCGACAATAGCCCGGTAGATATCGAGGTTGACCGCTCGGGCCGCGGCCTTGTCATCCGCCAGCCGGTCGAGGCGAAGACCGGCATGTGCAAGGAGATCGGTATTGAAACCGTCAACGCACGCACCTTCAAGGTGACGCACCGGATTAAGAACGAGGGCCTCTGGCCGGTGGAATTCTCCGTGTGGGCGCTGAGCGTCATGCGGCACGGCGGTTACGCCGCGATTCCGCTTCTGCCCAAGGAATCGCACGAGGGCAACCTTCTGCCGAAATACCATATGGTGCCGTGGACTTATACTGACTTTTCCGAGCCCGCGTGGCGGTGGCACCGCGACTTCATCGGCATTGATGTGTCGAAGTCGCGGATTCCGCAGAAGCTCGGGCTCAGTAATTATCCGGGATGGTCGGCGTATTGGCAGGAGGCGGGGACGTTTGTTCTCGCCGCCGATGTGGAGGCGGGGGCGCGGTATCCGGATTTCGGGTGCGCTTTCGAGACGTTCCACTGCGACTGGATGATCGAGCTGGAGACGCTCTCGCCGCTGCGCACGGTTGCCCCCGGTGAAACGGCGGAGCACGTGGAATTCTGGGGTGTGCTCGGCGGGATACCGCGGTTTGATTCCGACGAGGCCTACGCGCAGTCGCTTGTGCCGGCGGTCGAAGCATGGCGGCGCGGCCTGCACGGGTGAGAAGGCATGGGAGCGCAACGCATTCGCGCGGTTTTCATGGGGTCGGACGCCATCGCGCTGCCGTTCCTCCGTGACAGCATGGAGGCGCATGCCGGGAGCATCGAGTGGGCCGGTGTGTTCACGCAGCCGGACCGGCGTTCGGGCCGCGGCATGCGTATGCGCACGAACGCCGTGAAGGAGTGGGCGGTGGAGTCTGGGCTTCCCGTGCGCCAACCCCCGCGCTGCGGCCCGGACGAGGAGGCATGGCTCGTGGAGCAAGGGGTCGACCTCATCGTCGTCATGGCTTACGGACAACTGCTCAAGCGTTCGCTGCTCGAACGGCCGCCGCTCGGCGCGGTCAATTTCCATGCCTCTCCGCTGCCCCGGCTGCGCGGCGCATCGCCCATCGCCACAGCCCTCGCCGAAGGTTGGAGCGAAACGGCGGTTACCCTCATGAAAATGGTCTTGCGCATGGACGCCGGGCCGGTCGCGGATGTGGAGCGGGTGCCGGTATTGGAGGACGACACGCTTGAGGCCCTCCGTGAGCGGGTGGGGGAGGCGTGCGTTCCGCTCTGGCGGCGGGCGGTGGAGCGGCTGCGGGCCGGCGGGCTGGCGTTTGCCGAGCAGAACGAGGCGGAGGCAACCTACTGCCGTATTCTCCGCAAGGAAGACGCGTGGCTGGACTTCAACGCACCCGCCCGTGTGCTCGATTGCCGCGTACGGGCCTTTCAGCAGTGGCCGGGGGCGGTGGTGCCGCACGGCGGTCACGACCTGAGGATCGGCGCGGCCGCGGCGGTGGCGGGGGATGCCGCCGGAGATGGACCGGGAACGGTGCGGTTCGACGAAGAGGGCTCGCCTGTGGTGGCGTGCGGGCGCGGCGCATTGCGGCTCGACCGGCTCCAGCGGCCCGGCGGGCGCATGCTGCCGGCTGCCGAATTTCTGCGGGGCTACCCGCTGCGGGAAGGCACGGTGCTGGAATCACGCGAAATGGCACCGCTAGTGGGCCCAAGGCCGTTCCGCTGGTGAGGCGGTTTCTCCCTGTTCGCCGCGGTAAATCGCGACGCCTCCGCGCCCGCCGGAAGTACGCCACGCGCGGAACATTCCCTCCGTGTTGAAGGGCAGGGCGACGGTGCCGTTTCGGTCTACCGCGACGAGACCGCCCTTGCCGGGAACGGTTGAGTGGATGACGGCGTGCGCCGCCGCCGCGAGGCCCGCCCCGCCGTGGCGCATGCGCGCTGCCACCTCGTGGGCCGCGCAGCACCGCAAGAAGGCTTCGCCCTCGCCGGTGCACGACACCGCACATGTGCTGTTGTCCGCGAAAGTGCCTGCGCCGGGCACAGGCGAGTCGCCCACTCGCCCGGGCCGTTTGTTGGTAATGCCACCGGTCGACGTCGCCGCCGCGAGGTCGCCTGCCGCGTCGAGCGCCACCGCACCGACGGTTCCGTATTTCTCCACCTCAGCGTCGTGGTCCAGAGGTGTTTGGTTTGACCGTCGCGCCGACTCCAGTTGCTCAACGCGGGCAGTGGTGTGGAAGTATTCCGGCGGTTCCACTGCCATGCCGCACGCGTGTGCGAAATCCCCGGCGCCCGTGCCGACGAGGAAAACGGCGTCCAACTGCTCCATGACTGCCCGAGCCAGCGAAACCGGATTGCGCACTGCGGTCACGCCGGCCACTGCGCCGAAGTCGCCTTCCCGTCCGGACATGATGGCCGCATCCATTTCGTGGGTGCCCGCCGAGGTGTACACTGAGCCGCGTCCGGCGTTGAAGAGGGGGCTGTCTTCGAGGGCGCGGGTAACGGTTTCGACCGCGTCGAGAGCGCTGCCCCGTGCTTGCAGAATGTCCCATCCGCGGTCGAGTGCGGCGCTCAGCGCGGTCCGGAAATCACGGTCCGCCGCGGCATCCAGCTTTGACCGTTTGAGGATACCCGCGCCGCCGTGCAGCGCGATGGCAAGGGGTGGTGTCATTGCGACTCATCCGGACGGACATCGCGGAAACTACGGAGACCGCCGAAGTTGCCGCCGCGGATTCTGCGTGCTCCGCTGCGGCGTTTGCCGAACCGCTTCTGGTTTTCGCTGAACCACGATTCGATGAACTCCGTGGAGCCGACGATTCCCCCGCGCGTGGCGTGCCGTAGCCTACGTCGCAGGTTGGCGAACGGTTCGAGGGTTCCGTAGCGTTCGCGCACTTTGCGGACAATCTCCGGCGGCACCCGCGCATCCGGCGGTTTGCCCCGTCCCGGAGCCGCGCCGCGGTGGTAAAGGAGCGCCGCATAGCGCGAGAGCCCCTCGGCGGGCGAACCGCCTCCGCTGATCCCATGGAGCCCCGCTACCGCGGATTTCACGCCGAGCGACGCTTCCGCAAAGCCGCACCAGCGGTATTGCGCGGGATCGTTTACGATGCCCGCGCGAACGGCGTTGAGATCAATGTAGGCCGCGACAATGGCGAGCGGTAGTCCTTTGCCCTCAACCAGTACGCTCGTGAACCGCCCGGACCAAAGCGTGCCTTGGCGACCGTGTGTACGGTTGTACCAAATGGAAAAGCGCTGCTTGAGCAGCTTTGCGAACATGGACAGATCGCACATGCGCCCGATGAGCATCCCGCGCATGCGCTCGCGTGCCGCGCCGCCTTCGGCGAGCGCGTCGCGGATACTGTCCAGCGTCAGGGCATGGCGGCTGTGGTCCTTCCCACCGTAGAGGCCGGCGCAGCGGTCGAGGAGCTGCTTGTCCGTCAATTCCGGCTTTTCCGCAGGCACGCGCACCAACAGATGCACATGGTTGTCCAGCAGACAGAATGTCAAAACCTCCACACCGCAAAAGAGCGCGGTCGCCAGCATTTGTGCCCGGAACATCTCTTTCTCCGCTTCGCCGAATAAAAACGCCTGCCCCGCGCTCCGCGCGACAACATGATACACGGCATCCCGCCCGTGGAGGACAATCCTGCGCGGCGGACGGGTCGGGAATCCGGTTTCCTTCTTACTCATAGCGAAGTGAATGGAACCTATGTCCCAGAAAGGCAAGTTTATTAACCCGGTTTTTTATTGTGTAATAAATATTTAACCGGGTTAATAATTGTTGACGACAAAGTCCTTGAGATTGTCTTTCGGCGGGATTGGGTTTCATTCAGCGTTATTCGTGACGGGACTGAATGGACTGCATCGAGGTGAATTTTGACGGGTTGGTGGGGCCGACGCACAACTACGCGGGTTTGTCACGCGGGAATGTGGCGTCGTCGGCGAATCGCGGGCATGTATCGTCGCCGCGGCGCGCGGCTTTGCAGGGGTTGGCAAAGATGCGGGCGTTGCATGCGCGGGGTTTTGCGCAGGCGGTGCTTCCGCCGCATGAGCGTCCGGCGGTGGGATGGTTGCGGCACCTTGGATTCCATGGGCGGAATGACGCGGAGGTCCTGGCGGAGGCGGCGCGGCGGGGACCGGAGTGGCTTGCCGCGGCTTCATCGGCTTCGGCGATGTGGACAGCGAACGCGGCGACGGTGACGCCCGCGGGCGATACGCGGGACGGTCGTCTGCACCTGACTCCGGCGAATTTATTGGCGATGCCGCACCGGGCGATTGAAGCGAAGGGTACCACGGCTATTCTGCGCCGGATTTTCTGCGATGCGGGCCGGTTTTGTGTGCACGATGCTCTGTCGGGCGGGGATGCCCTTGCGGACGAGGGGGCGGCGAACCACACGCGGCTTGGGTGGGGGCAGGGCGGGCCGGGACTGCATCTTTTCGTCTACGGTCGGTCGGTCGCCGCCCGCGGGGAGAGCGGTCCGCGGAGTTTCCCGGCGCGGCAGACTCTGGAGGCTTCGGAAGCGGTGGCGCGGCGGCACGGCATCTCGGAAGCAAATGCGCTGTATTTGCAGCAACATCCGGAGGCGGTCGACGCGGGCGTTTTTCACAATGATGTGATTTGCGTCGGTCACCTCGACACGCTCTTCACGCACGAGCGTGCCTTTTCCGGCGGGGAGAATGCGCATGGAGAAATCGGGCGCCGTTTCGCGGAGGTTACGGGGGGACGCCTGCGTTTGGTTCGCGTGCCGGAGAGCCGCGTTTCTCTGAAGGAGGCGGTGCGGACCTACCTGTTCAACAGCCAACTGCTTGATTTACCGGGGGGCGGGTGTCTGCTTGTGGCGCCGGAGGAATGCCGGCGCAGTGACGTGGTCCGTGGTTATTTGGACGAATGCCTTGCCGACCCGGAGTGCCCGTTGGTCGAGGTGCTGCATTTTGATTTGCGTGAAAGCATGCGCAACGGCGGCGGTCCGGCATGTTTGCGTTTGCGTATGGTTCTGCGGGGGGAGGACCTTGTGTCGCTCGGCGCGCGGGTGGTCGTCGATAACGTCCTCCTCGGGGAGCTGGAGGATTGGGTGCGGCGGCACTACCGCGAGACGCTTGCGCCCGCCGACCTCGCCGATCCGTCCCTTCTGGAGGAGTCGCGCCGGGCTTTGGACGAGCTGACGGGAATCCTCCGGCTCGGCTGGATCTATCCGTTTCAAGGGATTGCGGCTTCGGCTCCGGGACGGGTTGCGGCGGATGCCGGGGAGTGAGAGCTGCGAAGGAGGGCGCTTGCATCGGACGCGGTATCGCAGGCGTGCGGAGCTTCGAACGCTCCGGACCGACCGCCTGGAAGGCAGTCGGCCTACGGCGACCGTTCCGGACTGCGGCGTCGGGGCGAAGGAAAACCGCTTTGGCTCGCGCGGGGGAGGGACGTGGCTAGGGTGGGATTTACGTATACCATGCGTTCACGGGACACAGAAGGATTGAAGGCGAAAGTCCGGCGGTTGCCGCAGAGCCCCGGCGTGTATTTGATGAAGGACCGCCTCGGGAGCGTGCTTTACGTGGGCAAGGCGAAAGACCTGCGCAAGCGCGTGGCGACCTACTTTCAGTCTTCGCGGCGCAAGGCGGTGCAGCAGCCGAAGATCAGCGCCATGCTGGGGCTCATCCACGATTTCGAATACATCGAAGTGCGCAACGAGAGCGAGGCGCTGTTGCTGGAAGGCAAGCTGATCAAGGAGTGGAAGCCCCGCTACAACACCGACTTCACGGACGACAAACGCTTTCTGCTCGTGCGCGTGGATGTGGAGAATCCGCTGCCGCGCTTCCGGCTGGTGCGGTTCCGGCAGAACGAGCAGTCGCTGTATTTCGGTCCCTTCGCGCACTCCGGGCTTCTGCGCAAGACGCTCGGGGAGATGCGGGTGCGTTTCGGCATCCTCCTTGGCGACGCCAGCCCGCGGCGGGAGGATGACGGTTCATGGCGGCTCTACGACGACGCGCGGGCGGAGATCTACGGGCACGCCAACGAAGTCACGACGGAGGCCTACGGGGAGCGCGTGCGGGCGGCATGTGTGTTTCTGGAAGGCCGTTCGCGCGAGTGGCTGAGCGAGCTGGAGGCGGAGATGCAGGCGGCGGCGGAGAAGCGGGATTTTGAAAAGGCGGCGAACCTGCGGGACGTTGTCTTTGCGCTGCGCGGGACCCTCGCGCGCACGCGCAAGTTCGTGCGCACGCCGCGGCGCGACGGCGATACGCTGCCGGTCCTTGAGGAACTGCGGGACCGCCTCGTCCTCCCGGAGTTGCCGCGGCGCATCGAATGTTTCGATATCTCGCACATTTCCGGAACCTTCTGTGTGGCGTCGATGGTTTCGTTTTTCGAGGGGCGGCCGGACCGCGCGGGCTACCGCCGCTACCGGGTGAAGAGCTTTGTCGGCAACGACGATTTCCGCGCGATGGAGGAAGTCGTGGGGCGGCGCTACCGCCGCCTGAACGACGAGGGCAAGGCTTTCCCGGACCTCGTCGTGGTCGACGGCGGGGCGGGGCAGGTGGGCGCGGCCTTGAAGGCCTTTCTCGCGCAGGGGCTGGAGCCTCCACCGCTCGTCGGCCTCGCCAAGCGGGAGGAGACCGTCGTCTTTTGCGACGGACGCGCGCCGTTGCAACTCGGCGCACACAATCCCGCGCGCATGCTCCTGCAGCGCGTGCGCGACGAGGCGCACCGCTTCGCCAACACCTACAACGCGGAACTGCGCGGCAAACGCATGCGCGAGTCGGTGCTGGACGACTTCGAGGGCCTTGGCGCGGTGCGCCGGGCGGCGCTGCTGGAGCGCTTCCGCACGCTCAAGCGCCTGCGGGCGGCCACGGCGGAGGAGTTGCAGGCGGTCGACGGCATCGGCCCGAAGCTCGCGGAACGGCTCCGCGCCTTCCTGCGGGAGCGCAGTTGAGGCAACCCCAATCGACCGCGGAGGGGGACGGCCGGTTTGCCGCCTCTCCGGCACCCCGGACCGACCGCCGGGACGGCAGTCGGCCACGGCGGGCGGCATCCGCGTTCGATGGGCTCAACAGACCTTCGCCGCGCCGTTTTACGGATTCTTCAATCCGGGTGTTCGACTTGGACTTGATTCCGACGGGAAACTTGAGTCATTATCCGCATCTTCCGTAGTCTCAGTGGCTGCGTAACCCGCTTGCTCATGGAACAGGATATCGAAGTCGCGCCCGGCCAGACCATCATCGAACAAGGTGAGGAAGGCTCCGGGTTTTTCGTTCTGAAGAAGGGGACGCTCGAAGTCTTCAAGGACGACGTGCTGCTCGCCGTGCTCATGTATCCGGGCACCATCTTCGGCGAGATGGGCGACATCCTCGGCCGCCCGCGCACCTGTACGGTCAAAGCAAAGAACAACGCCGTCATTACGCATATCGAGGCGAGCAGCCTCGAGGAATTGGTGCAAATGCAGCCGGAAATCGCCGCCAAGATCATCCGCACCCTTGCCAGCCGCCTCGACCGCACCACGCAGAAACTCATCGACACGGCCCGCGACAACCCGCTGTGGTCGGTGAAATAGGGCGCGCCGCCGGATAAGCGCGTTTTCTGGAAATAATAAGTATTTTTCTCGACCGGGTTGCACGGAGGGTTCAGGATCGAGCCTTCTCTTCACTGGTTTGACCGTGTCTCTGACCGTTGGCGGTTCTTCCGTCCGCAATCCGGGGGCGGCGGTCTCCCATTCACCTCTACCCGGTCAGAAAAATGAAAATGCTGTCGAATACCTCCCGCGCGCGGCGGGTGTGCGCGGTCCTGCCGTGCCTGCTCGGGTCTTTTTTCCTTTTGCCCTGCGCCGCAAGCGCCGGGCGACTCACCCTGCTGGCCATCTCCGAGACACCGGTGCCCGCGGGGGACGCCCTTTACGAGGGCTTCCACAGTCCTATGGTGAACGCCCGCGGCGAGGTGGCCGTTCGCCTCACGCTCTACAACGAGGA
>SLLG01000202.1 GCA_007134215.1 Opitutales bacterium | reverse complement strand
GCGGCGTCTCATGGACCACCCTCCCGGGAACATCGTTTACCAACACCAACATTCCCGAATGGACGCGGTATCAGGTGGATCTGGCGGATTACCGCGACGAGCCTTTCCGCCTTCGCTTCCGTTCCAATGCCTCGGGATGGCGCAACGGGACCATCGAAATCGACCGCGTCGGGCTCGGCGGTCCCGCGCCGGGCGCGCCGACCCTTCTAACGCCCGAACACAACGAGACCGTCGAGGTGTTCCGTCCCGTCCTCACTGTGGCGAACGCTGTCGATTACCAAAACGACCCGCTCAACTACCAATTTGAGGTCTATGCCGACGCCGCCCTCACGCAGCTCGCGGCCCAAGTGCCCTCCGTTGCCTCTGGCAGCACGCAAACCTCGTGGCAAGTCGATGTGAACCTCACCGACAACGCTCCCTACTGGTGGCGGGTCCGCGCCTTCGACGCGGACCACTATGGTGAATGGTCGGACACCGGCGTCTTCAACGTCAATGAAACGAATACGCCGCCCTATCCGGTTGTCATCGCCGGACCGCCCAACGGCACTCTCCTGCTCGACCCGGAGACCCGCCTCTTCTGGTATCCGACGACCGACCCCGATGTGGGCGACACGATCCTCGACTACCACATTCAAATCGCCCGCGATGACGATTTTGAAACCGTCGTCGTCGACGTTCCGGAAATTGAGATCCCCGAAGACCGGGGAGACGGCTTCACCGCCTCCATCCGCCTGCGGGACCTCGCCGGTGCAGAGTTTCTCACCGCCGGGCCGCACTATTGGCGCATCCGCGCGCGCGATTCGCGCTACAGCCACTCCGCATGGAGCGACGGGCTGCACTGGTTTACATACCCCAGCCGCTTCCAACGCTGGCGCTACACCGAGTTCGCCCACCGCGATTACCTCGACAGCTCCGTAAGCGGACCGCTCGCCGATGCCAACGGCGACGGCGTGCCCAACCTGCTGAAATACCTCCACGGCACTCCGCCCGGCGAAGGAAAAGCCGGCGAACGTCCCGTTTCCGTCATCGTGGAAGACGGCGGTGAACGCTACCTCGGTATCGAGTTCATCCTACGGCGCGACCACGGTCTTGATCTCCGCTACGAGGCCTCCGTCGATGCCGTCAACTGGTTCCCGACCGTCGGCACCCTCGAAATCCTCGATAACCTCGACGCCGAAACCGACCGTGTGCGCTTCCGCGAGCTTGAACCCATGACGGGCGACCGCCGCTTCATCCGCCTCAACGTTGATAGCCCATGAGCCACGAGCCGAAATCTCCCGATCCACCGGTTCGCGGCAGACTTCGAAATCCCATTGTTAAACGGGCATTCCTGCCTGTTCCAGCACCCTCCGCAAACCCCGCACATCCGCACCAATTCCACGGGTCCCTTATCTGTATCAAGAATACAGATAGCTCCTTGCCCCGGATAGATCTTGCCCAAGGCACGGACGCTCAGCGGCAGCAGTTGCATGTCCGTCCCGTTGACCTGCACATTTCTCCGAAAATGCAAATGGCCTGAAAACACGGCTTCCACCCGGCCCGGCACGGGGTCGTCAAAAAGCCCTCGCCCGCCGCTCTGCAAGTATTTGCGCAGGTCTCCGACAAGTTTAATCTTAATACCGTCAGGGGGCAATGGATTCTCCGGTTGGCAAGCCATCGCCGGTTTCCGCTCCGGCGGCGCGACACGGTCCGTTTTGTTTCGTAAACCTTGGCAACTTCGCGACAATGCACGGCATGACCCTCGAAAAACAGACCCGCCTCACCCTCACGGCCTTCGAACTCGACGTGGGCGAAGAACTGCGTCTCACCCTCGCGGACGGCACCACCCGCGTCCTCCGCCTTGAATCAACCGGCGCAGCCGTTGACCACACGACGCTCACGGAGATCAAGAAACCGGAATTCGGGGCGCGCACCGTCTTGCGCATGCACGCCCGCCTCGTGATCGACGGCCACGCCGCCGACCTTGTGCGCTGGGTCGGCAGCCAGAAGAGCTTTTACGAGCCATGGGAAATCCTCGGCCTGCGCATCTGGTTCGACGCGGCGGCGGCGCTCTTCGACCACCTCAACGAGGACCACGGGCCCTGCAAGCCGCGCAAGGCGGCGCGCTTCGCCGTGCAGGAGGCGGGCAGGCACATCTGCCCGGTGCTCCTGCACCCGTGGTGTCCCCTGCCGCCGCACAGTCTGCGCATCGAAGATTGCTACGAAGGCGGCGACTGCTGGATGGGACCGTATTACGGTGCCGACGCCCACGGCGGACTCGACATCAACCATCCGGCGGGTACGCCGATTTGGGCACCGGTCGCCATCCATGAACATGAATTGTTCAACTCCCTCGCGAACGGCGACAACAACAACCGCTGGCGCGGTCATTGCCGATGGTCCGACGGATCGGTCTGGACGCTGCAGGTCCACCACATCCTCCGCCTCCGTGTGCCTTTGGACGAACCGGTCATGGCCGGAGCGCTTCTCGCCGACGGCGCCGGCGTCAGAAACGGCTCCCACGAACACAGCCACTTCGTTTTCAAGGTGCGCGAACCGGGCACCGGACCGGAGGACGAGATCGCCCTCGATCCATGGATCCTTTTCTGGCAAATGTACCGCGACCGCGAAATCACCCGGGACCGCGCCTTCGGCACACCGCTTCGTTGAACCGCGCCTGCCGCGCGGATCAGGCGCGGCGGTACCGCAAAAGCACGACGATGGAAGCGACCGAGCCGATGAGCATGAGCGTGATGAGGGAGGCGGCGAAGGCTTTGCCGTCGCCCGCCGCCGTTGCCATCCAGCTGGCGGAGGAGCGCCACACAAACACGACCGAAAGCATCGCGGTGGTGAGGAGCGCGGCCGTCCACGCCCAGCGGTGGCCGATCCACATGAGCCCGCCCCATACGGCAGAAAGCGCGCCGAAGACGGAGCCGGATACTAGCGCCGTGATGGCGGCCTCCGGATTCGACAGGTAGCCTGCCAAACCGCAGATGAAAAGAAATAGGCCGTAGCCCGCGTACCATTTTCCGCAAAATGCCATTCTCCTGCCTCAACCGATTTCCCGGTCGCTGGCAAACGATTCCGTGATTTTTTTCAGCGCAGGGAAGAATGAGTCCCCGGCGCGGGGAACAGGATTCCGGGACGCCCGCGCTCCTTTCCGCCGCCGCCTGGATCCTCCAACCCGCTGTCTTGGTTTGCCACGACGAACGCACAGGCATATGTTCGATCCACATGAAGAAAAACGTACATGACGAAAAAACGGTCCGCGCCAAGGAAAACGCCAAGCAACGCCAGATCGACAAGACGGGCCTCACCAGCCGCGTGCGCGGGCACGTCTCTGCCGCCGGGAAGCGGCACCAAGGCAAGAAGGACGCCCGCTGAGGCGTTGCCTCGCTTTGCTGAAGCACCCTTCCCCGCCCATGGCCGGTCTCACCAACAGCGGCTCCGGGGACAGACCGCTGCGCGGCACGCGTCTCTTTGTCGCCGTGCCGCTGCCGGAATACACCAAGACCGCCCTCGCACACCTGCGGCACGACCGCTGGACAGGTTTCCATTGGGTGGACGAGGACAACTACCACCTCACCCTGCGTTTTATCGGGGACGTGCCGGGCCAGTTTCAGGAGGACATCGAAGCGGCCCTCGGTACGGTGTCGGTCGAGCCTTTCCTACTTCCCGTGGAGGGCGTGGGCCGCTTTCCCGGGAAAGGCCGTCCGCACGCTGTCTGGGCGGGGCTCGGGAGCGCCCACCCGCGGCTCTTCTCCCTCAAGAAGCAGATCGAGGACGCCCTCTTCCGCATCGGCCTCGAACCGGAGAAACGCGCCTACCAGCCCCACCTCACTATCGCCCGAGTGAACCACGCCGCCGAAGAAACCGTGCGGCAGTTTCTCAAGGAGCATGCCGGATTCGGCGCCGCGCCGTTCCGCGTGGAGAACTTTTGCCTCTACTCCAGCGAGCTGCGCCCGGAAGGACGCCTGCACATCGAACAGCGTACGTGGACGTGTGCAACGCCTTCTGCGTAGGACGGGATGAACAACAATATTCCAGGGTAGGCCGAACGCTCAAGGCTCGTCGTAGCGTACTCCGATATAGCCGGAGAGAAACCGAAGGTTGCGGATACCCCGCAGAAACTGTCCGGTGCCCCGCCCGAGAATGAGGTGGGTGCCGTTGCGCGAATCGATGCGCCCACCTTCGACAACGCCTTTGGAGGCGGCGTAGGTCGCCGCGAATTTTTCGGACGCGTTCTCAAAGGCAATGAGGTAGAGTACCTTGCGCTCCGCGTCGATGCCGATGAAGGAGATCGGCAGCGGCTGCGGGAGATCAGGGTCGCTCGCCCCCGGCCGGAAAGCACCGTCGCGCACGAGACCGCTTTGCGTTCCGATACCCCAGTATGCGTTTTCCACGACATGGTCCGGAATCGGCTTATCTTCCTCAAACGTGGCGTTCAGCTCGTCGTCCCACCAAATCATATAGACGTGTTCCCAGTAGTGGCTCAAACGCCCCCGCTCGATGAGCGGTTCGATGTAGGTGGCCTGCTTGAAAGGGTAGTTGTGGTGCCACTCATGCTCAAAGATCCGGGAGGTGTTCATGAGCGCGACGTATCCTTTGGTGAGGACCGGCCAGTCCTGAAAGATGAGCGTCACGCCGTTCCAGAGCCCTTCGGGACCCTGCTCGAGCGGGCGCAGCTCGAAAGAGACGCCGGGTGTGTCCCAGTGGACCTCCGTCGTCACGACGATGCCCTCCGAGCCGTCTGGATCCGAAACCTCCTCGACCGTGACGAAGATGCCCGGCCTGACTTCCGTGCGCTCCATCGGCTTAGCCGTCCGCCCGTAGATCATGTAGACCTGAAGCAGGCCGGTCAATACAATTATCAGAACGACAACGATGACGAGACGCGAGGCAATGACGAAGATGGATTTCATGGGCACGGACGAATAGGAATGAGATAAAGAATGCGGTCCGTCCCTACCAATCGAAGACCACCTGAAAGAGGTGCGCGGGCGACTTGCGGGGATCGAGTTTGACGAAGTTGCGCAGGCCCTTCCAGCGGTAGACGGGCGTCTGCGGGTCGAGCAGGTCGCGCACGCCGAACTCCCGGTCACTGCCTATGCCGAGTTCGTTTACGGGCACGAACACATGCCCCGACTGCGTCCACTGCCAGTCCATGTTGACGACGACGAGGACTTGGTTGGCGCGGTCGGGCGTCCGTTTGACGTAGGCGATGAAGGCGGGGTTGTCGGTCTCGAGGAAAATGAGATCGCGGAACTGCTGCAGGGCGGGATTCTCATGGCGAGCCCGGTTCACCCGCGTGATCTCCTCGCGGATGTTGCCGGGCGCAAAGCGGTCCCACTGCTTGAGTTCGTATTTCTCGTTGTGGTTGTATTCCTCCTTTCCGGGAAACGGATCCATATCCATGACCTCGTAGGCCGGGCCGTATATGCCCACACTGGAGGCGAGCGTGGCGGCGAGCACGTAACGACCGATAAACGTGGCGCGGTTGCCGTGCTGGAGGTCGGC
>SLLG01000074.1 GCA_007134215.1 Opitutales bacterium | reverse complement strand
CCAGGACCAGCCCGCGGACGGATAACTCCGCCGCGCGTAGCTCCCCCGTGAAAAGCGAAGCGACCGGATCGGCGTTCGCGTGCAGCCGCTCCGCCGCGAGAACGGGCGCGCCCCCCGCGTCACTGAGTTCCACCCCCCGCAAGGTCACGCTGAAGGTCAGCGGATTCATCCACACCCACCCGAGCCGCAGGCTGCCCGCGAGGGTGGTGTCGACAACCCGCGGAGCCGCCACTTTCACCGCCAGCGGCACGATGACGAAGCCGAGTAACAGGTATAGGAGGAACAGTGCCGCCGGAATCCGGAAAATCCAGCGCTGCCAAAACCGTTTCGGACGCGACGATGCAGACATAGGCGAATAGGTAAGCTTTCGGCCTTACGCATTTCCCGCAAGGAGAAAGCCGGTTTTTCGACGTTCATTCAAAATAAAGCTCAATCCTATAGTCTATTTTGCCCCCGGCAGATCAGTGCATCCTAGAGATAAAATTGGATTTTTCCGCTAAATATATTTGTTTACCATTGTTAAGGTTATTTCTCAGAGTTAAAACAAATTCCACCTTTGACCGTATATCCTATCCTATGAGACAAATAAAGATTGCGCTATCTTTGCTGTCTATTTACCACTGAGCAGTAATTTTTCATAGAAAGTAATTTTGCCCGATGTTTCATTACGGAACAGTAAAGCGTCTAAGTGAATTAGGTAGTAGCTCACCACTGCTGAGCCGGAGACGAAAGGGATCGGGCTGACGGATTGACCGGCGAGGGGCGGGGGATGCGGTGTCCGGACAGAGGAGGAGACCGTGCCTGGTGTTCAGGAGAATCCGCGCGTGGAGGCTTCGATGGCGGCGACGACGGTGTCGATGAGGGGGTCTTGGCCGAGGGCGCCGGATTTGAGGTCTTTGAGAGCCTGGCCGTGGTTGCGGCCGGAGCGGAAGAGGTGTTTGAAGACGCGCGCGGCGAGCTGGACACGCTCGGGCGGGAAGCCGCGGCGCTGCATGCCGACTTTGTTGATGGTGCGGTGGACAGCGGGGTGGCCGTCGGCGGTCATGAAGGGGAGGACGTCCTGCACGACCTTGGCGCAGCCCGCGAGCATGGCGCTCTCGCCGACGCGGCAGAACTGGTGCACGGCGGTGAGCCCGCCGATGACGGCGTAGTCACCCACCGCGACATGGCCGCCGAGGGTGGCGTTGTTGGAGAAGACGCAGTGGCTGCCGACGGTGCTCTCATGCCCGATGTGGGCGTAGGCGCAGAAGAGGTTGTCGTCGCCGATGCGGGTGGCGCTGTCGGCGAAGGTGGAGGGGTGGACGGTGCAGAACTCGCGGAAAATATTGCGGTTGCCGATGAGGACCGGGGCCTCGTCGCCGGTCCATTTTTTGTCCTGCGTGCGCCCGCCGATGAAGGCGTAGGGAAACACCTCGCAGTTGTCGCCGAGGGTGGTGTTGCCCTCGACGGTGGCGTGGTGGTGGATGCGGCATCCCGCGCCGATGGAGACGCGCGGGCCGATGTAGGCGAAGGGACCGACCTCCGTGCCGGGGCCGAGGCGCGCTCCGGGTTCGATATGGGCGGTTGGATGAATGCGGGCCGCGTCTTCCATGGCGTTCAGAGGCCTTCTTCGGGGATGTCCATGATCGTGAACATGAGTTCGCCGGAGCAGGCGAGCTGCCCTTCCACGGTACACACGCCCTCGCACACGGCGATGCGCTTGCCGCGGACTTTGGTAAGTTTGACGTGGATGTCGAGGCGGTCGCCGGGAACGACGGCACGGCGGAATTTGACGCGGTCGGCGCTCATGAAGAGGGCGACCTTGCCCTCGGCGTCGACTTGGCGGAGCATGAGAATGCCGGCAGCCTGGGCAATGGATTCGATCTGGAGGACGCCGGGCATGACGGGGTTGCCCGGGTAGTGTCCGACGAAAAAGGGTTCATTGATGGTGACGTTTTTGATGGCGAACAGCTCGGTGTCGCTGACGATCTTCGTCACACGGTCGATCATGACGAAAGGGTAGGCATGCGGCAGCATGTCGAGGATGCGCCGGATCATGACTTCCGTTTCGTCGGGGCCGATGATGCGCGGTCCCTTGGGACGGCGGTCGCGCCGGATGGGCTCGAGGGCCTTGGGCTCGGGTTTGGCGCGCATGCGCGCGTAGATGGCCTTGGAGAGGTCGGCGTTGAGTTTGTGTCCGGTGCGCACGGCGACGATATGCGCTTTAAGGCGCGTGCCGAGGAGGGCGAGGTCGCCGACAATATCGAGGATCTTGTGCCGCACAAACTCGTCCTCAAAGCGCAGGGGTTCCTTGGAGAGAATCTGGTTGCCCTTGATGACGATGGCGGAGTCGAGGCTGCCACCCTGGATTTTGCCCATCTTGAGGAGGGGCTCGATATCCTCGTAGACGGTGAACGTGCGCGCGGGGGCGATGTCCGCGATGTAGGTCTCGGGATCGATGTCGAGGGAGAGGTGCTGCGTGTGGATGCCGCGGTCGTCGGCGCTTGTGCAGGTGACCTTGAAACCGTCGTAGGGCAGGGCGATGATGGAGCGGTTGCCGTCGGTGACGGAGATGGGATCTTGCAGGACGAAGACCTCGCGCTCGGCCTCCTGTTCGACGGGCTCGGCGCGCTGGATGAGGTTGACGAAGTGCTTCGCGGAGCCGTCGAGGATGGGGGGCTCGGAGGCGTTCAGCTCGACGATGACGTTGTCGACCCCGCAGCCGACGAGGGCGCTGAGGACGTGCTCGATGGTGTGGAGCTTGGTGTGACCGGCGGTGATGTCGGTGCTGCGCACGAGCTGTTCGTTGACCAGTTCGATGGCGGGCTTGACTTCGGGCTTTCCGTAGAGGTCGACGCGGCGGAAGACGATGCCGTGGTTTTCCGGGGCGGGCTTGAGCGTGAGGGTGACCTCCTGGCCGGTGTGCAGGGCTTTGCCGTGGGTGCTGGCTTCGCGAAGGATGGTGCGTTGTTTCATCCGGAGATTGGGCGGACTCGCGCTCAGGCGCCGGTGGCGTCGACCACGTAATCGCCCTCGAAGGTGCCGGTGCGCCGGTCGTCGGCGGTGTGGATGGCCACGCGCAGGCGGATGCGGCCCTTGCCGTAGCGTTCGACGCCCTCGATGAAGCGCGCCATGGCGGCGGGCGTGGGCCCCTCGCAGACGGCGCGGAAGGCCTCTGCGACCGGCTCGGCGAAGTGCTGGCGGCTGCGCTGGATGACGATGCTTCCGGCGATATCGCGCGCCCGCAGAACGCAGTTGACGACCGTCCACCCGGCGAGGATGGCGAGGGCCGACAGGCTGCCGCCGAAGGCGGTGGCGCGGTGGTTACGGTTGGGCTCGAGGGGGGCTTCGAGGACGGTGGACCCGATGCCCGCCTCCCGCACGCGCACGCCCATCGCGGCGGCGAGGGGGATGTGCGCGTACAGGTAGGCTTCCATCGCCTCGGCGTTGCCGATGATCTTGGAGGCGGACCCGGAATCGGGTTCGACTCCGGAAGACTCCGCCGGCAGGGGGCTGGATGCGTCGTGCATTATGGCAGGGGAGGGCGGTGGGTTCAAAGGGCTTTGGCCGCGTCGACGACGGCCTTGGCGTGGATGCCGAGATGTTCGAGGACCTGCGCGCCCGGAGCGCTCAGGCCGAAACGGTCGATGCCGACGATGGCGCCGTCGAGGCCGGTGTATTTGCACCACAGGCCGGTGACGCCCGCTTCCACAGCGACGCGCTTGCGGCATGCCTCGGGGAGGACGGTCTCGCGGTAGGCGGCGTCCTGCCGGTCGAAGCGCTCGAAGGAGGGCATGGAGACAACGCGTGCGCCGTCGCCGAGTTCCTTGGCGGCGGAGAGGGCGAGCTGCAGCTCGCTGCCGGTGGCGAGGAGGATGTATTCGAGGTCGCCGCTCTCCTTTTTCGCGATGTAGCCGCCCTTGAGGACGCCGCTGCGGCGGTCGGCGACAGTGATTTCCGGGAGATTCGGGACGTTCTGGCGGGTGAGGATGAGCGCCGTGGGGCCGTCCGTGCGCGAGATGGCGGCGGCGAAGGCGGCGGCGGTTTCCTCGCCGTCGGCTGGCCGAATGACGTCGAGGCCGGGGATCGTGCGCAGGGCGCTGATTGTCTCGACGGGCTGGTGGGTGGGGCCGTCTTCGCCGACGCCCACGGAGTCGTGGGTGAAGATTTGGAAGACGGGCAGCTTGGCGAGGGCGGCGAGGCGGAGGCTCGGCCGCATATAGTCCGAGAAGGTAAGGAATGTCGCGCCCGAGGGGATGAAGAGCCCGTCGTAGCCGATGCCGTTGACGATGGCCCCCATGGCGTGCTCGCGGATGCCGAAGCGGAAGTTGCGGCCCGCGCGGTCTTCGCGCGTAAAGTCTCCGCCCTTTTTCAGGTAATTCTTGGTCGAGCCGAAGAGGTCGGCACTGCCGGTGACGAGCGTGGGCACTGCCTCGGCGAGGTGCTGGAGCACTTCGCCGCCCATGGCGCGGGTCGCTCCCTTGGCGTCGGCGTCGAACTCCGGCACGGCGGCGAGGAGGTCTTCGGCGGCGGGGCGGCCGCTTTGCGCGGCGGTCTCCAGCTCGGCGGCTTTTTCGGGATTGGCCTTCTTCCATGCTTCGAAGGTCTGGTTCCACTCGGCGTGGGCCGCTTCGAGGCACTTGCGGTGCTCGGCGAAGTAGGCGCGCACTTCGTCGCTCACGTAGAATGTTTCCTCCGGCAGGCCGAGGCCCTTGCGGGCGGTTTCGGCAAACTTCGCGCCGCCCTCGCCGTGGGCCTTCCATGTGCCTTCGACCTCGGGGATTCCCTTGCCAACGACTGTCTTGGCGATGATGAGCTTGGGCTTGCCGTTGTCGTTGGCGCGGGCGTCTTCCAGCGCCTTGAGGAAAGCCGCCATGTCGTGCCCGTCGACTTCCGTCACGTCGAAGCCGAGGGCGTCGTAGAGCTTGGGCACGTCCTCGCTCTGTGTTTCCTCGGCCTGCGCGTCGAGCGTGACCTTGTTGTCGTCGAAGACGAGGATGAGGTTGTCGAGGCCGAAGTGGCCCGCGAAGGCTGTCGCTTCGCGCGAGACGCCCTCCTGCAGACAGCCGTCGCCGGCAAGGCAGACCACGTGGCTGTCGAAAATCGTGTGCTCCGTGGTGTTGTAGCGCGCCTCCGCCATCTTCAGCGAGACGGCCATGCCCACGGCGTTGCCCACGCCCTGCCCGAGCGGGCCGCTGGTACACTCGACGCCCGGGGTTTCCCCGAACTCCGGGTGGCCCGGCGTGGCCGAGTGGAGCTGGCGGAAGTTCTTGATCTCGTCCATCGGCAGATCAAAGCCGGCCATGTGTAGCCACGCGTAGACGAACATGCTGCCGTGCCCCGCCGAAAGGACGAAGCGGTCGCGGTTGAGCCAGCGCGGATGATTCGGGCACACGCGCAGGGCGTGGCCGTAGAGGACGGCGCCGATTTCGGCGCAGCCGAGGGGCAGGCCGAGGTGGCCGATGCCCGCCTTGTGCACGGCGTCAATGGCCAGTCCGCGCGCTTGGGTGGCGGCTTCTGAGAGGATCTCCTTGTTCATATTCGCTTGTTTTGATTTTCGGGAACAATACGCAACAGCGGCGGAGACTCGGTCAAACCCCCGCCCTTGACAACCCGAATCCTTTCCGTGCCCCCCGATTCGTAAATCACAAAATCCGCTGGGCTTGCCCCCGGCGCGGGAGGGTGTGGTAGAGTGCGGGCATGGTTTTCGTGGATTACGCCATCCTTGTTCTTTATCTGGCGGGGTTGTTCGGGATCGCGGCGTGGCTGGCGCGGCGGGCGGCGCAGGGGAGCGACCACTACTTTCTGGGCGGGCGGCGACTGCCGTGGTGGGCGCTGGGATCGTCTGGTATGTCGAGCAATCTCGACGCCGCCGGGACGATGACGATCCTCACGCTGATCTACCTCTACGGTCTGCACGGGTTTTTCATCGAGATGCGCGGCGGGGTGGTGCTGCCGATTGCGGTGTTTCTCGCCTTCATGGGCAAGTGGCACCAGCGCAGCGGCGTGGTGACGACGGCGGAATGGATGCGCCTGCGCTTCGGGCCGGGCGCGCAGGGCACGGCGGCGCGCGTTACGGCGGCCTTCACCTACCTCGTCATCACGGTGGCGATGGTGGTTTTCTTTCTCGCCGCGGCGGGGACGTTTCTTGCCGTCTTCCTGCCGTGGGATCCGGTCACCTGCGCCGTCGCCATGGCGCTCATCGGGCTGACCTACACGCTTGTCAGCGGGCTCTACGGTGTGGTGTGGACGGATGTCTTCCAGTCCTTCCTCATCGCGGCGGCGGCGGCGTATGTCGCGGTCACGGCGTCCGGGCTCGTGAGCCCGGATCTGGTCGCGGCATGGCCTGGGGCGGCTTTCAATGATCCTCTGCCGCGCCTCGCCGACGGCGGGCTGGCCCCGTATGAGCTGTTCTGGGTGTTTCTCGTCTTCTGGGTGGGCAAGGGCGTGCTCGAGGGACTCGGCGGCAGCGGGGGCTCCGCCTACATGGCGCAGCGCTTCTATGCCGCCCCGTCCGCCGCCGCCACACGCAAGGTGGCCATGCTCTGGTGCGCGCTTTTCGCCTTCCGCTGGCCGATGGTGCTAGGGTTTGCGGTTATCGCCATCCACCTCGGCGTGGGGCGGGAGAATCCCGAGCAAATCCTTCCGCTCGTGCTCCAGTCGGAATTCTTTCCCGCCGGCGTGCGCGGGATGATCGTGGCGGCGATTTTCGCCGCCTCCATGTCGACCTTCGACAGCACGATCAACGCGGGTGCCTCCTACGTGGTGAAAGACATTTTCCAGCCGCTGCGTCCGCGCGCCTCGGAGCGGACTCTCGTTATTGCGGGTTACGCGGCCTCGGTCCTCATCGTTGCGCTCGGGTTGTTCCTCGCCCTGACCCTCGCGGATTCCGTGCTGGGCGTGTGGACGACGATCGTCATCCAGCTCTTTCCCGCCTTTCTTGTGCCGTTTGCCCTGCGGTGGTTCTGGGCGCGGTTCAACGGGGCGGGTTTCACGGCGGGCATCGCGGCGGGGTTCGCCGCCTCTACGGCGGTGAGCTTCGGCTTGGGCGGGCTCGTCCTCAACGAGGCGCAGACGCTCGCTTTTGTCGGGCTGGTGTCCTTCGTCGGCTCGCTCGCGGGCACCTACGCCACCGCGCCCGCCGACCGCGTCGTGCTCGAGGAATTCTATAAGCGCGTGCGCCCGTTTGGTTTCTGGCCCGCCGATTGGAAGAAACCGCACCGGCGCGAGCTGCGCGGCGATTTGCTCCGCCTGCCCGTCGCTCTCGTCTGGCAGGTGAGCACCTTCATGCTTCCCATGCTTGCCGTCCTGCGCATGTGGGGCGCGTTCGCCGCCGTCGCGACGGTCTTCGCCGCCACCGGTGCCCATCTCCTCCTCGAACTCCGCCGCGGCGACGGCGGCGTGGAATCCAGCTCGCACGGATAGACTGCCCTTGCAGCGGCAAATCCCTTCCACCGGCGCGTTAAGCCCGCATTGCAGGCGGTTTTGCTGTCAAATAATTTATTAATGAGATGAGTTTTTGCGTCAATTATTTTAACTCAGCAATGAGTTTTTCACGTATTTTGATTTAATGTAAGTAATTAGATATTATAGGCTTGCAGAAAAATCCGGGGGCTCTGCGTGCGCCCGCGTACGAGTGGCGCATTGCCACTGCCACTGTTGCGGCCGGTGTGCGAACAAGTGAACAAGGGCCGACTGCTTGGCGACGGGGAGGCAAAGGACCGCTTTGTCGCGGATCCGCGGTTGGGGGCGTGGGGGGAACTCTGTCGTGCCCGCCGTCCGCGCGTGGGAGGAAAGTCGGCGGCGGTGGGTCCGTAACAGCTTTCCGGTGACCGGTCGAGACGGGATGCCGCAGCGGTGCCGCGTCCGGCGGGCGGATGTCTACCGCTGAAGCGATTGCCGCGGAGCATTCGCTTAGGGACAGGCTTGCCATCATCGTTTGTCTTCTTTGGAATCGCGGCTTGATCGGATGAGTTCAAAAGCAACGTTACCCACGAATCCCACTATCGCGATAGTCGGCGCGGGCGCGCTCGGCGGTTACTTCGGCGTGCGCTTTGCGCTGGCCGGTTTCCGTGTGCGTTTCCTGATGCGCAGCGACCTTTCCGCCGTGCGCTACGGCGGGCTGCGGCTGGAGATGGAGGACGGCACCGTGCACAAGGTCACGCGGCCGGAGGCACACGGATCGACGGCGGCCATCGGCCCGTCCGACCTCGTCCTCATCGCCTTGAAGACGACGCAGAACGCCTGTCTGCCCTCGACGCTCGGACCGCTCATGCGCCCGCAGACCGTATTGCTCACCCTGCAAAACGGGCTGGGCAACGCGGAGTTTCTCCGCCGCCACTTTCCGGACAATCCTGTGATCGGCGGCTTGTGCCAGATCGGGGTCAACCGTGTCGCGCCGGGCGTCATCCGCAACTACATTCCCGGCGGCGGCTTTGTGCAGCTGGCGGCGCTCGACGAGGCCGGCGGCGATCTGGTTGAAGCAGTGGCTGCCCTTTTCGATCGTGCGTGTATCCGGACGAAGACCTTGCCCTCCCTCGGCGAGGCCACCTGGCGCAAACTTATGTGGAACGTGCCCTTCAACGGGCTCACCATCCTCGCCGGCGGGGTGTCGACGGATTACGTGGTCAACACGCCAGCGCTCCGCACCTACGCGCGCGAGCTGATGGAGGAACTCCGCACGGCGGCGGGCAAGCTCGGCCATCCCATCGAGGCGGAATACACCGACAAACTCCTCGAATTCACCGACCGCATGAAGCCGTACCGGCCGTCTTCGCTCGTCGACTTCCTCGAAGGCAAGGAGGTCGAAGTCGAGGCGATTTTCGGCGAGCCCCTGCGCCTGGGCGAGGCAGCGTGCGTTTCCATGCCGCGCCTCTCCGCGCTTTACCGGCTCCTGCAGGGCGTCAGGTCGCCTGCTCTGAAGTAGGCGTCGGCAATCCGGTCGCGGGGGGCGATGTGCAAGCGCGCTTGCACTTACGGGATGGCGGACTTTCCTTGCGCACTATGCAACGAACAATGGTCAAAGATGCCCTCGGCGCGCCGTCCACGGTGCCTCGGATGAAGGTGCAGGGCTGGATCCGCACGCGGCGCGACGCGAAAGGGTTTTCCTTTCTCGAAGTCAACGACGGCTCATGCCGCGCGAATCTCCAAGTGATTGTCAATGCGGACTGCCCGCAATTCGGCCGCATAGCGGAATACACGACGGGCAGCGCGGTGGAGGCGACGGGCGAACTGGTTGCCTCGCAGGGCAAGGGGCAGGCATGGGAGCTGCGCGCCGCGGCGCTGGTGCTGGTGGGGGCGGCGGACGACAGCTATCCGTTGCAGAAAAAGCGGCACAGCCTCGAATACTTGCGTGAAATCGCCCACCTGCGGCCGCGTTCCAACCTGTTCGGGGCCGTCTTCCGTATGCGCAGCCGGTTGTCCTTCGCCGTGCACCGGTTCTTCCAGGAGCGCGGCTTTCTGTATGTGCACACGCCCATCATTACGGCGAGCGACTGCGAGGGCGCGGGCGAAATGTTCCGCGTGTCGACCCTCGATCCCGCTGATCCGCCGCGCACGGAGGACGGCAAGGTGGATTACCGCGAAGACTTCTTCGAACGGCCCGCCTACCTCACGGTGAGCGGACAGCTCGAAGCGGAAATCTTCGCTTGTTCGCACAGCAACGTCTACACCTTCGGCCCCACCTTTCGCGCGGAAAATTCCAATACATCGCGGCATGCGAGCGAGTTCTGGATGATCGAGCCGGAGATGGCGTTCTGCGACCTGCACGGCGACATGGATCTCGCCGAGTCCTTCATCAAAGAGCTCATTCAGGATACGCTCGACCACTCCGGCGACGACCTCGCCTTCTTCGATCAGTTCGTCGACAAGGGGCTCCTTGAGAGGCTGCATTTCGTCCTCGACCGCCCGTTTCGGCGCCTGCCCTACACGGAGGCGGTGGACATCCTGAAGAGCTCGGGCGAGGCCTTCACCTATCCGGTGGAGTGGGGCGCGAGCCTGCAAAGTGAGCACGAGCGTTTTCTCACGGAAAAGCACTGCCAGTGCCCGGTGAGCGTATTTGATTATCCGAAATCGATCAAGCCGTTCTACATGCGCGCCAATGACGACGGGCGCACCGTCGCGGCGATGGATGTGCTCGTGCCCGGCATCGGGGAGATCATCGGCGGGAGCCAGCGCGAGGAGCGGCTTGATGTGCTCGACGCGGGTATCGCCACGCACGGACTCGATCCGGCGGATTATTGGTGGTACCGCGAGTTGCGCCGCTACGGGTCTGTGCCGCACGCCGGTTTCGGGCTCGGCTTCGAGCGGATGCTTATGTTCCTGACCGGCGTGGGCAACATCCGCGACGTCATTCCCTTTGCGCGCACCCCCGGCAATGTGGATTTTTGATCTTTGCGGGTTGACGGGTTAACCGCTCCGGGTGTTGATCGTCGCAGATTCCTATCCACGTTTTCCCCAGAGCCAATGAGCACAATCAAGACAGCCGTCGTAGGCCTCGGTATGGGCAGGTTCCATATCAAGGGCTATCTCAACCATCCGTCCGCTGACGTTGCGGCCGTTGTCGATCTGGATGAAAGCCGGTTCGGCGAGATCAAGGAATTGGTGCCGGGCGTACGCACCTACACCGATTACCGCGAAATGCTCCGCGCCGAAAAGCCCGACCTTGTGTCCGTGGCCGTACCCAATTTTCTTCATGAAGAAGTCACCTGCGCCGCGCTGGATGCCGGGGCGAACGTCCTTTGTGAAAAGCCGATGAGTCTCAATGTCGAATCCGCCCTGCGCATGCGTGACAAGGCGGAATCCTCGGGTAAGCGGCTCTACATCAACTTTTCCCAGCGGTTCAGCGAGTTTGCCCGCACCGCACGCGGGCTCGTCGACGAAGGGCGGCTCGGCGACATCTACCACGCCTACTGCCAGTGGACGCGCCGCGACGGCATCCCGCGCTTCGGGGGCTGGTTCGGCCAGAAGAAGATGTCCGGGGGCGGCCCGCTCATCGACCTCGGTGTGCACCGTCTGGATTTCGTGCTCTGGCTCATGGGCGGCGTAAAGCCGGTCACCGTCAGCGGCACGACGCACCACCGCCTCGGCTCCGCGCTCGGCAAGGCGCAGGGCAAGGCCTTTGACGTCGAGGACCTCGCCTCCGGCTTTATCCGAACGGACAACGGCGCCTCCATCCTCTTCGAGGTGTCGTGGACGGGTTTTCAGGTGCGCAAGGAACAGCAGGCGCTCCGCCTCCTCGGCGAAAAGGGAAGCATCGAAGGCGGCCCCGGCCTGCACGGCGACTACACCCTGCACTACTGCCACGACATCGCGGGGCATGCCTTCAATTCCATCCTCGTCCAGCCCGGCCGCGACACCACCTCCTACGAGGCGCTTATCGAGAGCCTTGTCACCGGAAAGCCCTACCTCTCCTCTGCGGAAGACGGCATACGGCTGCAAATTGTGCTCGACTGTCTTTACGAGAGCGCTCGCCTCGGCCGCGAGGTGGTCGTCGAGGAGTTCGTCGGCAAGGCTTTGCAATACTTATGACCGCAGACTTTATCTGATGATCGAAAAATAAACTGAAAGAAGTCCGAAAAATGAGCAACCCGCCCGACACCAACGACAATCCCGTTCTCCCCGATTCCGGCTACCGCGTGCACGATGAGTCGCGCCCGCAGCCGCCCGTCGTCCGCTTCGAGGGGAATCCGCCCGTCCCCTCCGATGCCGTCCGCCTCTTCGGCGGCGGCTCGCTCGACGGCTGGGTGAACAAGAAGACCGGCGAGCCCGCGCAATGGAAGGTCGAAGACGGCACCATGACCGTCGTGCCCGGAACAGGGGACATCCGCACAACCCGCGAGCTTGGCGACGGCCAGTTGCATGTCGAATTCCGCAGTCCGGAGATCATCAAGGGGAAAAGCCAGGGGCGCGGCAACAGCGGTATCTTTCTCATGGGACTCTACGAGATCCAGGTATTGGACAACTACGACAACCCGACCTACGCCGACGGCACGGTGGGCGCGGTCTATGGTCAGTACCCGCCGCTCGCCAACCCGATCCTCCCGCCCGGCGAATGGAATGTCTTCGACATCATCTGGAAGGGGCCGGTGTTCAATGACGGCAGTCTTGTCTCACCCGCCGTTGTTACCGTTTTGCTCAACGGCGTTGTGCAGCAGCACGCGCGCGTCCTGCAAGGGCCCACGCAGCACAAGGTGCTCGCCGCCTACGAGCCGCACCCGCCCAAGCTGCCGCTTTCGCTCCAGGACCACGGCGACCTCGTCGGCTTCCGCAACATCTGGTTCCGCGAAATCACGTTCTAAAGGACTTCGCCGCGCCAGTGAAAGAAGCGGACGGCACGTGCGTTTCTCCGGTTTATTGATCCCCGTTGGGGGCGAACAGGGATTTTCTTGACGCGGGGCATTCGAAGGGCTAATCCAGCTTCATTATGAAGCTAATGATCCTATCATACCGGCCTGCCTGGATCGTCCGGATTCTCCCGCTCTTGGCCTTGAGTCTGGCGGTCGCTGTCCCGATGCAGGGTGCCGCTTTTCTCAAGTTCGAGGGCATCGAAGGTGAGTCGAAGGACAAGGCCCACCGCGATGAGATTGAAGTCTTTTCGTGGTCGTGGGGCCTGCGGAACTCCGGCACGACCCACACCGCCACAGGCGGCGGTTCGGGCAAGGTGAGCGTTTCTGATTTTACCATTACAAAGCGAACGGACAAGGCATCGCCGAAATTGGCGTTACGTACTGCTTCGGGATTGCACGCCCCC
The DNA here is from genome assembly GCA_007134215.1 of Opitutales bacterium. Lineage (GTDB taxonomy): Bacteria > Verrucomicrobiota > Verrucomicrobiia > Opitutales > Oceanipulchritudinaceae > SLLG01. Next base: position 34,528 of record SLLG01000074.1, on the reverse strand, counting down.
TCGGCGAAATTGACTGTTTATCGAGAGAGTGCCGCAGGCGAGAGGGTGCCGTATCTTGTCTTCGAGTTCGAGAACGTCATCGTCACCTCCTATCAAACAAGCGGGTCCCGGACGGAGATACCCGAAGAGACGATCACCCTGAATTTCGCGCGGTTCACGTACACCTACAAGCCGACGGAGGACGACGGTAGCGCCGGAGCGCCAGTTCCCGTGGGGTGGGACATCCAGAAGAACGAGGAAGTGTAGGCCGGCCATGGCAATCCGCTTCCACATGCGGTTGTTCGCGGCGTTTCTCTGCGCGGCGTCGGCATTCGCCGCGCCGGACTCCCTTCTGCTCCGGATCGACTCGATTGAGGGCGACCACGCCGAAACAGGCCGGGAGGGATGGATCGACGTCAGTGCCGTTTCTTCCGGCCTCGTGCGCGATGCGTTGGACGGTCCGGCAGCGTTTTCCGACTTGGTCATCGGAAAGGCGGTTGACTCCGCTTCACCGCTTTTCGCGCGTGCGGTCGCGACCGGAGCCATCTTTCCGGAGGCCGTCCTCGAGTTGCGGCGTGCCGGCCCCGACGGTCCGTATGTGTACTTCGAATACAGATTGCGGGACGTGATGGTGCGTAGTTTGGACCTCGTGGGTACGCTGGAAGACGAGGCTGCGGAGTCGGTCGGGTTGCACTTCGCGCGCGCGGACTGGCTCTACCGCTCTCCCGGCCCCGACGGAATACCGCGATTCACAGCGGGAGCCTACTGGGACATCCCCGCACAGACCGGTGGCATTCTGGAGAGTGACGCCCCGCCCGATCCGTTGCCGTCCGTCCGTCAGGTCGCGCATCAGGCCGCCGTGCCAGGCGAGCGCCTCACCGTTCCGCTTACGATCATTGATTTGCCTTCGGAAGATCATGCGTTTTCGGTCTCTGTGGAGGCGGACCCGGCGCGGTTTCCGGAGGTCTCGCTGGACGGAGCGGGCACCGCCTGGACGCTCCGTTTGACGGTGTCTCCGCTGCTCTCGGATGTCTCCGCGCCCGTCCGTGTCGACCTCACAGACGGGGAGGGTACGCGGTCGATGTCGTTTCTCGTCGTTGTCGGCGGTGACCGCACGCCGTACGAAGGATTTCTCCAAGCCTACTTTTCGCAGGAACAACTCGATGAAGACCCCCGGCTGTCTTCTCCGCTGCACGACGCGTCTGGCGACGGATTGCCTATTGTCATGGCATTCTTTTTCGGGTTGAATCCGCGCGAATCCAATGCGCCTCCGATCCGCCTCCAAGACGGTGGGTACGCGGCCGGCGGTGACGGAGCGCGCGTCCTTCGCCTCAGCTACGAGCGCCGTGTCGACGAACCGAATGTCTACGGCCGACTCTGGGGATCGGCGGACCTTCAATCGTGGTTTTCGCTCGGACGAGAGAACCCGCTCTATGAGGAGACGGTGCGCGAAACGGACAATCCGTTCTTCGAGCGCGTGGAGGCGGCCGTCACGACGGAAGACACGGAACCGATCTTCCTCCGTTTCGAGGTGCGTGTTTCCGGCGGCGAATAGAACGGTGTAGCGTCGCTGTTCTCCGCAGGAATATTGTTGCGTTGCGCTGTCCCGGTTACGGGGGTTGATTTCACGCATGTCATTGGGCCGGGCGGTTTTCGCCGGCCTGCGGAACGGGAGGCAGCGACTATGGAATGGGAACTCAACGCGATTCTTTACGCGCTCGGCGCGGCGGGGCTGTTCAGTGCGCGGGCGTTTTTGCCAGCCTTTTTCACGGCGCTGATGATGCGCTACGGCGACCGCCTGCCGTTTCTCGGCGAGGTGGAGTTTCTGCAGGCGACGGGGCGGGAGCCGTCGTGGTTCACGAGCAACTGGACGATCCTCGCGCTCGGAGTGCTCGCTCTCCTCGAGATCGCGGCAAGCAAGTCGCCGGATCTCGACGAGTGGATGGCGGCGGGCTACAAGTGGGCAAAGAGCGGGGTGGCGGCGCTGACTATGCTGGGGGTGCTCCAATCGGGCGACGCTGAATTTATCGAGGATATGATCCCGGTGGCGCAGGCGGGATTTTTCGATACCGCGCTGAGCGTGTGCCTTGCGGCTGTGGTGTGGACGCTGGCTTCGCTGCGCAACGGGGTAATGGGGCTGGTGGCGATGGCCGATCCGGACGGTGTGCTCGGCATCCGCACGCTCCTGAGTTGGTTCGAGGATGTGTGGGCGGGCATCGGGATGGTCTTTCTCTTTCTGTATCCTGTGGGCATGGCGATCCTCATCGTCGCCGTGATGACCGGGTTGTGGGCGACGGCGAAATGGCACGAGCGCCGGGAGGAAAAAACAAAGCGCCCCTGCGCCGCCTGCGGTGCGCCGGTGTTTCCGAGCGCGTTGCACTGCCCGGAGTGCGACGCTCCCCGCGACGAGGCGCGGGCAATCGGGTTTTTCGGCCAGGCGCTCGACCGGCCCGCCGGGGACCGCGCGGCGGCGGCCCTGCGCCTCGCGGAGAAGAAGCGCTGCCCGCGGTGCGCGACGCGGCTTAAGGAGCGTGCCACCGATCAGGAATGCTCCGCCTGCGGTCGGCGGCCCTTCGCGGATGCTGCCTTTGTCGCGGCTTACGACAGCGGTATTGTGGCGCGTTTGCCGAGGGTGCTTGGTATCTCCGCGCTCTTTAGCTTCGTTCCGGTGCTGGGGCTGATTCCCGGCGTGATCTACTACCGCATCGCGCTCGTGGCACCGTTTATCGGCTATTTGCCGGCGGGGCGCAGCCTACTCCTCAAAATCCTTCTCAAGATCGCGCTGCTTCTCCTCATCGCTCTACAGATCGTGCCGGGTGCGGGTATTGTCGCCGTGCCCCTCATGGCCCTCCTCAGCTACGGGCTTTACCGTAGCGCGTGGCGGGCGGCGGCGGGAAGCACGTAAGGACCCGCGCAACGCCTTCGGCGTAGGGTGGAATCGACGACAATATTCCAAGGCAGGCCTGGGCGGCCAACCCTTCGCTTTGCTGCGGAGTCCCTTCGGGAGACGATGTGAGTAAAGCTCGGGGTCCGGGCCTGTCGAAAGGCAGTCCACGGCGGGCTGCGCCCGCACGGCACGCGGGCTTGGCCGGGCGTCGGTGCCGGCACCCCTCACCGCTTCCACCATGTATAGCCGAGGGCGGCGAGGAGGGCGGTGTTGAAGGCGATGTGGGCGGCGGGGTTGGGGAAGACGAACCAGTCGCCGAAGCACCCGCAGTCGGCGTCGAGCCCGAGGGCGGCGGCGGTGCCGATGAAGACGATGAAGACGGCGGTCATAATGGCGAGCACCCCCGCGCCTCCGCGCCGGAAGGGCGGCGACCAGAGCGCGGCTGCGGCGACGACTTCGAGCCACGGGAGAAGAAAGGCGGTCGTGTAGGCGAGCGGGTAGGGGACGAACCCGAAAGCCTGGAGGTCGAAGAGAAACCGGTCGGGGGCGGCGAGCTTGAGCGCGCCGGAGAGGAGGAAGACTGCCGTGAGCGCGGCGCGCAGCACCGGGCGGAGGAGGGCATGGGCGGCGCTCATGGTGTGCCCTCCGCTTCGGTCCACGCGGCCCAGCCGCCCTGGAGGTGGTAGACTTGTTCGAGCCCGGCCTCGCGGCGCAGGCGCGCGGCCACGGCTTTGCTCGACTGGCAGCCCTCCTGCCCGCAGTAGACGACGATGAGCGCGTCGGGGTCGTCCGCATGGGCGTCGAAGAAGCGGAAGAGGCCTTCGTCCCAGTCGTCTTCATTGAGGAGGACGGCGCCGGGGATGTGTCCCGCCTCGTATTCGTAGGCGGCGCGGGCGTCGATCCAGAGGACATTGCCCTCGAAGCGGTGGGCCATGGAGAGGGTGATCTCCCCCGCTTCGAGGCGTCCCTCGCTGTAGGCGGGCGCTCGCGGGTGCATCCACGCTGTGACGACAGCGAGGAGGGCGCTCAGGAAGAGGATTCCGGTGGCGCCGCGGGCGGTTTCACGCAGGGCTTTTCGCAGGGGCGGCATTGTTCAGGTAGCGCTCGGTGAGCGCGGTGGTAATGTGTTCCCTCGCCTCATCAACTGTGTCGCAGATTTTGAAGAGATCAAGGTCCTCGGGCGAGATGACGCCCCATTCGACGAATTTGTCGAAGTTGAGGATGTCGTTCCAGAACTCGCTGCCGAAGAGGACGACGGGCATGGCCTTCTTGATCTTGCGCGTCTGCACGAGGGTGAGTGTCTCGAAGAGTTCGTCCATTGTGCCGAAGCCGCCGGGAAAGACGACGAGCGCCTTAGCGAGGTAGACAAACCAGTATTTTCGCACGAAGAAGTAGTGGAACTCGAACTGAAGGTTGCGCGTGATGTAGGGGTTGAGCCCCTGCTCGAAGGGCAGACTGATGCCGAGGCCGATGGAGCAGCCGCCGGCTTGGCGCGCCCCGCGGTTGGCCGCTTCCATGATGCCAGGGCCGCCGCCCGAGCACACGATGAAGCGGCGGCGGCGGTCTTTTAGCCCCATGGACCAGCGGGTCAGCGCCTCGGAGAGTTCGACGCAGGCAGTGTAGTAGGGGGCGGCTTTCACGGCGGCCTTGGCCTGACGCAGCGCGTCGCGCTCGAGCTTCGTGGGCTCCGGATTGCCCGCAACGCGTTCTTCGGCGGCCTTGAGGCGTTTTTCCGCATCCTCCCCCGGCCGGATGCGGGCCGACCCGAACATGACAATGGTGTCTTCGACGTTCTCCGCGCGGAAGCGCGATTCGGGCTCGGTCATCTCGCAGAGGACGCGCACCTTGCGGGCTTCGGAGCTGTTGAGGAAATCGGCGTTTTTGTAGGCCTTCGGCGGCCAGTCGGATTCGGCGTATTGTTGTGGTTCCATCAGGTGGCGATGCAAACGGGTCAGCGCTTCTTTTTCAAACCGGTAAATCCTAAAAATGAGCGCGCTCCGTTTTTCCCGGTTTTTCCCGTCCGGTCGGCCTTGAGCGGCAACTCGACGCGGATGGTGCCGGCATCGTCGCCCGGTTTCTCGCGGATCTCGAACTTGCGGAAGAGCGCGAGCATGGGCGTATTGCCGCGGTCGACCTGCGCCCAGAGGTGGTCGAGCCCGCGCGACGAGGCGATTTCGATCATGCGCTCGAGGAGCTGCCGTGTCATGCCGAGGCGGCGCTTCTGCTCGCCGACGACGAAGGCCATCTCCGCGCTCTTGCCGCCCCGGTCTAGGTAGTAGCGGCCGACGGCATGGATGATCTGGCGGGGTCCGTGCAGCTCGATGACGGCGAGGGCGAGGTCGCGGTTCTGGTCCACGCCGACAAGTTCGAAGGCGCGCTCCCGGCTCATGCGCGTGACGGTGAAGCCGTAACGGCGGATGATCGTCTCCTCGGTGTGGCTGTAGAAGAATTCCTGGAGGCGGCGGTCGTCCGAAGGATTGAGCGGGCGGAGGATGTAGTCGCGCCCGTCGCGCAGCCGGATCTTGCGGATCTGAATGGCCTCGGCGGCCTCCTCGTGGGGCGGCGGCAATTGCACATACACGGGCACAAGGTGCCGCGCGCGGGCCGACTCGATGAGTTCCGCGCGGAAGTCGGGGTGCGCCACCTGGATGAGTTCGAGGACGCGCTCCTGCACCGTGCTGCCGCGCAGGGAGGCGACGCCGTGTTCGGTGACGATGTAGTAGACATCGGCGCGGTTGAGGCCGACGCCGGCGCCCGCCGGCAGCTCGGCGACGATGCGGGAATACCGCTTGCCCTCGGCGTCGACGCCCGTCGACGGCATGGCGACGATGGCGCGGCCGCCCCGGCTCATGCCCGCACCGCGCGCGAAGTCTACCTGACTGCCGAGCCCGCGGCGGGTGTGCCCGTGCAGGGAGTCGATGACGACCTGCCCCGAAAGGTCGACGCTCAGCGCGCTGCTTACCGCAACCATGTTCTCGTTACGTGCGATGGTGATCGGGTTGCTCGTAAAATCGGCGGACCGCAGGTCGATGTGCGGGTTGCCGTCGAGGAAGCTGTAGAGACCTTGGGAACCGAGGACGCTCGAGGCGATGGCGCGCCCCGGGAGGAGAGACTTGCGCGAGTTGTCGACCACGCCCCGCCGGAAGAGATCCATGAGCGCGTCGCCGAAGGTCTCGCTGTGGATGCCGAGTTGACGGTGATCGCGTAACACTCGGGCCAATGCGAACGCCTCGGGGCCGGTGCCCAGTTGCACTGTGTCGCCGTCGTTGATGAGCTGCGCGCAGTAGCCGCCGATCTTCTCAAACTCCGCCGTAACCTCCGGGGCCGGCAGCTCCGGTAGCTCCGTCTCCGCCTCGATCGCGTAGTGCAGTTGGGAGATATGGACAAAGGCGGACGTGCGCGGACACTTCGGGTTGATCTGCGCCACGACGAGCCGGGCAGAGCGCATGGCGGCGGGCGTGAGATCCACGCATGGTCCGAGCGAACAGTAACCGTAATCGTCAGGCGGGGAAACCATGAGCAGGACGACGTTCACACGGATAATCGCCTCCGCGAAAAGGGCGGGAATGTCCGATGTGTGCGCGGGTGTGTAGTCTTCGTACGTGCCCTCGGGGCTATCCGTTCCCGGGCCGGACGGGAAAAAGGCGTTTACCCGCAGGTTGTCGCGGTAGCGGGCCTCCGTCCATGGTGTCGGCCCGAGGATGCGCCCGTGCATCAGCTCCAGATCGCTGAACCGCTTCTCCTCCCGCAGCATCGCCTCCACCAGCGCAAGCGGGCACGCCGCGCCCCCGCCAAGGAAAAGGTGGCTCCCGGGCCGCAGTATGGCCCGCCAGTCCGGTGCAGGAGGTGTCATCATGCCGCCAGCCTACCGCCCCGGCCCCGACCTGCAATGCCAACCGACGCCCGGGTGGGCAGGGCCACCGCCGAGCGTGCGCACCATGCTGCCGACCCACCTTCGACGAGCGCGGTCGAGGCGAGGCCAGGCAGCTACGGCCATCCGACCGAGCGCGCAACGATGACCCGAAAACTGGCTGGAGGCGGGAACGTCTGCCAAATTCACCCGGCGGGTTCATGCGGTGCAGGCAACAGGCGGGGCCCGGACCGGTGAAGCGGTTTGTCGGGCTCATGATTCACCCGGGGCGTGCGAGGGGGAGGATTGACCGGTGAGCGGCGCGGGCTACTGTGTGGTGACGATGTTGAAGGCGACCGCGATTGTGGTGGTGTCGGGATGGCTGTGGGCGGCGGCGGTGTCCGCGGCGGTTCCCCTTGACGACCCCGGCGCGCCCGACGCGGCGGAGGCTGCGGCGGAGCGTGGGCGGATTTACTGGGACCTCGAATCGGCGCATGCCGCGTTGGAGCAGGGGTTTCCGGGCATGGCGCGGCGGTTTTTCGAGGCCGCCCTTGCGGCGGATCTCGCGGAAGAGGCGCGGGAGGCGATTCTGCTGCCCTATGCCTCGGCACTGATCGCGCTCGGTGCCTTTGCGGAGGCGGCGGATGCTCTCGAGTCGTATCCCCGGCAGGATGAACCGGAATGGCTGCTCCGCCGGGCGTTCACGGCGTTTTTCGCGGACGAAACCGACGGCGCGCGCGAGATCCTCAGCCGGTTTCCGCCGACCGGTCTCGGGCCGGACGACCGGGCGTGGTATTTTCTCCTCGAAGCGCTGCTCCTCGCGCGGACGGGGGACGGGTCCGGGGCGTCGTCTCGGTTTGAGCAGGCGAGCCAGCTCGCGGCTTCACCGACGCTTCGCACGCAGTTTGAAGTCATGCGACTGCGGGCGGAGATGGAGGCGGGCACTTCGGCGAGTGTCTCCGAACTGCGCGCGACGGAACGCTCGATGCGCGGGCAGCGCGGCGGGTTCGAAGCCGCGCGGTTGCTGGCCATCGCCTTGCAGTCCGAGGGCCGGACTTCGGACGCGGTCGAGGTGCTGGACCGGCAGCTGCGCTCGCCGGGTCTTGCGGAGACGGGCCTGCGGCCGTCGTTTCTGCTGCTCATGGGGATGATTTCCGGCGAGGAGACCGGGCGGGGTCGGCTCGCGCTGCGTCAGCTCGTCCTCGCGGACGCCGACCGCGCGCAGCGGGAAACGGCGATTCACCTTCTTGCCCGCGGCCCGCTGACCGACGGGAGCCGACCCGAGTTCGACACCTTTCTGACGAATTTACTGGAGGAGCATCCGGAGCATCCTTTGCGCGACCAAGTACTGATGCTGCGTGCCCTGCGCCGCGCCGCGGCGGGTGCTTTCGAAGGGGCCGAGGCGGACGCCATGCGGCTGCTCGAAGAATTCCCGGGTTCGCCCCTCGTCCGGCACGCGCACCGGCTCCTCGCCTACCTGAACTGGAGCCGCGAACTGCCGCGCTACCGCACAGCGGCGGATTACCTCAACCGCCTGCGCGCGGAGACGGAGCCCGGGCCGGAGCGCGCGCGCCTCGGCGTGCTCATGGGCGACTGTTATTTCAAAAACCGGGACTACGGGGCGGCATCCGACGTCTACGCCGAGGTCTACCGCGAGCTTCCGGCGGAGGAACGGCCGGGGCTGATTCTGCCGTGGGTCGTGGCGGATATCCGTTCGGGCCGGTTCGACCGGGCGCGGGCGACGCTCGACGAGGCGGCCGCGCCCGGGAGGCTGGAGGAGGCGGTGCGTTGGCGGGCGGAGTGGAACCTGATCGACGCCATGCGCCGGGCGGGCCGCAGCGACGAAGCGCTAGCGCGGGTGGAGAATCTTGTCGGCGAGGCGGTGGAGGCGGGCATTCCGTCCGGTCTTGCCGTGCGTTTCCGTTGGCTGGAGGCGCGGCTCGCGCTGGACGCCGGACAGACGGAGCGCGCCGTGGCGCTTGCCGACGGGTTGCTCGCCTACCTTGAGGGGGCCGAGGAAAGGGTGCGGGAGGTCGCCCCCGGCGGCGGGCGGGAGGGGTTGCCCCTCGTCGTCCAGGCGGAGCCCGTTCCCGTGGCCAGCCATGTTCTGCTCCTCAAGGGCGAGGCGTATTACGCGCAGGGAGACACCGAGGCGGGCAACGCCGTGTTTGAGGATCTGCGCGTACGCTACCCGGCGTCGGGTCCGGCCATTCTCTCGTTTTTGATTTCCGCGCGCGACTTCGGGGCGGGGGACAGCCTCGGGGCGGCCCAGCAGACGCTACGGCGGCTGGCGGACGAGTACCGGGAAAGTGAGTATGCGCCTATCGCCCTGTGGGAGACCGCGATTTACGCCGAGCGCCGCGGGACGAACAGCGCCCTGCGCGATGCCGTGACCACACTGGAGGACCTCATCCAGCGCTATCCGGGACATCCGCTGGTGTTCTACGCCCGCCTGAAGCAGGCCGATATTTCCCGGAAGCTGAATGACTTCGGCAGCGCGCTGATGCTCTACGAACGCATGCTACGCGCCTATTCCGACCATCCCGAGCGCTACCGTGTGGAGATGGGCCGGGCGGATTGCCTTCTCGCCCGCGGGAGTGTGGACGAGGGGAGTGTGGAGGATGCCGCGCTCGTCTACGAGCGTATCGTCGATATGCCGTCCGCGCCCTACGACGCACGGGTGGAAGCGGGGGTGAAGCTCGCCGTGGCGCTGCGTTTGCTCGGGCGGCAGGACGAAGCCGGGCGCGCCCTCTGGACGGTGCGCACGCGGTTTGATCCCTCGTTGAACGCCGATGTGCGGCTGGAGCGGCAGGGCCGCTACTGGCTGGCGCGCGCGCTTCTCGAACTCGCCGCGGAAGCGGAAGAGGCGGGAGACGCGGGCGCGGCGCTGCGTCTCTACACGGCGGTCGTCGAAGGCGGCCTGCCGGGCCGGGCGACGGCGTTGGCGCGCCTTGAGCGCTTCGAATAGCAGCGCAATGGCTGGGATCCTGAGAAACGTGTCGCTGGTGGCGGTCGCCACTATGACCTCGCGCGTGCTCGGGCTGCTGCGCGATATTCTTCTTTTTGCACTGCTCGGCTTGGGGGCGGTGAACTCGGCGTTCATCCTTGCCTTCACGCTGCCCAACCTGTTCCGCCGCCTGCTCGGCGAGGGGGCGCTGTCGTCGGCTTTCATCCCCGTGCTCGCGGAGGCGCGCGAGACGGAGGGAAGGGAGGCGGGATTCTTTCTGCTCAACGCAGTGCTTGTGCGCCTTGCGGGCATGCTCGGGCTGATCATCATCGCCGGCTGGGGGTTGTTCCTATCGGTGCACGCGGTGGGCGGGCTGGCGGAGCGGTTCTACCTTGGCTCGACGCTCTCGGCCATCCTCCTGCCCTACGTGGCGCTGATTTGCATTGCCGCCATCCTCGGAGCGGCGCTCAACGTGGAGCGGCGCTTTCTCTGGCCGGCGCTCTCCGCTGTTTGGCTGAATCTCGCAATGATCGGCGCGCTCGCGGCGGGTGCGTTTCTGCCGGAGGGGCAGGCGCAGCAGCGGGCGCTCTGGCTGTGCGGCGGGGTGTTGCTGGGGGGCGGGCTGCAACTGCTCATCCCGGCGCTCGACCTCGCGCGGCAGGGCTGGCGGCCGTCCCTGCGCCGGGAGCGTCCGCCGCGTCTCGACCGGGTGTTCGAGCTGCTTGTGCCGGGCCTTCTCGGAGCGGCTATTTTTCAAATCAATATCCTTGTCTCAAGGCTTCTCGCGTTTTCGCTCGACGACGATGCCTCGGCCATTCTCTACCTCTCGGCGCGGCTTGTGGAGCTGCCCCTCGGCGTGTTTGCCATCGCGGTGAGCACGGTGCTCTTTCCCGAGATGTCGCGCCTGCGCGCGCGGGCGGACGACGGCGGACTCGCCCGGACCTACGGTGCGGGGCTGCGTATGATTTTTCTCATTACGGTGCCGGCCTCCGTCGGACTCGCCGTGCTCGCGGAGCCGATACTCAGCCTTCTCTTTGCGTGGGGACGCTTCGGCGGGGCGGAGGTGGCGGCCACGCTGTGGCCGCTCTTCATCTCGGCCTGCGGTATTCCGTTTTACGCGTGGATGGGGCTCTCCGTGCGCGGCTTCCATGCCTTTCAGGACATGAAGACGCCCGTGCGCCTCGGGGCTCTCAACCTCGCCGTCAACCTTGTCTTGAGCCTCGTGCTCATGCTCCCGTTCGGTGTGGCCGGGCTTGCTTTCGCGAATGTCGCAGCGAGCGCTCTGCACGCTGTGTTGCTGGAAATCCTGCTGCGCCGCCGCCTTGAGCCGACGGCCTCGCGCCGAGGTGTCTATGCCACCGTCTTCGCCGCCTCGGCGGTGATGGGTGCTGCGCTGTGGATCGGCGACGGCTGGCTGCGTGGGATGTTCGACGCGGAGAAACTCGACGCCTTTGTGCGCGTGGGCGTGCTCGTCCCCGGCGGTATCGTCGTCTACGCCGCCTGCGTCGCCCTCGCCAGCCGCGACGAAGCCCGCGCCGTCCTCAACCGCTGGCGCGCCGCCCGGCGGCGGAGCACCCCGTGAGCCGTGCCTTTCGCGGGACCGGCTCCGGATGGCGTAAATCCGCGCGGACAATCATCTTGATCGAGCGCTACTGCTGCGGCGGGGGTCGGAAGGCGTCGAGGAGGACGCCGGGATTGATTTCGATGTTCTTGACGGTGACGACGGAGTGGCGCTCGCCGTCGCTGAGCTGGATCTCCCGCCACGGGAAGAGGACGCCGCCGACGTATTCGTAGTTGCTCGGAATGAGTGTGGTGATGCGCCCGCCGTCGGCGAGGGGCTCGGTCTGCTCGACGCGACGGAGGCGGAACTCTTCGTCATCAATGAGGTGGTCGACGACGTGCCCGTCCCCGAAATCGACGCGCACCCGGTAGACGTTGAGGTTGAAGAGGCGTTCGGTGCCCGCGAGGGTGACTTCGGCGTCGAGACCGCGCGCGCGCAAAAGCAGGTTTTCGATTGGGGCGCGGCGGGCAATGAGCTTTTCCTCGAAGGGTTCGAGCGGCTTGGCGCGGTGGCCCTTGTCGGTGACGAGGAGGGTCCACACGTCTTCGCCGTCATATCCGCGGGTAAGCGACCAGTCAGTGGCGCGGAAGGTCGCACGGAAGAGGTTGGGGCGCGCCTTGAGGATAGTGACGCTGTGGGTGGGCCCGCCCTCAAGCGCGACGGTGGCCTCGATGCGCAGCGACCGGATGGCGCTGTGGGCGGCCTCGCCTCCCATGGCCTCGACGTGGCGCGAGAGGATTTCGGTGAGCGGAAGGTCCCGTATTTCACGCGCGGCGCTCCACGCGGCGGGCGCAACGAGGAAGGCGGAAAGGAGGAGGGTGTGCATCAGGTTCATGGCGGGTACCTTCGGGGATTCCGAGGGAGCGCGCAACCATGACCGCACGCTGGCGGATTCAAGCGATTGAATCACTCGCCTACTCCATGCGCACGGGGATGCCGTGGTCGCGGAGGTAGGCTTTGGTCTCGGGGATAGTGAATTCGCCGAAGTGGAAGATGGAGGCGGCGAGGACGGCGCTAGCGCGGCCTTCTTTGAGGACGTCGACGAGGTGGCCGAGGGTGCCGGCGCCGCCGGAGGCGATCACGGGAACGGGCACGGCGTCGCTGAGGGTGCGGGTGAGGGCGACGTCGTAACCGGCTTTGGTGCCGTCGGCGTCCATGCTCGTGAGGAGGATCTCGCCTGCGCCGCGCGCGCAGCATTCGCGTGCCCATTCGATGGCGTCGCGCCCGGTGGGCTTGCGGCCGCCGTGGGTGTAGACTTCCCAGCGGTCCTCGCCGGGCACGCGCTTGGCGTCGATGGCGACGACAATGCACTGGTTGCCGAAAAAGGAGGTGGCTTTGCTGACGAGGTCCGGGTCGAGGAGAGCGGCGGTGTTGAGGCTGACCTTGTCGGCCCCCGCGTTGAGCATGGCGCGGATATCCCCGAGGTTGCGCAGGCCGCCGCCGACGGTGAGCGGCATGAAGCACTGCGAGGCGGTGGCCTCGACGATGTCGCGCATGATGTCCCGCCCGTCGCTCGACGCGGTGATGTCGAGGAAGACGAGTTCATCGGCGCCCTGAGCTTCGTAGGCTTTGGCCACGGCGACGGGGTCGCCGGCGTCGCGCAGCTCCTGAAAGCGCACGCCTTTGACGACGCGCCCTTCCGTGACGTCGAGGCAAGGGATGATCCGGACCGATAGCATGGCGCGGAGCGCGGCGCGGAGCGCCCCGGAGAGCGGGACGCATGCCGCCGCGCGGATCAGGAGTCCATGAGGGTGATCTCCGGCGAGAAGGCGATCTTCAGGCGGTAGACCTGACCCGGACGCATGATGAGCGGGTGGTCGCGCTCGAGCGTCTGGATGTAGTGGAGTTTGCCCCAGTAGGTGCGGTAGTCGGGCTCGGCGGAGACGACTTCGGTCTCCTGCCACGCGGCGTGAAAGTCGTCGTGCTCGACGGAGCAGCCGAGGCCCTCGCCGCCGAGGGTGAAGGTGAGCGGGACGTGTTTCTCCGAATGCGGCGCGCCGATGGCGAGAACGTAGCGCATGCGCTCACAGGTGAGCTGCTGCTTCACGGTGAAGGCGAATTCGCTCGTGATCCGGTTGCCGCAGAAAGTCCACGCCACTTTGACGCTGCCGAGACCGGAGAGGATTTCCTCCTCGTTCGTGATGAACTCGGGCTGCTCGTAGCGGAAGTAAAAGCTGCGGCGCATGCCCATGCCGGTGACGCAGCGTTTGCCGTAGTAGGCGGGCACGACGTTTTTGCCGCTGATGCGCAGCTCCGGAAGGAGAATGGGCAGGTAGCGGTTGACCGGCCAGTCGAAGACGCCGGGGCAGTGCGGGAAGGGCAGGTTGTCGGAGGTGCCGAGGCGGCCGCCGCCGATGAGCGGGATCTGCACGTGGAGGTTGGACTCCGGGTGCTGGTATATGAAGAGGCCCTGCTCTTTCTTGTTCGATTTGTCGAAGATGACCCACCGGCCCATGGAGCGCGCAGGCGGTGCCTTCGCTTCCATGGAGCCCCCGATGGCGCGGGCGAGGCGCGACCACTGGCAGAGGTAGCGCGCGCCGTCGAAGTTGGACATGCGCGTGGTGTGGCGCTCCTGCGTGTCGCGCTCGCCGTCGCGGATGACGAGCACACCCTGCTCTTGGTCGAGGTAGGTGAGGAAGAAGTATTGGAAGAGCCGCCGCAGGATTTCGAGGTATTGCGGGCGCTTTTCGGCGGAGATCCAGCCGTCGCGCATGGACTGGAGGATGAGCGAGATGCAGTGCATCTGCCCGAAGGCACCGATGCCGCGGCCGAAATTCCACCCCAGCCCGTCGGCCCGCACGATGTCGGGAAGGAGCTTGAGGTATTTTTCCGCGATGGTGCGCAGGCTGGGGAGCTTGCGCTCGCGCAGGTGGATATTGCCGTGCAGCTGGAGGGCCTGGCGGATAAAGACAAGGCCGAGTAGCCCGTAGATGTCGAAGACGCCGCCCACCCCGGTGCGGGGGCCGTCGTCGAGGTAGCCCGCCGAGCTGAAGGACTGCGCGCGCTCGACGTAGCGGTCGATGAGCTTGCCCGTCTCGTCCTTCTTGGAGAGGCCCATGCTGAAGCGGCTCACGGCTTTGGCGATATTGAAGGCCTGGAGGTGGTCCTCGTAGTCGCTGCGCGCGAGCAGGCGCTTGTCGAGGCACTCGCGTGTCGGGTCGAGAAGGCGCTCCCACACGGTGTTGCGCTCCTTGGCCGGGCTGAAGGAAAGCAGGCCGAGCGCGGCGTAGCCGAGCCCGTTTTCGTTTTCCTCCTCAGTGAAGGCCTGGGCCGTGATACACCGGGCGGCGAGGTCGACGAGGTCGTAGTTCTCGAACTGGGTCTCGCCCGTGGCGCGGTGGAATTCCCCGATCGCCAGCGCCGCGTGCCCGGACTCGTTACTGCGGCTGTACTCGCCCTCGGTGGGCTCGATGGTGCCGTCGGCGTTGATCGCATGGAGGTTGTGGCCCAACATCGAACGGGCCATGTCCAAGCACTGGTCAGCGAAGTTCTGCATTACGTAAAGGGCGAGGAATAAAGGAGCGGTGGTTTTTGCGAGCAAGTCAATTTCTGAAAAATCGCGGCATCACGCGGCGGCGGCGGGCCCGCAGCGGCTGCTGCCGACGTCCGACGCGTCCGTTCTCAGATGTCGATGAGCTTGAAAAACTGCTCGTTTGTGGTGGTTTTGGCGAGGCGTTCGAGGGCCGTCTCGGCGGCGTCCTCGATCTTCATGGACGCGAGGGCGCGGCGGAAGAAATGGCACTTCTTCAGCAGGTCGGGCGGAAGGATGAGTTCTTCTTTGCGCGTGCCGGAGGCGTTGACATTGATGGCGGGCCAGAGGCGCAGTTCGGCGACCTTGCGGTCGAGAACCATCTCCATGTTGCCCGTGCCCTTGAACTCCTGGAAGATGAGGTCGTCCATGCGGCTGCCCGTCTCGATGAGGGCGGAGGCGACGATGGTGAGGCTGCCGCCGTCCTCCGTGTTGCGCGCTGCGGAGAAGAGCTGGCGCGGGCGCTCGAGGGCGCGGATGTCGAGGCCGCCCGTCATCGTGCGCCCGCTGCCGCTGCGGGAGGCGTTGTAGGCGCGGGCAAGGCGCGTGAGCGAATCCATGAGCATGACGACGTCCTTGCCCGCCTCGACCTGCCGCTTGGCGTGCTCGATCGCCATTTCGGCGACTTGCAAGTGGTTTTTCACGTTCTCGTCGTTGGAGGACGCGAAGAGCCGGCCGGGCACGTTGCGGCGCATGTCCGTCACTTCTTCGGGCCGTTCGTCGACGAGGAGGAGGATGATCTCGCACTCGGGGTGGTTGGCCTCGACGCCGAGGGCGATCTCCTGCAAAAGGGTGGTCTTGCCCGTGCGCGGGGGGGCGACGATGAGCCCGCGCTGGCCTCTGCCGATGGGGCAGAAGATGTCCATGACGCGCCCGCACATGCTGCCGGAGCCGGGGCGTTCGAGGCGCAGCCACTTGTCGGGGGTGATGGTGAGGAGCTGCTCGAAGGGGAGGCGCTTCTTCCGTTCCTCCACGGGCAGCCCGTCGATCGTCTCGATGAAGCGCACCTTGGGGTTGGGGTGGTTCCGGTCCTGTTGCGCGCGGGCAGTGATGTAGCTGCCCCGCCCGATCTTGAACCGGCGGATCAGCTCGCGCGGCATGAACGGATCGGTCGGACGGAAGCGACCGTGATTGGCCGGGTTCATCAGCAGACCCGCTTTGTTGTTCTGCGGCTCGAAAATGCCCTCCACGGTGATCTCCGCGGACGATTGATTATCGCTCTTCATTTCTACACGTCAAAGCCCCGTACGGGGATTCGTTGAAACCTTGGCGGAATGCCTTTGGGTGATCGCAGGCCGGGTTTTCCACAACCCGGCGGCCGGCCGGATCTCGCTCGGAGCGGGATATGTTCGGGCGACAAGACCGGAAGGATTCAGAATTTTTGAAGAAAGAGCGTATTGCGCGGGGGTGTCAACATCGCAATTTACCCGATGTTCCGTGTTTTCCCGTGAGCGCCTCCGCCGCCGCGGGAGTTGACACAACGCGCGGGCCGATTGTGATGGAGCCTGTTGCGTATGAGGTCGGAAAAAGCGAAGCGGGCGGCGGGATTTTCACTGGTTGAAGTGCTCGTCGCACTCGCTGTGGTGGCCATCCTTGCCGGGCTGATTATCGGACTCGCGGGCAGTATCGGGCAGCGCTCCGCCGCGGCGCGCACGGAGGGCGAGCTGGCCGCGCTCGCCCAGGCGCTGGAGCGCTTCCGTTCGCTCCACGGGGACTACCCTTGGGTCACGGGCGGCGAAGGCTACCATGACCTCTACGCCGCCCTCACGGGCGCGGCCGACGTGCGGGGGCGCCCGTTCCCGGCGGTCGAGGGTGTGCGCAAGCGGCAGCATTTCGTCGACCTCGCGCGCTTTGCGGTGGGGCGGCTCGATTCGACCGAACCGGTGACACCCGTGCCCGTCTATGCCGGTGACGAGGTCTCGCTCCTCGACGGCGACTACACGCGGCACTTTTTCATGGACCCGTGGGGCAGCCCCTACATTTACCTTTACCGTACCGGTCCGGACGATAGCTGGGAGCACGGCGGTTTTGTGCTCCTCTCGCTTGGGCCGGGCGGCGGCGAAGAGCGGCTGCGCGGGCGGATTCAGGACCACGGCGTGCCCGCCACCGGACGCCTCCCCGCCGATTACTTCGAACGGGAAAACACGCATGACAACATACTCGCACCCTGACCGCTGCCCGACGCTCCGGAGCGTTCCGCGTCGGCGCGGAGGATTCACCATTGTCGAGGTGCTCCTCGTCGTGGCCGTCATCGCTATTCTCATCGCCCTCCTCATCCCTGTGGCCACGACTGTGCGCGACAATGCGATGCGCAACAAAACGCGCGGGCAACTCGCGCAATACGCCACCGCTTACGAAGCTTTCCGGGCCGACCGCGGCCATTATCCCTCCATGGGGACCGCCGGGGCCGAGTTCAACCTGCGCGGCAACAACACCGTCTTTGTCGAGACGCTCACCGGCCGCGGCCTCGACGGCAACCCCGCGACCAACGCCTATGCCCTGCGCGCCAACCCGGACCGCGAGCGCTACTACACCTTCTCTGCCGCCGAGTTCGCCCCCGCCGGTGATCCGCACAGGGGCGAGATTGTCGATGCCTTTGGCAACCCCAACATCGTCGTCGTGACGGACCGCCGCGGCGACGGTGTCGTGCGGGGCGCGGATTTTCAGATCCTGCCCGCCGACCGGCGCCCGGATACGCTCATGGGCGGCGTCTTTTTCTACGCGGCGAATCCCGGCGAAAATCCTGAATGGGAGTGGATTCTCACATGGGAGTGACGGGCGGAGTGCGGCGCGGGGGCTTTTCCCTCCTCGAACTGGTGATTGTTCTCAGCCTCATCGCCCTCCTCGGCGCGGGCCTCGGCATCGTCCTGCGCACGGGCGGGGGCGCACCGATGCGTGCGGGTGAAACAATGCTCGCTCGCATGGCGCAGGCCGCCCGCACGCAGGCCGTGCTCCTCCAGACACCCGCCCGGCTCATCATTCTCGACGATCCCGGTGACACTGCGGACCACCTGCGCTGGTGCGGCGTCGTTTACGCCGATCCCGATGCCGACGATGTGCTCTGGGTCGCCGCCAACCAAGGCCACCGTCTGCCCGACGGCGTGCTCTTTCGCCCGCCGGACGGCGCGGCCCGCATGGAGCTGGAGTTTCCCCGTGCGGCGGGCATTGTTGAGGGCGTGGGCGCGGCGCGTTCATGGTACTACATCGAATTTGACGGGCGCGGACGGGTCGGGCGCACGGTCTCCGTGCCGCTCGCCCGCGAGCCCGATAACTGGGACGGGCGCGCCGCGTCGCTTCCGGAGCCCACGGGCGGATTCTTTGTGCAGCGGTCGGGCGCGGTCATCTTTGCCGGAGAGGAGGATCGGCCTTGAGGGGGAACGGACGGACTTCAGTGAAGCACGTGGCTTGCTGGAGCGCGGTTCAGACCGCGAAAGAGCGTTGGTATGCAGTTGAATCCCGTTCCTCCCGGAGTGCCATGGCCACGCGGGGTCGCTGGCGCTGCGACCGCGACCCCGCTCCCGGTCGACGGGCCTTCTCCCTCGTCGAAGTCCTCCTCGCCCTCGGCGTCTTCTCTGTCGCCGTCCTTGCTCTTCTCGCCCTCATCGGACCGCTCCTCGGCGACTTGCGGGAGGCTCGCGACGATGCTGGAACGGAGTCGGTTCTCGCTTTGGCAACGCTGCTTGCGCGCGAAGAAGGTGGGGAGTGGGAGAGCGCGCTCGCGGGCGGCGGCGCGGTGGTCCGGTACCTCGTGCCGCCGGAGCGCGACGCAGCCATGGAGGCGGATGACGACATATACCGGTTCGTCTTTGACGAAGCCCGATTGCGGAACCGACTTGCGGCGGACACCGGTGTCGGCGGGCCTGTCACGGAACTGCGCGGTCGGCACGTGCCTGCGGCATCGCCGCCCGATGCGCCCTACCGCGTCGTTCTCTTCGAGGCGCGCCGCCTGCCACCGCCCGGACCGGATGCAGACGCCACCGCATACATCGCCCGCTTCCGTTCTCTTGCAGCCGACTTCACCTTCCCTGTTCTCGTAAGGCCATGAGTAGCTTCCGGAACAAGTCCGGGTCGCGGCACGACGGCTTCACGCTCCTCGAACTCGTCGTCGCGGCGGCGCTCATGGCGGGCATGCTCATCCTTGTTTTTCAAATCGTCGTCGCCGTCCTCAATCCGTGGACGAGGGAGACCGACCGCGTCACCGGCGCGCTCCAGGCCGATGCCGCGCTGGATGCGCTTTCCGCCGACCTGCAAAGTACGGCGGGCGGCGTCGGCGGGGTCGTGCTTTACATCCCCGCCGACCCCGCTGGCGGTGAGCCGCTGCGTCTCCTGCGCCACGACGCCGCGGGCGACCTCTCCGTGGCCGCGTATTGGCTGGACACATGGATGCCGGGCACCGCCGACGGCATCCCCGCGCTCTTCGCCGCCGCGCTCCCGCCCCAGGCGGCATGGGAGGCGCTTCAAGCGCATGGCGGCGATTTCGTGGGCGCGCCGGGGGCCGACGCCTTTCCGCCGACCGGCACGGACACCCTCCTCGCGGCGGGAGCCGTTGACTTCGAAGTGACTGCATGGGTCCGGGAGGGAGGTACGGTCCGCCGCGCCCAACCCGACGCTGAAAGCGGCGCGCTGCGGTTCCCTTACGAGACCGCCGACGGCGTAAGCGCCCTGCCCGTTTTCCTCGATCTCCGCCTGCGCATCCTCTCGAATGCAGGGCTGGACCGCCTCTCCGCCCTCCGCGCCGGTTCCGCCGAGTTCCCGGAACAAACCGAATCCGAAATCCACGAACGCTTCGGCACTTGGTTCCACCGTCGCGTCCGCCTCCCGGCCCCCCGCTGATTCCCCGATCCAAAAATCCACCACCCGCCAAAATGCAAATGGCAGGCATTCTAATTTGACAAAATTTCGATTTTCCTCTCATGGGACACAAAAGATCATTTTCGGATAAACAAGGTCTCTATCATTTGATATAGTCAATGCCCGGCATTTATTTCCCGCAACCGAAAAAAATCTATATGAGAGATTTTGGGTGTAATCGCCTTGAGCGATGGGGATTACCACATCTTTCCCGATACGCCAAGAGCGCAAGGGACTTCGGTGGCATGGCATGGATCCGCTGCGGCTAGTGCAGGCTAGTACATGTGCGCCGTTTGTTTTGATTCAAAATGGGATCGTGTTTAGGTATAGGCGGTTTTCCGCTCTAGTTGAATCCGCCGGTATATCATCATTGTTTCCGCGCTTTCCGCCCGCAGTGCATTTTGTCGGCGGTGCGGGTCGCTGCGGTGTGCGGTCAATCGAGGCGTGCGGTAACTTGCCTGTGCGGGGGGCGGTGGTTCAGGCGAGGTCGAGGCCCTCGATGGCGGCGCGGAGGCGTTCCCGGTTGGCGGATGAGGTGCGCACCAGTGGGAGGCGGACATCGGGGCTGTCGAGGACGCCTGCGACGTGCATGACCTCCTTGATGGTAACGGGATTGCCGTCGAGGAAGACCGCTTCGGTGAGGAGGTTGTGGTATTGCCGCTGCATGGCTTCGGCGCGCTTGAAATCCCCGTCTAGGGCGGTGCGGGCGAGGCGCACGATAACGCCGGGGGCGACGTTGCTGGCAACGGAGACGACTCCTGTGGCTCCGCAGGCGATGAAGGGGAGGGTGAGGCCGTCGTCACCGCAGAGGATGGTTATGTTTTCGCCGCAAGCGGCGCGCAGGTCGGTGACGCGGGTGACGGTGCCGCCCGCTTCTTTGATCGTGCGCACGTGGGGAAAGGTTTCGGCGAGGCGCCGCACAGTCTCGATGCTGATCTCTATGCCGCAGCGACCGGGAATGGAGTAGAGGACAATGGGCTTTTCGGTGGCGCGGGCGATTTCGGAAAAGTGCGCGAAGAGTCCTTCCTGGCTGGGCTTGTTGTAGTAGGGCGCGACTTGGAGGAAAGCGTCCGCGCCGACGCGCCCGGCCTCGCGGGTGAGTTCGAGGGCTTCGCGGGTGGCGTTGGCTCCGGTGCCGGCGATGACGGGCACACGGCCGCGCGCGGCCGCGGCGACCGCCTCGATGACGGCGATGTGCTCCGACGAGTCAAGGGTGGGGGACTCCCCGGTGGTGCCGACGGGGACGAGACCGGATACGCCGGCGGTGATCTGGCGCTCGACGAGGGCGGTGAGCGTGTCGAAATCCACCTTCCCGTTGCGGAAGGGGGTGACAAGCGCGGTAAAGACTCCGTGAAATTCAATGCTCATGGCGGTTTTCGCAGGGTGTTGTGCCTGAATGGATTGCCACGGTAGGTTCGGGAGGCAGCATTTCAACGGCGAAATGCATCTTTGCCCGGAATGAGCCATGAGTATGTCTGAAGACACCCAGGTATTCAATAACCTCCTTATGCTTGCCGTGGAAAACGGGGCGAGCGACATCCACGTAAAGTCGAACAAACCGGCCTACCTCCGGTTGCACGGGCACTTGGAGCCCGTTGACATGGACCCGCTGGCGGTGCCGCAGATCCTGCGCTTCATCGAGAGCATCTGCCCCGGCCAGTTTTTCGACAGGTGGGAGGAGGAGAACCAGATCGATTTCAGCTACAAGTTGGAGGACGTGGGGCGCTTCCGGGTAAACGCTTTCTACCAGCGCGGCACCCCGAGCATCGTGTTCCGGCATGTGAAGGACAAGCCGCCCTCGTTCGAGGACTTGCAGCACGATCCCGAGGTGTTCCGCGAGTTGGCCGGGCACAAGGACGGCATCTTTCTCATCTGCGGGGCGACAGGTTCGGGCAAGAGTTCGACGCTCGCGGCGATGCTGAACTTCATCAACCACAACTACGACCGGCACGTTGTCACGCTGGAAGATCCCATTGAGTTCACCTTCTCCGATGTGAAGTGTGTCTTCAACCAGCGAGAGATCGGCATCGACACACCCACCTTTGCGGCGGGCATGCGGTCGGTTCTCCGGCAGGACCCGGATGTCATTCTGATCGGGGAAATGCGCGACAAGGAGACTTTCAACACCGCGCTTTCCGCCGCCGAGACGGGCCACTACGTGTTCAGCACCTTGCACTCGTCAAACGCGCAGCAGGCCGTGCAGCGGATTTTTGAGTTTTATCCGCCGGACGAGCACGCCGGGTTGCGCCGTCAGGTGGCGAGCGCCTTGCGCGCGACGGTCACGCAGAAGCTCGTGCCCTCCCTTGAGGGGCTTGGGCGCGTGCCCGTGGTGGAGGTGTTCGTTGTCGAAGGCCTCGCGCGCAGCGCCATTACGGAGGGTGCCTTCGAGAAAATTCCGTCTGTCATCGAAGCCGGCACCGATATGGGATCGAAGTCCTTCAACGCGGATCTCTACCGCCTCATCCGCGAAGGCAAGATCACGAAGCAGACGGGCCTCGCTTTCTCACCGAATCCGAAGGCGCTGGAGATGAATCTCAAGGGAATCTTCCTCTCCACGGGGGGGATTGTCAGCTAAGGAGCCGGGAAAGAGTGCCGGGGTGGTCGCGCGGGCACGCCGGAACGGGTGCCTGCGGAATCACACCGGGCTTGGCTATGATGGCGCGGCATTGCCGGAGGATCGAATGTCGGCGGACCTTCGCGCACCCCGGACCGGCCGCCAGGATGGCCGTCGGCTACGATGGCCGGTTCGTTTCACCGCCCGTCTCTTCTGTCTGCGCCTTGGCTGTCCGAACGCTGTCGGGGGTCTCTGGCGTGACGTTGAAACCGAAGGCGCGCACTGCTTCGGCGATGATTTGATCGACCGGTTGGTCTGCGTCGAGGCTGAGAGCCTCGGCCCCCGGCGGTTCGAGGGTGTCCAGCTGTGAGCGCAAGAGGGCAGGGGGCATGAAGTGGTCGGGGCGCGCTTGTATGCGGGCGGCAAGTGTCGCCGGATCGACGCGCAGAAAGAGAAAGGCGCATGGGTGAAGCCCGCGGGCGAGGCGTTCTCGGTAAGCGGCTTTAAGCGCACTGCACGCGAGGACGGCGGGGGCCGCTCCCGGCGGCGAGGCGTCGTGCAGCCACGCGTTGAGGCGGTCGAGCCACGGCTCTCGGTCGCCGTCATCGAGCGGCGTGCCGGTGCGCATCTTGCGGATATTTTTCTCCGGATGGAAATCGTCGCCGTCGGCGAAGGTTCCGCCGAGTGCATCCGCGAGGGCGGCGCCGACCGTCGATTTGCCGCAGCCGGAGACACCCATGACGATGATGCGGCGCGGGCGGAGAGGATACGTGTTCACGGGATCTGCTGTGACGGTGGAGCCAAAGGGAGGGCTATGATGCCTTTGCGCCGCGCCCCTTGAAGGTCAGCTCGGCGATTCCGGATTTATCGAGTTCGCCAAGGCCGAGCGAGATCATCTTTTCATACTGCGCTTTCGTCGCGGCGTTGAGGGGAAGGTCGAGCCGCTGCGAGCGCGCTAGGGCGTGCGCGATACCGCTGTCTTTGGCGGCATGGGCGGCGGAGAAGTAGCAATCGTGGTCGCGGTTCTGCATGTCTTCGCCGTCGGTTTCGAGCACGCGGCTGTTCGCGCCGGTCTGGGCGAAGACCTCGCGGAGGAGTTTGAGGTCGATGCCGAGTGCGTCGCCGAGGGCGAGGCCTTCGGCGAGGGCGGCGGTGTTGATGTTCATGACCATGTTGACGAGCGCCTTGACCGCCGCGGCCGTTCCCGCCGGGCCGATGTAGCGCATGGAGGCGCTGAGGTCGCGCAGGACCGGTTCGGCGCGGCGGAAGACTTTTTTGTCGCCCCCGACCATGAGGTAGAGTGTCCCATCCCGCGCCTGCGGAATACTCGATGCCATAGCGGCTTCGAGGCTGAAGGCGCGGGCGTCGCGGCAGAGCGATTCCACTTCGACGTGGATCCGGGGTGAGACGGTGGCGCAGTTGATAAAGATTTTGCGTGCTGTCTTTCCGGTCAGGAGCGTGTCTTTGCCCGTTTTGTAGAGCGAGCGCATGGCGCGGTCGTCGGAGACGACGGTGAAGATAATGTCGGCCCCTTCCGTGACTTCGGCAAGGCGCGCCGGCGCGGCGGCGCCCAGTTCGGCGGCGAGAGACTCCGCCGCCGGGCGGTGACGGTCGTGCACGGAGACGATGGGGTAACCGAGATCGTGGAGGCGGCGGGCCATGTTGGCCCCCATCCGCCCCACGCCGACAAAGGCGATCTTCTTCTTAGGCATGGTGAAACAAGGTGCAGTCGGTTTTCTTTGATTCGGGATGCTTCGGGACGGGCGGACGTCACTCCGCGAAGAGCGGATTGTGCTCCCGTTCTTCAGCGACAGTCGTGACCGGACCGTGCCCCGGACAGAGGACGGTGTCGGCCGGAAGACCGAGAATCTTTTCGCGGGTCGCGGCGAGGGCGGACTTCCATGCGGAAGGCGCGCCGCCCATGGAACCCGCGAAGAGCGCGTCGCCCACGATTGCGACGGGGCGCCCGAGTCCTTCGACAACGAAGGTCGTGCCCCCGGGCGAGTGTCCCGGAGTGAGGCGCGCGGCGATCTTGAGGTCGTCGGTCTCAAAGATGGTGCCCTCCTCGAACGGGTCGGCACCGGTCACGGTTTCGTTGCGGTGAACTGCGATGGGCGCGTCCGGAAAAGCCTCGCGCAGTCGCTGCAAGTCGGCGACGTGATCCGGATGCGCGTGGGTGAGGAGAATATGCCTCACGTTGAGCTTCTCCCCGCGCACGATCTCGATGAGCGGCCGGGCGTCGGCGCCGGAGTCGAAGACCACCGCGTCACGCGTGCGCGGATTCCACACGGCGTAGGCGTTTACGGTCATGTCGTCGAACTGTGTGTTGCACTGCCGCAACCCGTCGACGGAGACGGGTGCAGGCTTCCATGCGCGCTTGCCGCACGCCACGAGCGCATCCGCGCCGAGACCGAGCACAGGGGCGACGGCCCGGGCGGTGGCTTCTTCAAACGCTCCGCCGAGGGCACGCTTCCATGCCTCCGCGGAAATTTCCGCGCGGTCGCACACTTGCTTGTCGGTGAGGCCGAGGCCGCGCTGCGCTTTGCCGAGAATGTCTTCGTAATAGTCTTCCAAAGGAATCGTCATCACAGCTGATCTATGCACGGAACAACGGGCCGGGCAAGGAACAAGCGGTTTATTGCCGCGCGGGGGTGCGGGCACGCCTCCCGCGATCCGCCCGCCGCGGCGGGGCGTTCAGTCGTCCGCCGCGGCGGGGTTGCGGATTTCGGAGGGAGTGCGCTTCTCCACGCGGAGCATGGTTTCACGCAAGTGCCGTGCGGAGGAGAACCCGGAGGCGTCGGCCACTTCTTCCATACCGAGCTGGCTGTTGCGCAGATGATAGACCGCGCGGCGCACGCGTTCCGCGTCGAGCAGCTGCTTCGGGGTCTTCGAGAGCACTTGGCGGAGCGTGCGCTCGAGAGGACGGCGGCTGGTCGAGACCATTTCCGCCCATTCATCGACGCCGACGGGCACCCGCCTCGCGCGGCGCAGGGCGGCGAGCGCGCGGCTAGTCAGCGAGTCGCCGAGCATCCCGGAGTCGGTGCTGGCACGCGTCATCACGCCGAGCGCGGGTACAGCGAAGTAACGCTCACCGCCGTGCGGTATATCGGCGGCGGTGTTTTTGAGGATTTCGTTGCATACCTTGCCCATGCCGGCGCCGTCGAGGCGGATGCTGGAGAGGGGCACGGGTCCGAAGTGGCAGAGGTATTCCTGGTTGTTCACGCCGAGGACGAGGGCTTTGTAGGGAATGGATACGCCGTGCTTGACGAGGTGGACGGCGAGGTCGTTGGCGCACTGGTCGTCGCCCGCGAAGCAACCGACCAGGCCCGGTTCCTTGTGCATGCGCCGCATGTCGATCCTGTCGAGGTTTGTGTAGGTGCCTATCACGGTGATCCCCGCCTCTTCCATGGAGCGGATGAAGGCGCGCCCGCGTTTCTCCAGCCCATGGTGCCCCTCCATGCCGTAGTAAACGGCATGGGTGACACCCTTCGCAAGGAAGTGCCGCGCCGCCGTCTCTCCGATGCTCACGGGGTCGAAGACGACCTGCTGGATGCGTGCGTCCGGAGCGATTGCGCTGGAAAGCGAAATCACCGAAGGCGCGAGGCGCAGCGCGGTCACGAGCGACTGTCCGTCGCCGATGCATCCGAGGATGACATCGAACCGGCGCTTTTCCTTTGCCCATTCCGTCAGCGACTTCCGCGGGTCGTAGCCGTGGTGGCACCGCCAGAGCGACGTTAGCCACCCGGTGCGGGCGACTTCGACGACCGCCTCGGTGAAGGGCGGCCAATACGGGGAGGCGCATATGCCCACATCGAGGCTGTGGGTTACGGGTTCTTCCATATTCTGTAGCGGGGGAGCGGGAAAGCGGCGGTTAGGTTAACAAGTCCCGCAACTACCCGGATGCCGGAAGCGTGTGGGAATGTCAAGAGGTTGCAGCACGATTGCGGCAGACTTTGGAGCTTGCGCCGCCGGTCGGGGGCGGATTGAAATGTCTGTGAATCACTCCCCGTGATGCCTTCCCCGAATCTTGACGACCACCCCTGCTTCATGCCGTGGCGCGATCCGCGCTCGGGTGTATTGAGTTACCTGCTCACGCATCGTCTCGGTCCTTTGCAGAAGGCATGGTATTTCATGGAACCCGCCATGCGGGGCGACAATCCCTGCCTGTGGTTTTATGTCGCTCATCCGCCCGCGCGGCAGTGGACGAGCGCTGCTGTCCGCCTCGATCCGCGGAATCCGGAGATCCGCCACTTTCCGCATACCGTCGCCAACGGCAATCCCATGCTTGCGCCCGGCGGCGAGACGGCGTGGATACCGGTTGCGGACGGCATCTATGAGCAGACCTTCGACGGTCCTCCGCGCGAAATCCTGCGGCTGCCGCGCGATCTCCTCGGCGGGCGGCACCTGTTCTCTCTCGTCACAGACCTGAGCCTGAGCGCCGACGGACAGCGGTTCGTCCTTGATTGTCACATCGGTAACCGTTTTCTTATTGCTGTGGCGGACCGGCACTCAGGGGAGGTCACGCCGCTGCGGTGGTTCGGCAACCGCCATCACCACGCGGCCTTCAGCCGCCACGATCCCGGTCTCTTCATGGTCAACCTCGGGCACTGGACCGATCCGGTAACCGGCGACAAGTTTGAAATGAACAACCGTATCTGGATCATGGATACGGAGCTGAACCGGTATGAGCCGCTCCTTCCATGGGCGTGGTTCGGGCGCAACTCGTGGATGTGCCACGAGTGGTGGACCGAGGAGGGCAAGATCAACGTCTGCGACTACAAGCGCGGCGTGCTCGAAGTCGACCCGGACACAAAGGAAGTCAAAGTGATCTGGGCACGCGCATGCACCCATGCGCAGAGCGACGCCTCGAACCGTTGGTTCGCCGGCGACGTGAACTGCTACAAGTGGAATGACAACAGCCCTTGCTCGGTGTGGTTCTTCAACCGCGAAACGGGCCGCGAAATTCCGGTGGTTTCGCGGATGCCGCCGCAGCCGCTCGAGTGGCGGGATTTTCGTGCCTACCATATCGACCCGCATCCCTGTTTTTCGGAGGACGGCGCGTTTATTGCCTACACGACGACCGCGCCCGGTTACCTCACCGTTGCGCTCGCTCCCGTCGCCCCGCTGGTGGAGGCAACGGCGGGTTGAGCGGTTCGGAGCGGTCAGTCGTCGTTATCCGCCGGCTCGACCTGTCCGGTGGCGAGGCTGCGGCGTGCCGCGGCGGCGATGAGAAAGGTGCGGCGTGCGTCTTCGAGGGTGGCATTGGGTGGTTTTCCGTCGGTGGCCACCGAATCGACGAAAGTGTTCAGAGACTCATACCATCCTTGGTCGCGGAGGAAGTTCGGCAAAACAGAGGCGGATGAGCGGTTGTGCCCGTCCTTTCCGCCGCGCGCCCTCTGCATCGACCACAAGGCGCGGCGGACGTCGATCATGCCGGCGAGACCCCGGTCGCCGATCCGTTCCACCCACGGTTCGTCGACTTTGCGCGAAGCCCGTCCCGGAAACGTGAGGCGCGGAACCGTCGCTCCGCCGTAGCCGAATGCATTCAGTTCCACGAAATCATCGACCACCACACTTCCGCGTTCTGTAATCGCTTCGAGCCGCTCCTTCGGGAAGTCCATTGTCGCGTGCCCGCTCAGTAAGACCGTCGCCACCGCTTCGTTCTCGAAACGAATGATAAACGAGTAATCGTCGTCCCGCGCGGCCGCGGCGTAGACGGTGAGCGCGCGACTGCGCGTCAACCATGCAGCGAGATCAAAGAGGTGGCAGGCGTCGTGGCCGAGCAGCGCTCCGCCCGGTAGGTGCGCGGCCCACCGCCATGCGTCGTCGCTCATGCGCAGAAGCAGATTGCGGGGGCCTCCGTCGGCGCGGATCGCGCGCGCGGCGGCGACGTAGGCCGGGGCGAAGCGCTTGTTGAAACCGACCGCGACCCGGCGGTCGTGGCGGTCGCGCGTCTCGATGAGCGAGCGGTATTCGCCTGCGGACACAGCCCCGGGTTTTTCCAGATAAACGTGCTTGCCGGCCTCGATGGCCGCTCGCGCGATGGATGCCTGGCACTCGTCCGGCACCGCTACGACGACAACGTCAATGGATGTATCCGCAAGCAAGTCCGCGAAGCGGCATGTCGCTTCCTCGGCGCCGAACGCTTCGCCGACCGCGTGCGCCGTGTCCCGATCGATGTCGCATACCGCACGGAGCACGGCGCCGGGCATGGATACGAGATTGGGAAGATGCTGTCTTTGTGCAAAGTTCCCGCAGCCGACGACGGCCGTGCGGACACAGCGGACGGTTGCGGCTTCCGGGACGGCGGCGGCAGTACCCGCACGCTCGGCTCTTTCGCCCGTGCGCTTCGCGGCGGGGGCTACGGATGGGTTCATCGGTGGATTCATGAATATGGGAAAACGGATGGATCTTCCTCTTCCGGCAATGTGCCATAAACGGACTCTGCCGTCCCTACCAAAACGCGTCGACTTTCTTACGACTCTCGGTCACGGCGGCCGTCGGCCGGGCCGTGAGGTGGGCATCTTTGCTCCCGTGGTGCCGAAAGTGGGCAAAGATGCCCCATTCGGCAGGCCCGCAGCGCGGTCTTCGATCAATTTTCAACCGGTATTCCTTCGGCGGGTGATGATTCGCCTGTCTTTTTCGGAAAAGCGCCCTTTCTTTGTTGTCATGGCACGCGGGGTGCTCCGGAGAAGGCCATGAGAGACGAACATAGTCTCCTTATGGTTTGGTTATAATGGGGCAATATCCATGAACTCCGTTTAACGGGGTTATGCCTGAAAAGGAGTCGGACGTTAGGGGTTACCGTCCGGCTCCTTTCTCGTTGGCGAATCACGGCATGGTCCGTATCCAACGGCAACATGCGTCCACGGTCGGGGCTTACACTCCGGCAATCTATCTGACAGTGCGGATTTTTTTCGCATGAAACACGCCGCGCCCATTCCCGTCGTGCACACATGCATCCGGTTGGGGCGTTGGCGTTCGGCGTCCGCACAACGCAGGCAGCCAGTCCGTCACGAATTCTTGTGTGCCGACAACCGCCCCGCGCAAAAGAGCGGGCAAGCGACCCAGCAGCGGGTGCCGGGAATCGGAATCAGCGGCTTCGCTGTCCGCAGTGCTTTTCTGTCCTGTGTCGTCCTTCAGCCGCAGCAGCAACCCGTACGACTCCAGAAACTCCTGTGCGTCCTTCTCCTCTCCAGACTTTTTGGAACGAAGTTCCGTCCCGCGGAGTTCCTTTTTCTCCTCAACTCCCTCTCCCATTCTCTTCATTGTCCCCAGCATCCCGGTAATCCCCGCGCGCGCCCAAGCCCGCAGCGACGGCGGTGCCTCCCCGCCCCCCGCCGCACCGTAGCCGCTCCAGCGGTAGGCCTCCGCCCGTTCCGCAAGGCCCGCCCGCACCGGATTCAGCTCGATATACGCGCCCACCACGCGCAGCACGTGCGGCGAATCCTGCACCACACAGCTCTTGTAGCGCTCCGCCCAAAGCGTCCCCACGCGCCCGCGCTCCCCGTTGTACCACACGCTGTAGCGCTGCTTCAGCGTCTTCATGAACCCCGCCAGGTCGCCCATGCGGCTCCGCAGGTGCGCCCGCACTTCCTCGGCGTCGTCGAGCTTCGAGTCCAGCACCGAGGCCACCCGCCGCGCGTCCATGTTGATGTACGGGCACTTGTTCTCCCCGTAGAGCGCGCGGAACCGCCGCACCAGCTCCTCGTCCTCAACCTCCTTCGCCCGCGGATCGACGCGCACAAGGATATGGTAGTGGTTCGACATCACGCAGAAGGTCAGCACCTCCACCCCGCAGAACGCCGCCACGCGCCGCAGCTCCGCGACAAAGCGGTCCTTCGCCTCCCCGTCGCCGAGCAGCCGCTCCTTGTTCACACACCGGCCATAACAGTGATAACACGCTGATTCGCCCTCCGGCGCCACCAGCCTCCTCGGGTAGGGTCGTCTGTACATGCCTGCCATCCTCCTGTCCCTATCTATCCGTGTCAATACAAATGCAAACCATTTATTTGCCTTTTTTATAACAAGGCAATATTTATTTACCGATTCTTATAAATGTACGGCATTAAATAATGGACACGGCGTGTGGTGTTCGGGAGGGCTTGCGGGCGTGTGACGGGGTGGCATGTTGGGATGGGTATGAGCGAGGGGATCGACAAGACGGCGGTGTATGCGGCGTTTCTGGAGCATTTGGAGGTGGAGTTGGCTGCGGCGGTGGCAGCTTCGCGCGACGCGGCGGCGTATGCGACGGACGGGGAGGCGCGGGCGGAGTCGAAGTGGGACACGCAGGGCTTGGAGGCTTCGTATTTGGCAGCGGGCCAGGCGGGGCAGGCGCGGGAGTGGTTGCGGGCGATTGAGGCCGTGCGGTCGCAGCGGGACAGCCTCGTGCGCCAGGCGGACCGGGCGGGGCCGGGGGCGCTGGTGGAGTCCGCGCAGGCGGACGAGACCGATTTGTACTATCTTGTTCCCGCGGCTGGCGGGCAGAAACTGCGCGTGGCGGGGACGGAGGTGACGACGCTGACGTTCCAGACGCCGCTTGCGGCGGCCCTGCTTGGGAAGAGGGCGGGTGATTCATATGTCACGGGTGGCGGAGCAGCGGGCAAGGTGTTGTTTGTCGGGTAGGCCGGAGTCGGTTCGCGGCACCGGTCCGGCGCGGCCTGCGCGTTCTCGCCGGAAGTTCGGTTTCTATACCCTCGGAAATACCTGAACATGAGCGTGATGAAGGCAACGGGCGTATTCCGCGCCGACTACAGTGGTCTGAGAGGTAAATTGAGGAGATCGGGAGCTTCGGCTTGGCCACGGGTGGCTCAGAAGAGGTTGAAAAGGTTGCCGCACTTGTGGGTGCGCGGGCGCACGGTGTGGCGGCAATAACAAACAAGGTAATAATATCTTGACGCCTTGGCGGACGGAGGCGGACGAAAATCCGGAGTTGCCGACTTGAAGGGCGGGGGATGAAGGGTGAATTTGGTTGGATGCGTTGGTTTGGCGGCGGGCTGGAGTTGGAGGCCGGGGCGGGGCGGATGCTGCGCTTGCCGGAGGTATCGGCGGCGGCGGCGGTGTTCGCGGAGATTGAGCGCAGCCGGGCGCACCTGCGGGCGTGGATGCCGTGGCTGGACAGGACGCGCACAGCGCGGGATACGCGGCGGTTTCTGGAGGCGAACGCGGCGGCTTACCGGAAAGGCGGGGGCTTTAGCTTCGCGGTGCTGGAGGGGGACCGCTTCGCCGGGATGGTGGGCTTTCACGGGTTCGACGCGGCAAACCGGGTGACGAGTCTCGGGTATTGGCTGGGGCAGGCGTTTTGCGGGCGCGGGCTGATGACAGCGGCGGCGCGGGCGGCGGTGCGGTATGCGTTCGAGCAGCGGCGCATGAACCGCGTGGTTGTCCGTTGCGCGACGGGCAACACGTCGAGCCGTCGGGTTCCGGAGCGGCTGGGTTTTGTGCACGAGGGCACCCACCGCGAGGCGGAATGGCTTTACGATCATTTTGTGGATCTTGAGGTCTATGCTATGTTGCGGCGGGAGTGGGCGGGCGACCGCGCGCAGGGCGTTGACGGGGGCACGGCGGGCATGCACAGTGGGTGCAAATGATGGATGGCGAGAGAGATGGGCGTACGGTCGACGGGCAGCGGGTGGTTCCGATGCCGGGAA
The DNA here is from genome assembly GCA_007134215.1 of Opitutales bacterium. GTDB lineage: Bacteria > Verrucomicrobiota > Verrucomicrobiia > Opitutales > Oceanipulchritudinaceae > SLLG01. Next base: position 2,720 of record SLLG01000074.1, on the reverse strand, counting down.
GCATCACGCGTCCGCTGGATTTCCGGGCGCTGACCCGCGTCCGGCCGGGGGCGGGTTTTGACGCCGTTCCCCTGCTGGATGTGATTCTCGTGTTCGTGCTCCTCGCGCTGGGGAGTTCGCGGTTTCTTTTTTCGCCGGGCATGGATGTTGACCTTGCGCAAATTCCAGTCGGCGCGGGCGGGGGCACCGCGCCGCCGGCGGTGCTCACGGTGATGCCGAACGAGCAGTTTTTCCTCGAAGGGCTGAAAATCCCGCGCGCGGCGCTGGGCGAGACATTGGCGGCCCACGCGGAGCGGCTGCCGGAGGCGGAGCGCAGTCTCCTGCTGAAGATCGACAAGCGTACGGCTCTCGCGGAGACCTTCGCGATCCTCGCGGAGGCGCGCATGGCAGGATTTGAGAGTGTGCGGATCGCGGGCGAGGAGCGCCGGGATGAATTGGAGGCGTTCCGGGAGGGCACGCCTTGAGCGGCGCGGCGGGACTTTTGCGGCGCCTGCGCCCGACGCCGCTCGCGCTCGCGGCGATTCTTGGCGGGGCGGGGGTGCACGCGCTCGCGGTTGTGCTCGTGCGGGTGCCCGATCCGGCGGCGTCTGCGCCCGCCACTGCGGCGGCCTTTGTGCGTTGGACGGAGGACGCGGGCGAGGACGCCCGTGTGCGCGAGCAGGCGCTGCTCTTTGATTCCGCGCCCCTTTTTGTGCCGACGGTGTGGAATTCGGCGAGTGCGATTGACGGGGTGGCGAGCCTTGAAGAGCAGGCGGAGTTGTATGGCGTCTTTTCTCCGCGTCTGCGAATCGACGAGGCGGAGGCCCCCACGGGCGAAATCGCCGCCCGCTTCCGTCCGCCCGCCGTCGATGTGCTGCGCGACGTGCGCCTGCTGCGAGGCACGGAGGGATTCGGCAAAGGCGGTGCCAGGATGGGCGCCGCGCCGGATCCGCGGCCGGTGCGCATGCTTGTCGAACCGTTGGCGGGCGGCGGGGAGACCGGGGTGCTGCGGCTGGAAGTGCCGGAAGATGTCGCCGCGGCCATTCCCGGCGGTTTGTGGGAGACGCCGGTGTTTTTTGTCGATGCCGCGTTGACCGGCGTGCTGGGGACACCTGTGATGGCGCGTTCTTCGGGGATTCCGGAGCTTGACGCGGGGCTGCGCCGCCACCTCGGGGGGGCGGAGTTCGCACGGCGGCTGGAGACCGGTTACTACCGCGTGACGCTCGTCCCGTGAGGCGGATACCATGGTCTTTCCGGGGGCGCGGGCAGCGCCGTGAAAAGGGCGGTTTTTCGTGGCAAAAGTGCTTGACCCGAAAATTCCGCACCCTCAATGTTCGCCGCTTTGCTTCAAAACCAATCCCCTGGATCTATGATTCGGAAGGCCCTTGTAGCTCAGTCGGTAGAGCGCGTCCTTGGTAAGGACGAGGTCGGCGGTTCAAATCCGCTCGAGGGCTCCATTTCGTAGTTTCGGGTTTCTTTCAAACCGCGTACACCACAAATACAATAACAACTCATGTCTAAAAAGCAGTTCGAGCGTACCAAGCCGCACGTCAACGTCGGCACCATCGGCCACATTGACCATGGCAAGACGACCCTGACGACGTCGATCTTGAAGGTCCAGTCCGACAAGGGGCTGGCCCAGTTCAAGTCTTATGCGGATATCGCCAAGGGCGGTACGGTCCGTGACGAGACCAAGACGGTCACGATCGCGGTCGCGCACGTTGAATACGAATCCGAGAAGCGTCACTACGCCCACGTGGACTGCCCGGGCCACGCGGACTTCGTGAAGAACATGATCACGGGCGCGGCCCAGATGGACGGTGCCATCCTCGTGGTGAGCGCGGCGGACGGCCCCATGCCGCAGACGCGTGAGCACATCCTTCTCGCCCGCCAGGTTGGCGTGCCCAAGATCGTAGTTTTCCTCAACAAGGTCGACCTCCTCGACGACGAAGAGCTTCTCGAACTCGTCGAAATCGAAGTCCGCGACCTGCTCTCCAAGTACCAGTACGACGGCGACAACGCCCGTGTCGTGCGCGGCTCCGCCCTCGGCGCGCTCAACGGCGAGCAGCAGTGGGTCGACTCCATCGGCGAACTGATGGAAGCGATCGACGAAGAGATCCCCGAGCCCCAGCGCGAGACCGACAAGCCTTTCCTCATGTCCGTCGAGGACGTCTTCTCCATCACCGGCCGCGGCACGGTGGCGACGGGCCGTATCGAGCGCGGCGTCGTCAAGGTGGGCGAGGAGATCGAGATCGTGGGCCTCACCGACACGCGCAAGAGCGTTGTGACCGGCGTCGAAATGTTCCGCAAGCTTCTCGACCAAGGCCAGGCCGGCGACAATGTCGGTGTGCTCCTCCGCGGTGTGGCGAAGGACGAGATCGAGCGCGGCCACGTGCTCGCCAAACCCGGCAGCATCACCCCGCACACAAAGGGCAAGGCCGAGATTTACGTTCTCACAAAGGAAGAGGGCGGGCGCCACACGCCGTTTTTCTCGGGCTACCGTCCGCAGTTCTACTTCCGCACGACGGACGTCACCGGTATCATGACATTGCCGGAAGGCGTCGAGATGGTCATGCCCGGGGACAACCTCGCGGTGGACATCGCCCTCCAGAAGCCGATCGCGATGGAAGCCGGCCAACGCTTCGCCATCCGCGAAGGCGGCCGTACCATCGGGGCCGGCCGGATCACCGAGGTCACGGAGTAAGCTTGACATCCTTTCACTGGTTGCGGGAGGCTCGTTT
>SLLG01000054.1 GCA_007134215.1 Opitutales bacterium | reverse complement strand
GGTCTGCAGCGTTTTCCGCGACCAACCGTAAAATGCCGCTGCCGCCGGATTCGCATCGACGATCCGACGGGTGACGGGATCGATCAAAAGCATTGCCGTATGGTCGTTTTCATAGAGGGTGCGGCACATGCCTTCGGTGGAGGGCGGCTCGCTATTCCAGTCCGGTGGTTTGTTGTTCCCTGCTTCCCGGCCGGGGGCTTCGGCGGGGACGGGGGCAAGGGGTTTACGTGCGTTCAAGCCGTTTACCGGGCGCTTCTGCCCTGAAGCGGTTTGCTTTGTCTCCACGGTTTATTTCATTCCAATCACTACCTGTACGATATAGGAGAGCCGGGAAATAGCCAATGGGTTTTGATAATATATTTTTACCTAGATGTTCCGCGCTTTTCCGTTGTTTTCCAGCCGGGGGCGGGTGAGATTCCAGAGGGTACAAAGACGGCGATGATTGATCCGGTGTATTTCATTCAAGACCTTGCGGTGATCCTGCTTTCGGCGGCGGTCTTCGGCTACCTTTGCGGGCGGGTCGGGCTGTCACCGGTGGTCGGTTACCTGATGGCCGGTTTGGTCGTCGGCACGCCGGAGATCACCGTCCCGTATGTCACGGACACCGCCCGCCTCGGGGTGATCGCGCAGCTGGGGGTGGTTTTCCTCATGTTCTCCATCGGGCTGCAGTTTCAGTTGCGGAAGATCCGCGAGCTGGGGGGGCGGATCGTTCTCGCCACGGCGGTGCTTGCCATCCTTGTCCTCACGTTGACGCGCGGCGCGGCGGATCTCCTTGCCCTCTCGGGCGTGGCGGGGCTTTTCCTCGCGGCTGTCTTCATGAACAGCAGCTCCGCCATTATCGGCAAGGTGATCGGGGACGAGGGGCTGGGGCACGAGCGCTACGGGCAGGTCGCGCTCGGCGTCACGCTCATGGAGGACATTGTGTCGGTCGTCATGCTGGCCGTCCTCGGGTCGTACCTCGCCCTTGAAGTCGAGCGCGCGCAGCAGTCGCCCGCCGCGATCATTGTGTTACTCGTCGGGTTCGCCGTCTTCGTCCTGCTTCTCGGCCTGCTCGCCGTTCCCCGAATCCTCGGGAGCATCGGGCGCTCCGGGCAGGCCGACCTTGCGAGTATCTTCGTCGCCGGCACACTTCTGGCGCTCGCCCTCATCGCCGTGCGCGCCGGATACTCGCTTGCCCTCGGGGCCTTTCTTTTTGGCATGATCGTGGCGGAGACTTCGCAGCGCAGCTGGATCGAACGCAATTTCCGCGGGTTGAAGGATGTGTTTCTCACGGTGTTTTTCGTCACGATCGGCATGACGATCGAAGTGCAGGCCATCCCCGGGGCGCTCAAGTGGATCCTCCTTGGTACGGCGGGGGCTCTGCTCGGGCGCAGCACTGCCGCCTTTGTCGCGTTACTCGCGGTGGGCGAGCGCCCGCGCCAGGCCCTTCAATCGGCCCTGTGCCTGACGCCGATCGGCGAATTCTCCTTCATTATCGCGGGCATTGCGGTGGCGGGAGGCATTTTTTCGGAGACATTTCAGGTCGCCGTCGTCGGCACCGCCCTTCTTACAAGCATGGTTTCGCCGCTTCTTGCGACAAACGCCCCCCGGCTCACGGCCTTTCTCGCCGAGGGGCGGTATCCCCGGATCGATCAGTGGCACGCGTTGTACGCGGGTTTTTGGAAGGGCGGGGGAACGTCGCGGTCTTCCGCCTTTTGGAGTATCTTCAAGAAGCGGATCGCGCAGGTCGTGCTCGAGAGCGTGTTTGTCCTGATGGTACTGGTGTTTGCGGAACCGTTGCTGGAATTGCTGTTCTCGACCTTCGCGCTGACGGACGTACTGCCGGAAGCGCTTGTCATCGTCGTGTTTTGGGTCGGCGTGTGCGTGCTCTGCCTTGTGCCACTCGTGGCCATCTGGCGCAACCTCTCCGCCATGGCGATGATCCTCGAGGACGCCCGCGGGCGCGGGACCGTGTACGGCAGGGTGCTCGCGGCGGCCTTCCGTTTCGGTTTCTTTGCCGTCCTTTCCATTGCCATCTGGAACCTCCTGCCCGTCGGAACGACGCGTGTGTGGATTCTCGGCGCGGTCCTGGCTTTGACGGTTGTCCTCATCGCGGCGGGCTGGCGGAAGATGGTGCAATGGCACAGCCGCGTCGAAGTCGCCCTGAAGGAAAACCTTGCAAACGCAGGCGACAACGGAGCGCGGCGTCTCTTCGAGACGCACAGCGAAGGCGGTTGGCGGCTCAACATCGAGGAGTTCACGCTGCCGGACGACACCGCTCTCGGCGGTCTCTCCCTCCGCGACTGCCGGTTGCGCGCGCGCACGGGTTGTTCGCTTGTCGGCATTGAGCGGCACGGCCATGCCCTGCGCTCCATCGGACCGGAAACGCAGTTGTTTCCGGGGGACGAGTTGCTCCTTCTCGGTTCGCGCGAACAGATCGCCGCCGCGCGCCGGTTTCTCGGGGGAGCGGCCCGCACGGACGAAGAGGGGCAGACCGCGCAGCGGGACCTTGTCCTCGAATCCATCGTCATTCCGGAAGGCGACGCCGCCGCCGGCCGCACGCTCGCGGAACTGGACTGGCCGGGGCGCTACGGCGTGCAGGCGGTCGGACTCCGCCGCGACGGTCGGGTGTTCGTCTCCCTCGACGGGGCCACCCGTATCGAGGCAGGGGATACGGTCCTTCTCATGGGGCGCCCGGACCGCATCGAGGCGCTTGCCGACGAATGAATACGCCTGCGGCAGAGTTGCCCGAGGGTTTGGTCGAGCCCGTCGAGGCGTTCATGGTGTTTATCGAGCTGGAGCGCGGGCTCTCGCGCCACACCGTCGAAGGCTACGAGCGCGACCTCATGCAGTGCGCGCGGCACGCGGCGGGGCGCGGACAAACGGACTGGAGTGGTGTCGCCGCCGAGGATTGCCGCGATTGGCTCGGCTCGCTCACCGACCGCGAGTACACGCCCGCCAGCCTCGCCCGCAAGTTGTGCGCCCTGCGCGCCTTCGCCCGCTTCCTTGTGCGCGAACGCAGGCGCGGCACCGATTTCACCGAGTTGCTCGACGCGCCCAAGCTCATGCGGGGCCTGCCCGGCACCCTCACGCCGGAGGAAGTGGAGCGCCTCCTCGATGCGCCGAGCCGGTTTTCGCCGCAGGGCCTGCGCGACCGCGCCTTTCTCGAACTCTTCTACAGCTCCGGTCTGCGCGTGAGTGAACTGTGCAACCTGCAATTGCAGGAAATCGATCTCGAGGAGGGCTACGTGCGTGTCGTCGCGGGCAAGCGCGCGAAGGACCGCATCGTGCCGGTCGGTTCCAAGGCCGCCGCCGCGATCCGCGACTACCTGTCCTCCGCCGGGCGTCCGCACTTCGTGCGCGCGAAAACGGGCGGGGCCGTCTTCCTCAGCAACCGCGGCACGGCCATCTCGCGCAAGACCGTGTGGCATTGGATCCGCCAATACGCCGAGCGCGCGGGTATCGGAAAACCGGTCAAGCCCCACCTCCTGCGGCATTCCTTCGCCACGCACTTGCTCAGCAACGGCGCCGACCTCCGCGCCATCCAGGAGATGCTCGGCCACGCCAATATCGCCACCACTGAGATCTACACGAAAGTGGATACCGAACGTCTCCTCGACACCCACGCCCGCTACCATCCGCGCAACCGGGCGGATTCGTGACGGCGGCGCGGCCGCGGGTCGCATGCCAAGGCTGAAGCTTCAGCGGGGCACGGCTGCGGCTGGAGGGTGCGGACAGTCAACCGAAATACTCCCGTTTCAGGTCGAGGTAGAAGAGGTAGTCTTCCGGATCGACGTCGGGCGGGCAGCGGTGGTCGCAAAAGGGGATGTATCCACCGCGGGCGACATACGGCGCGATGGATTCCAGGTAGCGGCGGATTTCGTCGCGCCCGCGCAGGAGACACATTTTGTCCACCCCGCCCATGATGCGGAGTTCCGGCCCCCACTTCTTCAGCGCCTCTCCGGGGTGGCCGGAGCCGTTGACTTCCCACGGGAAGAGGGTGTTCACGCCGCCGTCGAGGAAGTCCGCAATGAGCGGACGCACATCGCCGTCGCAGTCGATCCACCAAATCCCGATTCCATGGGCGGAGAGCTTGTCACGTATTCTGCGGTAGCGCGGCACGACGACCTCGCGGAAAAATACGGGCGAAACAAGCGGCCCCGCGTTGTAACAGATGTCTTCCCATCCGGAGGCGAAGTCGAAGCGGATGGCGGGAAGGACGGTATCCAGAAAGTCCTCGATTAACAGGCAGGAGGTCTCCACCATGTCCTCCACCATTACCGGTTCATCGTGCACGGCGTAGGCAAGCCCTTCGATGGTGAGCATGTCGCGGATCTTTCCGATCATGGATCCGCAATCAACCCCGAGCGGGTAGTCGCGGTCATCCGGGTGTTCCCTGCGGATGGCTTCCGGATCGGCGCGGCGGGCCGGATGCGCGCGGTCGAAGCGCTCCGCTTTGACGCGTTCCCAGTCGGCAGGGGACTGAATGGAGGAGGACAGAAAGTGCGGGATGGTGTCGTGACCGTCGAGCGGGACTTCGGCGAGGAGCCCGTCGACGTTGCGCAGGACACGGGTTGTCGCCGTGCGGGAGATTTCTTCGGGCGGAAAGGGCGGATGCATCCACGGCACGCGGACGGACGCAATGGGATCAAATCCAAAGAAACGATCCGCCTGGGCGTTGTCGCGGACGCCGTTTTCGCGGAACATCGGCCAGCGTTTGAAGTTCTCGTTCCAGTAGCCGAACTCCATGTTGAAGGAGCGGTCGACCGGTTCGTGCCGCATCTGGCGGCGGAAACGCTCGCGTGCCGTGAGGGTGCCGGGCCATGGCTCGCGGATGGCAGCCGTTTTCATTAGGTGTATTGGATTTTTCTTTGCGTATTGTCCGCGCCCTGGCCGTGTTTTGGCTCAATGCAGGCCGCCGCCCGCGCCGTCGCCGCAGGGTCCGCCCCCGGCGGCGGTGCCGATGCGGGACACGACCCCGCCCTCGCGGTTGATGACCGGATGGTAAAAACGCGACACTTCCTCGGAGGCGGCGTCGATGTAGTGGCCGATGAACGTGCGGCGGCTGCGCGAGGGATGTCGGTTGGGGCCGGACCCGTGGATCAGCTGGCCGCCGAAGAAGAGGGTCTGCCCGCGCTTCACCGGCACCGGCACCGGTTTGAACGCGCGCGGAAAGGGGCGGACATGGCTGTCTCCGTATTCCATCCATCCAGCTGCTTCGCCCTCGGGACAGAAGATGTCGCTGCGGTGCGAGCCTTCGAAGAAAGCCTCGATGTCCCGCAGCTTGTCGCCGGCATAGAGGTCGTCGACGATGCAGTAGCCGCGTTCCCGGTACGCTTTCAATTGGGCGGGTTCGGGAGCCCGCGCTGGTGCTTGGTGGGGTGCATAGGATATGGACATGCTTGCAGGATAGCCGAATCGTGCCGCGCCGGCAATGGGCCATCCTGTCAAATCTATGGATTATCTTGCTCTTTTCTGCGCCAACGCCCACTTTGTCGCATCATGGACGGCGAATCCTTTCGCTTCGGACGGTTCTCGC
>SLLG01000018.1 GCA_007134215.1 Opitutales bacterium | reverse complement strand
TGCTGGCGGAGGGTCAACGGGAGGTGTGGGTCGCGGCGCTGCACCGTGCGGCGGCGTTCAGCGGCGTGGAGGTGATCACTTACTGTGTGCTGGAGACGCACTTTCACATCCTCGTGCGCATAGATCCGGCGGCGCGGTTGTGCGACGACGCCACGCTCGTGCGGCGCTACCGCGCCCTCTACGGCGAAGCGCGCGCGCAGTGGAGCGGGCTCAATGCGGATGAGCTGGCGCACGCACTGGCGAAGGGGCCGCCGGAGGCGGCGGAGCGTCTGCGCGCGCGGCTGCGCCGGCGCATGGGCGACATCTCGGAGTTCATGCGCACGCTGCGCCAACGCTACACGCGCTGGTTCAACCGCGCGCACGAGACGGCGGGCACGCTTTGGGCGGAGCGCTTCGGCAGCGTGATCGTGCAGGACACCCCGTGGCTCGTCGGCCTGATCGCAGCCTACATCGACCTGAACGCGGTGCGCGCGGGCTTGACCGATTTACCGGAGAACTACCGCTGGTGCGGCTACACGGAGGCGCTCGCGGGGAACGAGACCCTCTGCGGTTCGCTGGCCGCCTGCTTCCCAGCGGCGAAGGGCACAAAAGAAGCGCTCGCGTGCTACCGTCTGCTGATGCTCGGGAAGGGAGCGGGGGCGAAAGGCGACGGCACGGGTGCGCGCATCGACCCCGCGGCGCTGCTGGAAGCGGTGAGGAACGGCGGCGAGCTGGAGCCGCACGAGCTGCTGCGGCTGCGCGTGCGGTATTTCACGGAGGGGCGGGCGCTGGGATCGCGGGACTGGCTGGAGCGCGGTGGAGGCGCTCGCGTCCTCGCGCGGCTGAACCGCCCGCCACCGAGCCGGCCCGTCGAACTGCTGGACAACGCCGACCTGGCGGTGGCACGCTCGCGTGCGCGCTACCGGGCCGTCGAAGACCCACGGGGGTGAAATCCGCGGAGTTCGGGCTCGCCTGCGCCCCCTACCCAAAGATCCACCGGCCACCGTGCTTATTTGCCGCAGGCCCGCGCAAGCCCGGACGCCACGCTTACCCGGCTGCGGCGGCCAGACTTGCTCCATCAAAGTATCTTCCAACAGTGCCCCGGCAGCGGGCGCCAGCCGCCCTTCAGGGCAGAAGTTCCGCCATGGGTGTGCCCATGCGGGCGTAGAGTTCGGTACCCTCGGCGGAGTGCCGGAGGAGGTCGGGGGCGAGGGCGACGCGGTCGGCGGGGAGGACGGTGACGACACAGGAACCGCCGAAAGCGAAATACCCCTTTTCCGCACCTTTCGCGGCGTCGTTACCCGGGATATAGGTCTGCATAATGCTACCGACGTTGGTCGCGCCGATTTCGATCTGCCAGTGCCGCCCGAGCGCGGGATGGACGATTTCGGTGACCACACGCTTGTTGTTGATGAGGTAGTCGAGGCTGCGCCGAAGTGCGATCGGGCTGACGCTGAAGAGGTCTCCGGGGATGAGGCGCGCCTCGCCGGCAAGACCGCCGACGGCAAAGTGGAAGCGGTGGTAGTCGACGGGGCAGAGGCGCGAGATGACGACAGAGGCCCGTCGCGGGGCCTCGCCGGAAGTCGCGCGCAGGAGGGCGGCGATGTCCAGGCGCTGCCCCTTGGCGTAGACGCCTCCGACGGCCTCGACATCCTGAAATCCAAGGTGGCGTGCGTCGGCGGGAAAAATTACGGCGCGGGGGTCCGGATCGACGGGACGGCAGTCCGGCCTAAGCGCGCGGGTAAAGAAATCGTTGAAACTCGCGAAGCCGCCCGGCGGCGTGGCGAACTCGGAGGCGTCGACCCCGTAGTGCTCGATGAAGGGCGCGATCCGCCGGCGGGACCGCGGGGTGGACATGCGCCGGCCGTACCAACGGGAAAACCACGCGCGCTTGGCAATGGCCCACACACAGAGCCGCCCAAGTGGATTGCCGTAGGCACGGCGCAGCCACTTCTCGCCGTAGACGGCCTCTGTTTCGTATTGCCCGGTCTCGCGGTTGAAGACGATGATCGGCTCGCGGCTTGACCTTGGCGGAGCGCTTTCACACGGTCTGCTTTTCCCCGTATCCATCCCCTAACAGAATCCATGAAACGCTCGGAAATCAACGCGGCTATCCGCCTCGCCCAAGAAACCTTCGCCCGCCACGGCTGGGCGCTTCCCCCGAATCCCCGCTGGGACGTCACCGACCTCGGTCTCGGACGCTTCAACGAGTCGGGTCTTGTCCTCATCAATCTCGCGGAAGAGCCGGAGTATTGCGAAAAGCTGATGCTCTCGTGCCGTGATCAGGTCACCCCGATGCACTGCCACCGCAAAAAGAAAGAAGACATCATCTGCCGGGCGGGCAAACTCGCCTGCGAAGTCTGGGCCGGCCACCCGGAGAAGACGGAAAAGGGAGCGCGCTTCACAATGAAGCGCAATGGCGAGCCCGTCGAAGTGGCCTCGGGCGACATCCTGCGCCTCGAAGCGGGCGAACGCGTGACCCTCGAGCCGGGCGTCTACCACGCGTTCTGGGCGGAGACGGACACCTGCGTGATCGGCGAGGTGTCGACGGCCAACGACGACTTGCACGACAACTTTTTCGTCGACCCCGACATCGGACGTTTTCCGGGGATCGAGGAAGACGAACCGGCGCTCGTCCGCCTCGTGAGCGAGAATTGATCCCGCGCAGACCGCCCGCCACACGACCGCACCGCCCTTTCCCGCCCTCAAGGCGAACCCACCGCAAAAGACATGGAAAAGTCACTCGACCGCAAACTGGCGACCATCCACGCCGACCCGCACGGCTGCGGCGAATTCATCATCGCCGACGCCAAGGACGCCGACATGGGGTTCGGCATCGCCGCGCCGGGCCCCCAGCGGGACGCCTGCCCCCACGGCTACGACAGGTCGGAAGGCTGCTACAAGACCCTCGAAGACTACCGCCGCCAGATCCGCGAGGTCATCGCCCAAGGCATCGTCGACATCGTCCTGCTCTCGGCCTCGAACCTCGAGAAACTGTCCATCGAGGAACGCCTCTTCGAGGGCTCCCCGATCACGCCGGCGGCCCGCGCCAACGACACTTCGGATATCTGGATCGTGCGCGGCGGCCGCTACACCCGCCTGCCCTCGCGGCCCTTCCGCAGCGCCACGCTCGACCACATCAAATACGGACGCATCACGGAAGACCATTCGCAGCCGGCGACCGGCGCGGACCTCGGCCTCTACTCCGTGACCTTCTCCAACGACCTCGACGCCGACTGGAAAATCCTGCAGGAATACCACGACTTCCGCATTGAGGCCGAGCGCAAGGGCTTCCGCCATTTCCTCGAATGCTTCAACCCGAACGTCGATCCCGGTTTCGACCGGCGCAAAACCGGCGGTTTCCTCAACGACCACATCATCCGCACCCTCGCGGGCATTACCTCGCGGGGCCGGCCCGTTTTCCTGAAAATTCCTTACAACGGCCCGGGCCCCCTCGAAGAGCTGGCCGCCTACGACACGCAACTGATCATCGGCATTCTCGGGGGCAGCGCCGGCACGACCCTCGACGCCTTCCAACTCATCCACGACGCGAAAAAATATGGCGCGCGCGTCGCCCTCTACGGCCGCAAGATCAACCTCTCGGAGCATCCCCTAGCCTTCATCGAAATGCTGCGGCGCATCGTCGAAGGGCAGATCAGCCCCAAGGAAGCCGTCAAAGCCTACCACGACATCCTCCAGCGCGAGGGAATCAAACCGATCCGTCCCCTCCGCTCCGACCTCAACCTCACGGACAATCTCCTGAGCTACGGTTGACAGGCGCCCCGCGCCGCGCCACCCGAACGAATGGTGCGGTAAAAGCGGTGGATCGTTGGTTCGCGGGGACCGTCGCGCATCCCGGCCCGATCGCCAAGATGGCAGCCGACTACCGCAATTGAGCGGGGTGCGGCGACCGGGAAAAAGTCGGCAGGGCAGAGCCAGCGCGCCCTGAACGGGCCGAAATCCGGAGCGCAGCTGGACTGCGCGCGGGAGGTAACCGCGTTTCCGCGGGCCAGTCGCGCTACAGGGCGCTAACGGCGCCGGGGGTGGGGCGGGGGCCCCGGGGCTACGCTTCGGCGGACTCCGCCTTGCGCTCCTCGCGCCGGGCATGGAGGCCGCTGGAGAGGTATTTCTTGCGGCGCTGCGCGAGCTGCCGCTGGCGGCGGGGGTTTGGCTTGGCGCCAGCCTTTTTCGTCTTGGCGCGGCGTTTGCCGTGGAGAGGTTGGATGCGTCCGGACATGGTGCTGAATCGTTTGGATAAAAACCGTGGAGACTGCCTGCCGCGTCCCGCCCGTGGCGAGAAAAAAAGACCGGCCGACAGCCCGAAGTTTTGGCGTTGCGCGCCTGCGGGCGATGCGCACGCTCCCGCCCATGCGATTTTCGCCGTCCAAAGAAGCCTTCCGCGGCCTTGCCCGCGAGGGGAATCTCATCCCCGTGACGACCGACCTCATGGCGGACTTTGAGACGCCCGTCTCCGTCTATTCCAAGCTCAAGGCAACGGGGCCGGCTTTCCTCCTCGAATCCATCGAGGGCGGCGCCCATGTAAACCGCTACTCCTTCATCGGCTGCAACCCGCGTGCGACCATCGAAGCGCGCACCGGCGGCGAAACGACCGTCACGCGCCGCGACGGCAGCTGCGAAACCCTCTCCACCCCGCCCGATCCGCTTACCCTCGTCGAGCGCGAGATGGCACCCTTCCGACCCGTGCACCTGCCCGACATGCCCCGCTTCATCGGCGGCGCTGTCGGCTTTCTCGGCTACGACTACATCCACTGCGTCGAGCCCACCGTCCCCCTCGCCGAGCGCGACGTCCTCGGCATGCCCACCCTCCATTTTGTCATCTCCGACACCCTCGTCATCTTCGACCGCGCCCGCCAGACCCTCCGCCTCCTCGTCAACGCCCGTGTCGACGACCCGGCGAAGGCGGACGCGGCCTACGAAACCGCCCTCGGCGCCCTGCGCGGCCTCGCCGCCTCCCTCGCCAAAGGACGCGAAGTCGCCACCATCCCCGTCGAAAACGCCCCGCCCATCGATCCGCCGGGCGGCAATTTCACCCAGCCCGACTTCGAGGCTATGGTGGACCGATGCAAAGAATATATCCGCGCCGGTGATGTCATCCAAGTCGTGGGCAGCCAGCGCTTCGAGAAGGACTTCTCGCGCTCTCCGCTCGACCTCTACCGCGCCCTCCGCGTCGTCAATCCCTCGCCCTACATGTTTCTCTACGATCCGGGGCCGTTCGCCCTCGTCGGTGCCTCGCCCGAGGTGCACGTGCGCCTCACCGACGGGCTTGCGGAAATGCGCCCCATCGCCGGCACCCGTCCCCGCGGGGCGACCGCCACGGAAGACCTCGCGCACGAAAAAGACCTCCTCGCCGACGAAAAGGAACGCGCCGAACACCTCATGCTCGTTGACCTCGCCCGCAACGACCTCGGGCGCGTCTGCCGCTACGGCAGCGTCACCGTGCCCGAATACATGATCGTGGAGCGCTACTCCCACGTCATGCACATCGTCTCGCAGGTCGAAGGGCGCATCGACCCGGAGCGCAGCGCCTACGACCTCATGCGCGCCACCTTTCCCGCCGGCACGGTGAGCGGCGCCCCCAAGATCCGGGCCATGCAGATCATTGCCGAACAGGAGCGCGAACAGCGCGGCCCCTACGCCGGGGCGCTCTGCTATTTCAGCTACGATGGCAATGTCGACAGCTGCATCGCCATCCGCACCGCCCTCCTCAAAGACGGGCGCATCTACATCCAGAGCGGGGCCGGTCTCGTGGCCGACTCCGTGCCCGCCAGCGAATACCTCGAGACCGTCAACAAAGCGCGCGCCATGTTCAAGGCCGTTGCCCTAGCCGAAGCCATGCCCGCCCACAGTCTTCCGGGCTGAGGGCAGACCCTCCGGCACCATAGGGGAATACACCCGCGCACCGCACGGGGTACTGACATCAGCCGAGCGCAACCGCCCGGTTTTGTCCCAAGAATTGGAATAATTCTAATTCCGGATCGCTCTTAACCAGCGTGCGAAGCGCAAACCATCAGTACCAACGCATCCCGCAGGTGCAGAACACCTTTGACACGCCCGCCGCGGCGGGCGACGCACCGTTGCCCGCGAATACCGTCCACCGCTCCGGAGAACCGTCCAACCTATCCGAACCGAGACCGGCCCAACTTCTGTCGCCTGTAGCCATCCCCCTTTCGTAAGCTTGCGCCGAAACTGAACGAACGCTTCCGCATCACCATCCAATACAAAAGACTTTCTATGAGTACCGTCACCGCCACACGAAACCACCATGCAGACATCCGCGTGAACCGCGGAACCGCACCGTCTTTCGACGAAACCGTGGAAGACGTCCGCAATCTTCCGGCCTCGGAAAAGAGCGCCATCAAGATCTACCTGCAGGAAATCGGCAAAACGCCGCTCCTCAAACCCTCCGAGGAAGTCGAACTCGCCGCCCTCATCCAGAGCGGCGACCGCCGGGCGCGGGAGAAAATGATCAAGGCGAACCTCCGCCTCGTCGTGAAGATCGCGCACGACTACGCCAACTTCGGTCTCCCTCTCCTCGACCTCATTAGCGAAGGGAACATCGGCCTCATCAAGGCCGTCGAACGTTTCGATCCGAAAAAGGGCGGCAAGCTGTCCACATACGCAGCGTGGTGGATCAAGCAGTCGATCAAGCGCGCGCTCGCCAACCAGAGCAAAACGATCCGCCTACCCGTCCACATGGTCGACAAGATCGCGCGCATCCGTCGCACGGCCAATGAACTGGAAGAGGAACTGGGACGCGCCCCCTCGGACGACGAACTGGCGCATGTCCTCGGGATGTCCGTCAACAAGATCGCCCACCTCAAGTCGGTGTCCGTCCGTCCGACGAGCCTTGACGCCCCCGTCGGCGAGGACGAGTCGACCCACTTCGGCGACCTCATCGGAGACGAAAACAGCGTCTCGCCTTTCGACTCGTTGCAGGACAAAAATCTCCTCAACGAACTCAACCGCATGCTCGATCAACTCGACCCGCGGGAGGCAGAAATCATCCGCCTGCGCTTCGGGCTCAACGGCCACACACCGAAGACCCTCGAGGAAGTCGGTGAAATGTTCGGCGTCACCCGCGAACGCGTCCGCCAGTTGCAGAATATCGCCCTCACCCGCATGCGCCGCGCCCTCCTCGAAAAGGAGCGCCAGCGGTCCAAGGACGAAATCCGCGAAGAGCGGATCCAACAGGAACGCATGGCCGTCATGCGCGAATTCTACGAATCCAACGTAGCCGCCGCCAAAGCGGCCAACTGAATTTCCCTGGCAGCAAGCACAGCATAGCAAGCAGTAGCGGAGCCCGTCGGCGAGAGCCGGCGGGCTCTTGCGTTTCACCGCGCGCCGCGGGCGAGCCAGAGGTCGCGGATGACGGACTCTTCGATTCCGGAGCGGGTGACGGCGCGGCCGGGGACTTCGAGCACGATAAAGGTGAGGCGGCCGTCGCGGTTCTTTTTGTCGCTGCGCATGGCCTCGAGAAGCGCCTCGGCGGCGAGCGGCTTGGTGAGGCGGGTGGGCAGGCCAATTGTGCCCAGCACGGCTTCGACGCGTTCCGCATAGGCGGCCTCGATCAATCCGAGCCGCACCGATAGCTCCGTGGCGAGCACGAGGCCGACCGCGACCGCTTCACCGTGCAGGTAGCTGCCGTAGCCCGCCACCGCCTCGATGGCGTGCCCGAAAGTGTGGCCGAGGTTGAGGAGGGCGCGCCCGCCCGAGGCGGCCTGCTCCGTTTCATCGGCGCGGACGATTTCCGCCTTGAGCGCGCAGTTGCGCCGGATAATCGACGCCAGGGCGGGATGCTCCGGGCCGAGACCGCCGCCGATCGCCTCCAGTTCGTCAAAGAGCGCGGCGTCGCCGAGCATGCCGTATTTCACAACCTCCGCCATGCCCGCGCGGAACTCGCGCTCCGGCAGCGAACGGAGGAAGCCGGTGTCTACATACACCGCCGATGGCTGGTGGAAGGCGCCGACAAGGTTCTTGCCCGACCGGAGGTTGATGCCCGTTTTGCCACCAACGGAGCTGTCGACCATGGCGAGGAGTGTCGTGGGAACCTGATACAACCGAACGCCGCGCAGGTAGGCGGCAGCGGCGAAACCGGCGAGGTCTCCGATGACCCCCCCGCCCACGGCGTAGAGCGCGCCGGAACGGTCTACCCGCTCCGTCGCGAGATAGTCGCACACCGCTTCGAAAGTGGCGAAATCCTTCGACGGCTCGCCGCCGAGCACTTCAAGGACGGGAAGCCCTTGGAAAACGCGCTCGAGCATGTCCCCGTGCGCGCCCGCCACGGCGGCGTCGAGCACAACGGCATCGCGGCGGCCCGCCTCCGTGCGGCGCGCGACATCGGCGGCCAGCGCGCCGCCTTCAAGCGGCCCGAAATGGATTGGATAGGCGCGCGCGCCCAGCTCCACCCGCAGCGAACCGGCGTCTCCGGCCCCACTCATTGTGCCTGTGCCTCCGCTTCACTGGTCTCGAGGCCGAAGACGGCATCGGCGTAGTGACTCACGCTGAAGGGCTGAAGGTCTTCCACTTTCTCGCCGAGGCCGACGAAATAAACGGGAAGCCCAATCTCGCGGAAAATGCCCACGAGCGCCCCGCCCCGGCTCGAGCCGTCGAGTTTGGTCACGATCACGCCGGTGAGCCCGAACTCGCGGTGAAAGACACGCGCCTGCTCGATGGAGTTGCTACCGATGCTCCCGTCGACGACAAGCCAAGCGTGGTGCGGGCTCGCGGCGTCGTGCTTTTGCAGCACGCGGCGGATCTTCTGCAGCTCGCGCATGAGCCCCTCTTTGTTGTGCAGGCGCCCCGCCGTGTCGAGAAGGAGAACATCCGCGCCGCGCCGGGCGGCAGCGGCGTAAGCGTCGAAGGCCACGGCGGCGGAGTCGGCGCCGTGCTGGCTGGCGACGAGCGAGACACCCAGCCGGTCGCACCAGATTTTGATCTGCTCGTTCGCGGCCGCGCGGAAAGTGTCGCAGGCGCCCACGATGGCGCGGTGGCCGGCGTCGGTGTAAAGTTTGGCCAGCTTGGCCGCTGTCGTGGTTTTTCCGCTACCATTGACACCGACGAGGACGATGACCTCCGGTTTGTGCGCGAAGGAATCGATGCGCCCCTCGGCGCCGTCGAGAACGTTCTTCAGCACCCGCGCGCCGATCTGTGCGGCCTCGAGGCCGCGCAACTCCTTGCGTTCCTTGAAGGCCGCGCGGATTTCGCCGATGATTTCGTCGGCCGTCTCGACGCCGAAGTCGGCCCCGTAGAGCGCTTCCTCCAGTTCGTCGATGGAGCCGGCATCGAGCGTGCGGCTGCCGAAGAGTCCGCCGACCTTGCCGAAGATCTTCTGGAAGGTCGGCGTCGTGCGCTTCAGGCCCTCCTTGAATTTCGCGAAAAACGACCGCATGCCTTACTCAGAGTGTTCCCGCCGACCGCAACGGACGGTCGAGAGTCAGTTTGAACTGGTCGAGGATTCCGTTGATGAAGCGCTTGGCGTCGGGATTGGAATACTCTTTGGAGAGGTCGATCGCCTCGTTGATGGAGACGATGGGCGGGATGTCCCGCCGGAAGAGCATCTCGTAGATGGCGAGCCGCAGGATGGCAAGGTCGATACGCGCCACGCGCTGGAAATCCCAGTTCTGCGTGTAGCGGCGGATCACCGCATCGACTTCCTCCACTTTTTCAAGGGCACCGAAAATCAGTTCCTCGGCAAAGGAATAGTGATCGCGCGGGTGTTCCTTGTTGGCAAAAAAATCCCGCAGGTCGGCGCGCAGGTCTTCGGGACGGTTGATCGACCACTGATACAGGTACTGCATCGCGGCGATCCGGTTGTCGCGTCGCTGGCTCATCTCAAAGTTTCCATGGGTTCTTTCCCGGATCGTCGCCGGAAAGTCCCGTCCAGTCGTCATCCTCGTCGTTTTTCGACTCGGCGTTCATGGCCTCGATCTCGTCGAGTCGCTGGATGAGCCGGCGCTTGATCTCCGCCATCTCGAGCGCGCTGAGGGCAAACTCACGCCCCCGGCTGTGCTTACCCGAGCACCGCGCCTCGGCCTGTTCCCGCGTCGCCGTCGTGATGATGCCGTTGATGACCGGAATCTCCGTGTCGATAGCCACCCGCTGCAGGGCCGCGCTCGTGCTCTCGGCGATCACCTCGTGGTGGCTCGTGTCGCCGCCGACGACCACGCCCAGTGCGATGACGGCGTCGAACTCCCAGCCTTTCGCCAGCATGGCGGCGACATAGGGAACCTCGTGCGCACCGGGCACGCGCACGGTTTCGATGTCCTCCTCGTGCACGCCCGCCTCGTCAAGCGTGCGCAGGCAGCGCTCCAGCAGGTCGTCGACCAACCGTTGGTTGAAGCGCGAGGCAACGATCCCGAAACGGTAGCCGTCGCCCTCGAAATCGGTGGGTTGCGGAAGGTCTTCACTCATGAGGAAAAACCGCCACCATGCGCCTACGCTCCGGGCAAGTCAAGGATGCCGGCGACACCGCGCGGTGCCCGCAAACGAATGGGATGGCTCCGGGGAAGAAGCCGCCGATCCGAAGGAAAGCGTGCTCTGCGTGCCGATCATCCCCGAAAACGCGACCCGGTCACTGTATTCACTCACGATCATTTCAAGATCCACGCACTCGGGCTGCATCGGATTGAGGATGTCCACGCCGGTGTCGATCAGATCACCGATCAGCGGGGTGGAACCGGGCAGGGACGACGCCCTGCCCCTCACGCCCCGCTTAGGCGGCAGGGCAGGAGGGCGGCGTCGCGCATGCCGTGGATGATCTTCTTGTCGGCCGGACAGAAGGTCGCGAGGATGCCGCCGAGGTCCACCTCGTCACCCTCGACGAAGTAGTAGGGGCAGAGCCGCAGGCGCCCTTCCATGGGCCGCAGGCCGCCATCCTCGTCGTAGACGGGGTGGCGCAGGCGGCGCGGCTTGCGGTATTCCTGGAGGATGTAGAGGTTGTCCGGGGCGCTTTCGATGGCTTCGGCGATGCCGTCGGCCCACTCGTCGCGGGAGGCGTCGCTGCCGAGGAGGACGCTGCGCGCGCCCCACGCGTTTTCGTGAAATCCGGAGAGCTTGAGAATGAGGTTTCTCTCGCGCTGCGAGGCGTCGATGAGCTGCTCCCAGCGCCAGATCGGCTGGCCGCCCACGTGGGGCGCGTCGAGGACGGCATTGGGCGGGAGGGAAACGGGATCCATGATCCACCCGCGCGGCACGATGCGCTTGAGGAGGCGGAGGGAACGCTTGCTCAGGTTTTCGCGCCAGAAATCGCCGAGGAGGTGGTGGTGGAAGAGCGCGAGGGCGAGCTTCTCTTCCTGGAAATGCCGCATCGGCGGGGTGACGGCAAACGGCGCCCCGCCCTCCAGCAACTCCATGAGGTGGGGCGCGACGGAGAGGTTCGGGTGGTCGAAGAGTTCCCAGAAGCGGTAGAGCACGTCGATCTCCTCGGGGTTGCCTTTGACATCGGCGCAAAGCGAATCGCCGAGTGTCATCAGCTCGTCGGGATCAAGGCAGTAGGCGCGGTGCCCGCGCGCGGCGAGTTCCTCCGCCATCCACTGCATTTCCGGGCGGTAGGTGGCGGCTTCCTGCGACACGGCGATGCCGATGGAAGGGTCCGGCTTGTCCGGACGCAGGGCGGCGAGGCCAGCTCCAAAGCGCTCGATCATGCGGTCGCCCGCGCCCACGATCCCCGCCTGCCCGCCGTAGAGGCGGTTGAGGTAGGCGGTGAGCCCGATGCCGCCGGGCACGGAGTCGATCTCGGTAAGCGCGAAGCCCTGCTCCGTGACGAGGAGGTCGGGCCGGATGACGACGGGGTGGCTGCCGCGCACGGCCTTGGCGGCAGCGTGGCGGCGGAGGCCCTCCGGCTTGCCGCGGTCGAGGTATTCCGCGACCCACGGTGCCTCGAGATTGCGGTTGCGCAGGAGGTTGCGGCCCTCGCGCGAGCGGGTGTAGAGCAGTTCCATTGCACGGTGGAACTCGAGACAGGCCCGCCCTATGTCGCGGACGGTCTCCACCTCGTCGTCGGTCAGCGGCCATGCCTCCGGCGACAGGCGCCATGTCTTGTTTTCAAACAAGGCCTGGTGGTCGAAGGCCTCGCGCAACGCTTCGAGACTCAGCTCCGGGGCGGTGGACTCGGCGCAGGCGTCAGTCATCCATTTTGATGTCTTTGTTTCGGGTGCGCGGGCATCCCGCGCGCAGCCATGCGTGGATGAAGCGGTCGAGGTCGCCGTCCATGACGGCCTGGACGTTGCCGGTGTCCACACCCGTGCGCAGGTCCTTGACCATCTGGTAGGGCTGGAAGACGTAGGAGCGGATCTGGTTGCCCCAGCCGATCTCGCCTTTCTCGCCGTAGAAGCGTTCCATTTCGGCGCGCTTCTCGTCTTCTTTCTTCTCGTAGATGCGGCTCTTGAGGACGCGCATCGCCTCGGCGCGGTTTTTGTGCTGGGAGCGCTCTTTCTGGCACGCCACGACGATACCTGTGGGCAAGTGCGTGAGGCGGACGGCGGAGTCGGTCTTGTTGACGTGCTGCCCGCCCTTGCCGGAGGAGCGGTAGGTGTCGACGCGCAGGTCCTTTTCATTGATCTCGACATCGACGTCGTCGTCGACCTCGGCGATGACATCGACGGCGCAGAACGAGGTGTGGCGCCGCGCGTTGGAATCAAACGGGCTGATCCGCACGAGCCGGTGCACGCCGCGCTCCGCCTTGGCATATCCGTAGGCGTTGGGGCCGATGATGCGGAGGGTCGCGCTGGAGATGCCCGCCTCGTCGCCGGGGGCAATGTCCTGCACCTCGACCTCGAAGCCGTTGGACTCCGCCCAGCGCGTGTACATGCGCAGGAGCATGTCCGCCCAGTCGCACGACTCCGTGCCGCCCGCCCCGGCGTTGATGCTGAGGATGGCGTTGTTGCGGTCCATCTCGCCGCTGAGAAAACTCTGCAGCTCCAGCTTGTCGAGGCGCGCTTGCAGGTCCTTGGCCGCGGTGATGATCTCCGCGGCATAGGCTTCGGCTTCGTCCTCATCCGCGTCGTCAACGAGTTCGAGGAGCGTCTTTACGTCGTCCAGCTTGGCGTTGAACTCGACGACCGGGCCGACGATGCCTTTGAGCTGGCTCAGTTTCGTGGCCGTGGCCTGCGCGGCGTCCGGTTTGTCCCAAAATCCGGGCGTGCCCATGCGCTCCTCGAACGCGGCGATTTCCTTCTGCTTGGCCGGGACGTCAAAGATACCTCCAGAGGTATCCGGCGCGCTTCGCGATTTCTTCGATTTGGTTTCGGGTTTCAGGTTCGACTGCCATGGAGTTGAAGAGAAGATTCGTTTCCCCCGCTGTTTCAAGCGCCAAGTGCGCTTATCTTTCCGCGCAAAGGCCCCGGATGCAGCCGTGAACCGCAAGAACTCACGGGCGCTCATGGAAGCGCCAGCCGTTGCCCACGGCGAACTGCCAGCGGCCTTCCTTACCCGCTTCGGCCACCCATCCGGTCCCGGCATCGTAGGCCAACGGATAGAGGTCGGCGGAGTGGTACACCCATGAGTCCCACTGCGGGTCGAAGACATAGGCGCCGCCGCTGCCGTCCGGACGGACATACCAGAATCCGTGTTCGGCGCTGTGTACCCAGGCGTCATTCACCGGATACAACCAACCGAAAACCGGCGAGTTATACCAGCCGTCGCCCGCCTCGACAGCCTCCGCCCAATCCATCCGCCCGTCACTCACATAGAATGTCCATGTAACCTCATGCGCCGTTGAGCCGCCGCCGTGCGCTTCGCGCAGATCGCCGTAGAATTCGACTGTCACCTCGTAGCGGCCGGGCTGCGTGAAGGCGGTGTTGTAGTGCCCGTGAAAGCCCGCCCGCAACTGCTCGAAACGGTCGTCGTCGCCGATCCCGTCGCGGGTCGTGAAAATCCACTCCGGTCGGTCGGTCAGTTCGAAAAACCACATTCCAAAATGCCCGCCACGCTCCACTCCCGGGCCTTCCACGGAGACAAGCCGCATCGCCTTTTCGCCGCGGCTGCCCGCGCCGCCCCGGAAGACGCCCGGCGCCTGCTGCTGCGTCCCGAGGCCGAGCCAGAGAAAATTATCCGGCGTGAATTCGGGCGGCATTACCTCAGGCAGAAGCCACACGGTGCTGCCGGGATCGGCCAGCCGCTCAAAACCCGCGCCCGGCACCTCGCGGCGGTATTCCGGCCCCACCCATACAACCGTGCGTTGCGAATTCATTCCACGCCGCGCGTCGAAGTCCCACACATAGTCATGCCAGCCCGTGGCCGGATCATAGTGCGCGCCGAGGTCGTAATGCCCCGCCCGGAGCACTGTGTAGCCGGAAACGGAAACCGCGCCTGCCAGCGCGGAAACGACCGCCACCGCCCGGAGCAAATGCTGCGTTGACACCCAAGACATCGGAAACGAGCTTGGGCCGCTTCGCCTCTTTTGCAAGTGATTTGCATTAAAACAACCGCACCCGCTCACCGCCGCAACCGCCTGAAGGCCCTGATTTACGGGCTCGGCGGCGGGCTCGGCCTATGCCTGTGCCTTGCCGGTGCCGCGGCCGGACCAGGGGACGACTTCCACGAGCTGGATCCCCTCGAAACCCGCGCCCGCGCCGAACCAGCCCCGCGCCCCGCTCTCGCCCTTGGCCTCACCCGCGATATCGAGGCCGACGACCTCACCGACCGTCTCGCCGGCACGCTCGCCGATATCCTCGCATGGGAGCCGGGCGTGACCGCCAGCTTTTACTCGCCCGCCGCCAACCGGCCCGTCATCCGCGGGCTCGACGGCTACCGCGTGGGTGTCTTCGAAAACCGCCTCGGCACCGGCGACGTCTCCGACACCAGTCCCGACCACGCCGTCGCCATGGACCCCGCCTTCATGCGGCGGGTCACCGTCTATAAAGGCACCCCCGCCCTGCGCTTCGGCGGGGCGGCCATCGGCGGGGCCGTCGACATCGACGGCGGATGGATTCCGCAGCCGGAAGAGCCACAGCGCACCCGCCTCCTCGCACAGGCCGAAACGGTCAACGACGGGCGGCTCGCCGCCATCGAACACACCGCCGGGGCAGGCCGCGTCCTCGTGCGCGGGCAGGCCCTCTACCGCGAATCCGGTGACTACAGGATTCCCGGCCGCGCCCGCACGGAAGCCTACGACGAAGCCAACCGTGTCCGCCTGCCCCCGACCGTCCCCGCCCCCGCACCCAATCCGGAAGGCCGCGTGCCCAACACCGGTCTGCGCGCCCGCTCCGCCGGGCTCGGCACCCTCGCTGCCGCGGGCGGGTGGGAAGTGGGCGCCGCCGTGAACGGCTACTTCACCGAGTACGGGGTGCCGACCGACGGGCACAGCCACGGAAACCCCTTCTCCGAGCCCGGCGTCACCGCCCCCAGCGCCTTCGATCCCGTGCGCATCGACCTTCAGAACATGCGGGTCCTCGCCATTGCCCGGCGTCCGGCACAAGGCGGCGCACCGACGCTCGACGCCCGCGGGCGCTTCTCACGCTTCCGCCAGAACGAGCGGGAGGGGTCGTTTCCCACCAACGCCTTCCGGCGCACCGAGACGGAGGCAAGGGGCGAAGCCCTCCACTCGACGCAGGCGGGCGGTCTTCTCTCCGGCGGCCTCTCCGCTTTCCGCGCCGACTACCGCAACCGCAACACAAGCTACTTCCTCGGTCCCCCCGTCGTAGACGTCCTCTCGAGCCGCGACCACGGCGGGGCGGTCTTCGCCCTCGCCGAGCAGCCCTTCGCGGAGCGCTGGACCGTCGAAGCCGGCGCCCACCTGGGCTTCCGCCACGCCGCGCGGCGCGACCCGCCCGAGGGGTTTCCCGAGGCGTTCCGCTCGCGGCGCTTCGCCACGCTGTCGACGGCGGCGGGACTCCGCTTCCACCTCACAACCGCCCTCGAAATCGGTGTGCATTTCGCCGAAGGGCGCCGCGGGCCAGCCAGCGAAGAACTCTTCATCGAAGCCCCCCACGAAGCCACCGGGATCTACCGCATCCCCGATCCGGCCCTGCGCCGCGAACGCGTGCGCAGCGCCGAGGTCGTCGCCCTCTACCGCGGGGATCGCCTTCTCCTTCAGGCCAACGCCTTCATCCGTGACTTCGACGGCTTCATTTTCCTGCGCAACCAAGGCTTCGAGATCGAGGGACTCGTCGCCTACCGCCACGTGCAGAGCCCCGCCCGTTTCCACGGCCTCGAAGGCACCGCCCGCCTCACCCTCTGGACCAATGAAGAGCGCCGCCTCTACCTGCAAATCGACGCCGACTTCCTGCGCGGACAGGACCGCGGACGCGAACAGCCCCTGCCCCGCATCCCGCCGGCGCGCGCGGCCCTCCGCCTCGCCGCCGAAGCCGGACGAACCGCGGCCTTCATCGAGACACGCCGCGCCTTCGCGCAAAACCGCGTGCCCGATTCCGTCTTCGGCACCCTCGCCTACCAGGCCCCAACACCCGCCTACACCTTTCTCAACGCCGGGCTCCGTATCTCCCTAAAGGCGGGCGACCAAGACCTGCGCCTCATCCTCCGCGGCGAAAACCTCCTCGACCACGAAGCACGCCACCACCCCTCCTTCCTCAAGGACATCGCCCCCCTTCCCGGCCGCAGCCTGCGCGCCGGCATCGAGTGGATCTTCTGACGCCTCCGAACAGCCCGCCCTTTAATTTCTCAGAGTCAAAAAAAGACACATTTTTGTTCGGAAAATAAATCACTTGCGGCGTCCGCGGCGGAGAGGGCGGGCGTTGACACAACGGGGGCGGAGCAGGTAGAACCACCTCTCTTTCATGGACAAAGCCGATTTCAGCCTGGAATTTGAAAAACCTCTCCGCGAGTTGCAGCGCCGCTTGGCTGAGTTGCAGAGTGCCTCGGCGGAACAGGACTTTGACGTCTCGACGGAGGTCGCGGCCATCGAGAAACGGATCGAGGAGACGAAGCGGCGCATCTACAGCAATCTCACTCCGTGGCAGCGGGTGCAGCTCGCCCGCCACCCGAAACGACCCTACAGCCTCGATTACATCGCGCGCATCTTCGAGGGTTTCCAGGAGATGCACGGCGACCGCGCGTTCGGTGACGACCAGGCCCTGATCGGCGGGATCGCCTGGTTCGACGGACGCCCCGTGATGATCATCGCGCAGCAAAAGGGGCGCGACGTGAAGGAAAACCTGAAACGTAATTTCGGCATGCCCCACCCCGAGGGCTACCGCAAGGCCCTGCGCCTGATGAAGACGGCCGAGAAATTCGGGCTCCCGGTGATCAGCTTCATCGACACGAAAGCCGCCTACGCCGGCATCGGCTCGGAGGAGCGCCACGTGTCCGAAGCGATCGCGCGCAATCTCCGCGAAATGGCCGTTCTCAACTCCCCGATACTCGGCGTCATTCTCGGCGAGGGCGGAAGCGGCGGCGCACTCGGTATCGCCGTGGTGGACCGTCTGCTCGTGCAGGAGTACGCCTACTATTCGGTGATTCCGCCGGAAGGCTGCGCCGCCATCCTCTGGCGCGACCGACGGTTTTCGGAGGCAGCGGCCAACGCCCTGCGGCTCGGGGCGCGCGAGCTCCGCGAACAGGGCATCGCCGACGAAGTCATCCCCGAACCGATGGGAGGCGCCCACGCGGATTTCGACGCGGCGACGAACTTCCTTCGCGAAGCCCTGCGCAAGAACCTCCGCGAACTGGAATCGCTGGACCCGGAGGAACGCCTCGACGCGCGCTACAGCAAATACCGCAACATGGGCGTGTATCTCGAATCAACCGGCACCGCGGTCACCGTGGAGACGGATTCCGGCAAAGCCGCCTCCGGCAAGTGAGGCGGGCACACCGTCCTTAGATGTCCACGCGGAGACCGTCGTAGGCGAACTCCACACCCGCCGGCAGCCGCGCGCCGTCCCGCCCGTGGTCGACCATGAACGTCATGTGCGTGAAGTAGGTGCGCGGCGCCCGCAGCCGCTCCGCCGCGTCAAGAGCCTCGCTGATGGACATGTGGGTGGGGTGCGGGACCGGACGCAGGGCGTCGAGAACAACAACATCCGCGCCTTCGGCAAGCGCAGCGGCCTCCTCGGTGACCTCCTTGCAATCCGTGAAATAAGCGAGCTTCTTCCCTGAGGACGTCTCTTCGAAGACGAGACCGAGGACCTGCACGCGACCGTGGGGAAGCAATGTCGAAAAAACCCGGCCCTCCGGCAGTTCAAGGACGACGGGCATGGGTAGCGGGCGAAAGGCGGGATATCCCTTGAACTCAGGACGGTCGCGGATGGCGTAGGGATAGATTTCGCGCACCCGCCGCAGTCCGTCCTCCGTGCTGTAGACGGGGAGCGCCTCGCCTTCGCGCAGATCGATGAAGCGGCGCAGGTCGTCCATGCCGAGGATGTGATCGGCATGGGCGTGGGTGAGGATGAATGTATCGACAGCGGGAATACGATTCCACACACACTGGAGGCGTAGTTCCGGGGCGGCGTCCACCTGCACGCGGTGTCCACCCACGACCACATGGACACTCGCCCGGGTGCGCCAGTTGCGCGAATCGGCGAGATCGAGATCCGCGTCCTCATGGGCGATCATGGGAACCCCTTGGGATGTTCCGGTTCCGAGGAAAACCAATTCCATAAGGTGCGAGGAAAGGGAAGCCAAGGCACCGAGGCAAAGCCGGAAATCCGGTCCGGCGCAAAAATCCTAAGCTGCCCGCGCACATTTTCTGGCCAATACCCACCCGCCTCACCAAAGTGCATGCTCCCTTCTTGCGCAGATCGAGCCGAAGCCACTCCATGAGCCACAAGACCATCGTTTTGACCGGATGCACACGGGGCCTCGGACGCGCCTTGCTCCACGCTTGGGATTCCATGGGCCACACGGTCTTCGGCTGCGGAAGGAATGCCGAAAAGGTAGAGGCGTTGCGTGCGCAGGTCGGCGACCGCCACCGGATCTCCGCCGTCGATATCGCGGACGAAGCTCAGGTCAAAAATTGGTCGGAAGCCGTCATCGATGCCGCCGGTAGCCCCGACTTTCTCGTGAACAACGCGGCGGTCGTCCACCGGCCCGCGCCTTTCTGGGAAACACCGCAGGAAGAGATCGACAAGCTGTTCCATGTCAACGTGCTCGGAACAAGCCGCGTGCTCAAGGCCTTCCTGCCCGGCATGATCCAGCGGGGCACGGGCATGATCGTAAACCTCAGCTCCGGCGCCGGACGCTCCGGCATCGGCGGTCTCGCGGCCTACGCCTCGACCAAGTGGGCCATCGAAGGACTCTCCAAGTCCGTCGCCGAGGAATTGCCCAAGGGCATCGGCATCGTCCCGTTGAGCCCAGGTATGGTCGACACCGACATGCTGCGCTTCTGCTACGGAACGACCGCCGGCAACTACCGCAACCCGCGGCTGTGGGCACAAGCAGCGGCAGCCTACATCCTCTCCCTCACGCCAGAGCACAACGGCAGGTCGGTCTCTACACCCTGAACCGCCCGTTGGGGCGACCGGCCTTCCGTCACCATTGTTTCGGCTTGCAGGGAATATCTTTTGCATTGAAACACCGCGGGTCTTTGGAGACCTCACTCATCCGGGCGCGACAAACCACCCCGCCGCATCCGGCGGGACCCCACCGCCAGATCGCCGTCCTTCACCACCTCCAGCGGCACCGCACCGCCCGGCTTGCCCGCCGCCTCCAGCGCCCGCGCACCCTCGCCCCGCTCCAGCCAGGCGCGGCTGCCCAGCGCCCGCGAACGCGAGAAAAACCGCGCCTTCAACCGCAGCAACTCGTGCGGACGCAGCTCCCCGCCCGCGCGCACCGCCGCCATGTAATCTTCCAAATCCACACGCCCGCCGCCGCCGCCGCGCCGCGAGCCCGCTCCCTTCCCCAGTAGGAGCACGCGGTAGCGCGCGAGCGCACACGCTTCACCGCCCTTCTCCGCCGCAAAACACCGCGCCAGCGCTCGCCGCAACGGAACATCCCCTGCAAGCGCCGCCGCATAGCCCGTCCACCTGTAATCCTCCGGCAGCTTCGCCAGCCCCGCCCGCACCGCGTTCAAGTCAATATACGCCGCCACCAGACCCACCACCCATGGCGTATCCTCCACCAGCACGCTTCCGAAGCGCTCCGACCACAGTGTTCCCACCGTCTCGTGCGTCCGGTTGTACCACTTCGTGTAGCGCTGCCGGAGCGTCCGCATGAACTCCGAAATATCCCCCATCCGCGCCCGCAGGCGCACGCGCAGCGCCTCCGCCGTCTCCGCTGACCCCCGCTCCAGCGCGTGCGCCAGCTCATCCGCGTCCAGCCCGCTCCACATCGCCCGCGCCGCCCCGTAGAGCGCCCGGTAGCGCCGCACCAACTCCGCGTCGCCACACACCTTCGCCCCTTCATCCACCCGCACCAGCACGTGGAAGTGGTTCTGCAAAATACAATACGTGATCACCTCCACCCCGCTGAAGTCCGCCACCCGCCGCAGCGCGCTCACCCACACCTCCCGCTCCACGTCCCCCAACAACCGACGCCGGTGAATGATACGTGATGTTACATGATAAACACCGCACTTCTCTGCCTTTATTCTTATTTCTCCCATAAAAACCTCCTTGGATTCTGATCTTCATATATATCTTCGGGAAATTACAAGAAGTTTTTTTCCTAGAGCCGGTTGGGAGGATGCGGCAGGCTGTGGAAATGCTGGAGTTTTCTCCCATTGATTTCGAGGCCGAACTGAACGAGGAGCAGTTTGCGGCGGTGACGGCGCCGCCGGGCCCGGCGCTGGTGCTTGCGGGCGCGGGGTCGGGCAAGACGCGCACGCTCACCTACCGCGTCGCCTATCTCATGCTGGAGAAGCGAGTCTCCCCGCAGAATATCCTCCTGCTTACGTTTACGAACAAAGCCGCCCGCGAGATGATCCAGCGGGTCATGGAGCTTACGGGGGCGCAGTACCCGCCGAGCTACGGGGGCACCTTCCACTCCATCGGCGGGCGCCTTCTGCGCCGCTTCGGGCGCTCCGTGGGCATCGAACCCAACTACAACATCCTCGACCAGGGCGACGCCGAGGCGCTCATGTCGAGCATCATCAAGGAGCTGGACCCCGGTTACCTGAAGAACAAGGACAACCCGAAGCCCAACGTCGTCTCCAGCATCATCAGCTACTCGATCAACACCGACACCTCGCTGCGCGAGGTCGTGCGCCAGCGCTATCCCTGGGGCGACGCCGCGCTCACGGGCCGCTTCGAGAAATTCGCGAAGGTCTACCGGGAGCGGAAGCTCCAGCTCCAGGTTGCTGACTATGACGACCTGCTCTACTACTGGCTGAAGCTCCTGAAGGAGGACAAGGAGACGCGGACCTACCTGCAGGAGAAGTTCCAGTACGTGCTCGTCGACGAGTACCAGGACACGAACATCATGCAGAGCGAGATCATCGATCTCATCGGGCACCACCACAATATCATGGCGGTGGGCGACGACGCGCAGTGCATCTACACGTGGCGCGGGGCGGTCTTCGAGAACATCCGCGCCTTCCCGGACCGCCATCCCGGCACACGCATCTACAAGATCGTGCGCAACTACCGCAGCTCGCCGCAGATTCTCTCCCTCGCCAACAAGGTTCTCGAAGCACAACCGGCGACGGCCGGGTACTTCAAAGAACTCATTGCGGCCAGAGAGGACAACCTCACTCCCTATGTCGTGCCGCTTCTCGACAGCGTGCAGCAGGGCCAGTTCCTCGCCCAGCGTATCCAAGGGCTCTACGACGAGGGCTACGCGCTCAAGGACATCGCCGTGCTCTACCGCGCCCACTACCAGGCCGTCGACGCGCAGCTGGAGCTGACGCGCGCGGGCGTTCCCTTCGTCATAACGAGCGGGGTACGGTTTTTCGAGCAGGCGCACATCCGCGACTTTATCGCGCAGCTGCGCGTCATCAACAACCCGGCGGACAAACCCGCCTTCGAGCGGCTCCTCGGGCTCCTTCCCCGCGTTGGCCCCGCCACGGTGTTGAAAATCCTAAAGGCCGCCGACCTCGAGCGCGAAAAAGCGCGACGCGCCAATGTCTCCGCCGAAGCCACGCTCTTCGACACCGCACCGTCCGCGCCCGGCGACATCTTCAGCGCCCTTCTCAAGCCGTCGGTTGTCGCCAAGGTCCCGGCGGACGCGAAGGCCGACTTCAAGCAACTCGCGCAGACGCTCTGCGAGCTGAACGAACTCTTCGAAGACGCTGAACGCGGGACCTCGGCGGCGCGCCTCGTGCAGCGCGGCATCGACGGATGGTACGGTGATTACATCCTCACGGCCTACTCCAACGGCGAGGAACGGCGCGAAGACCTCGAGGGCCTCCTTAGTTTCGCCGAGAAGTTCGAGACCCTCTCGGAATTCCTCTCCCAAGTAGTCCTCCTCAACTCGGAGACCTCAAACCGCTCCGTCGACCCGGACGAGGACACCGTGCGGATGACCACCGTCCACCAGGCAAAAGGCCTCGAGTACCCCGTCGTCTTCGTCCTCGGCTGCGCGGAGGATCTCTTTCCCCTTAAGCGGGCGGTGGAGTCGGGGGCGGTCGACGAAGAGCGGCGGCTCTTCTATGTTGCCGTCACCCGTGCGATGGACCAACTCTACCTCTGCTTTCCCATGATGAACAAGACACGCGGCGGTGCCATACGCGCGGAGCCGAGCCGTTTTCTCACCGAGTTGCCACAGGAGTGCTACGAAAAAGTCGGTTTCCGCCCCGTCCGCTATTGACCACCGCCCACCTGCCGATCCCATGCGCCCGATCCACCGACTCCATCGAACGCTCACGCCCACCGTCTTCGCCGTGGTGTGCCTCCTTCTCGCCGCGGCGGTATTCCCGCGCCCCGCCGCCGCGACCGTCTTCAAGAGCGTCTACACCCGCCCCATGGAGACAGGACAATTCCAATACCTCAGCGAATTCTTCACGGGGGACGAGGCCGTCGACAACCGAGTCCTCCTGCGCACCGACCCGGCGGAACGCACCGGCCTCTACGTCATTGCAGAGCTACAGCCCCGCCTGCGCGACATCGCCCCCGGCGCCTCCATCAAGCTGGAGTTGATCCGCTCGGACGCCAACGAAATCCACGTCCACGAATTCCCGCTCCCGACGGCACCCGTCCGCGCACGCATCATTTACCTCGGCCTCACCGGGGCGGACTGGCCGGAGACCGACGAACGCCTTCGCCCGGTCGCCTGGCGTCTCCGCCTCCTCGATGCCGCCGGTGATCCCGTGGACACATGGAGCAGCTTCCTGTGGGAAATGCCGTGAACGGCACGGGCTGGACACCCGTCGACCTCGATTTCCGCCTCAGCCCGGCGGTACTCGCCGAAATCCTCGACGGCGGCCAAACCTTCGCGTGGGACGCCACCGGCACAACGACCTACGGCGGCGCGGCGCGCGGCCACGCATGGGAAATCGGCCTCTCCGCCGACGGCACCGTCCTCGCCCGCAGCCCCACCGGCGGCGATCCGATCCTGCTCACCGACTACTTTGCGCTCGACACCGACTTCGCCGCGTTGACCGACGCTCTGCCGTGGCGCAGCGACCCCGTCCTCGCGAAAGCCGTCCGCCAATGGCCCGGCCTGCGCATCCTTCGGCAGGATCCCGCCGAAGCGCTGCTCGGTTTCCTGTGCAGTTCCACGAAGCAAATTGTGCAGATCAAGGAGATCCTACGCCTCTTCGCACGGCACTTCGGCAAACACCTGCACGGCGCGACCCATGCCCTCCCCTCGTGGGAGACCCTCGCCGCCGTGCCGGAGGACGAACTGCGACGCCACAAGACCGGTTACCGCGCCCGCTACATCGCCGCCGTGGCGCGCCGCCTCGCGGACTGGCCGGACCTTCCTCTGCGCATCCGGTCACTGCCCTACCCCGAGGCCCGCGCCATGCTCACGGACCTTCCCGGCGTCGGCGGCAAGATCGCCGACTGTGTGCTCCTCTTCGCGGGCGGACACCTCGGCGCGTTCCCCGTC
This sequence comes from Opitutales bacterium, assembly GCA_007134215.1. Lineage (GTDB taxonomy): Bacteria > Verrucomicrobiota > Verrucomicrobiia > Opitutales > Oceanipulchritudinaceae > SLLG01. The sequence goes on along the minus strand of SLLG01000018.1, from coordinate 23,629 downwards.
GACACATGGATCGCCAACGTCCTGCGCACCGAATACCACCTCGCGGACTGGCCGCTGCCGCAGCTGCGCCGCTTCGGTGAAGTCCACTTCGGCCCGCACGCCGGTCTCGCGCAGCAATACCTTTTCGCCGCCGCCCGGCGCCGCAGGGCCCTCCGGGTGCTCTAACCCCGCTCCATACGGGCTACGCGCACGACCCGTTGCGAGCCGTAGGGGTTGGGCGTGGCGCGGAAGACGAGCATCGCCTTGGCCGGGTCCTGCCAATGGTCGAGCGTCTCGTCGTTGTCGACCCACGACACGCGCCGGATCTCCGGCAGCGTGCCCTCCACGGTCTGCAAACCATCGCCCCGTTCCGCCCCGCTCAAGTGCATGTTTTTGCGGATGGGCACGTTATGGACAAAGGCGTAGAGGTGTTCCCCGTCGTCGAGGACAAAGTCGCGCCCGCGGCACACGGCATCGACGGGACGGCCCTCATAGAGGCACGGCGCGCACCGTTGTATCCACTCTCCCACGACCTGGAGCGCGGCGCGCTCATAAGCCGACAGCGATCCGTCCGCCAGCGGGCCGACGTTGAGCAGTAAATTCGCCCCCGCGCCGCGGCAGGAGGCGAGTGTCTCAATGAGCTGCGGCGGCCCCTTGAGCGAATAATCCTTCGCGGCGACGCCCCAGTGGCTGTTGAAGGTCTCGCACATCTCCTTCGCAACATAGCGCCCGCCCGGCGCTTTGCGGGCGGGCAGACCCTGCTCGAAAGTCACCGCGTCCAGCATGGGGTGTCCCACCGCTCCGAGGTTGCCGATACTGGAGTTGTTGATGAGGACAGCATCCGGCTGCAACTCGCGGATCATTCCGTAGAGAGCGTCCTCCTGCCAGTCGCGGTCGCGGCGGGCCCAGTTGCCGTCAAACCAAAGGCCGTCGACCTTCCCGTATTCCGTGCAGAGGATACGCACGGAGTCACGGAGGTATTGCTGGTATGCGTCCCAGTCCGCGTCGAAGCGCGGGTCCCACCAGTCGAGCGTCGTGTGGTAAAAGAAAATCCCCAGACCCCGCGCGCCGCAGGCTTCGACAAACTCGGCCACCAAGTCGCGCCCGGCGGGCGAGTGCGGTGCATCGTAATCGTTGAGCCCCCTCGTGTCATAGAGGGAAAATCCATCGTGGTGGCGCGTCGTCAGGCAAATGTAGCGGAACCCGGCGGACACGGCGAAATCCGCCAGTGCCACGGCGTCAAACGCCTCCGCCGTGAAGCGGTCCATCAGCTTCGCGTATGCCTCCTGCGGAATCCGGTGGTGGTGGCGGTACCACTCGCCCTCGGCTTGCACGGAGTAAAGACCCCAGTGCAGGAAAAGACCGTAGGCCATCGTTTCGTACCGGAGCACGCGCGCGGGAATTCCGGTTTCGGGAGAATCGGATGTCTTCATAATGATTGCAGGGATTGTCGTCGGGGAAAGCGCCAAGCTCGCCCGCACCGCGCCGAATCCGCAACCTTTTTCAATGCATACAATCCCATAGCCCGTCCCGGATCCGCCGAATCCGCTCGCTATCCTCCGCACGCACGCTAAGCTTCAACCCGACGCTGGATAACGCTTCCCGCCGTAACCCAACCGTCTGCCATGACGAACCCCAAAACCGCTCTGCGCAAAAGCCTCTTCGCCGCCCTCTCCGCCCTCTACGCGCGGGAAGTGCCTCTCTACGACAAGCTCCTCGAAACCGTGCGCGACGTAAACGGAAGGATCGCCGCGCGCGACCCCGCGCGCCTGCCACCGGGGCGGACCGTCGACGACATCAGCGCCGAACGACACGGGGCCATCCGCCTCGGTAAACCCGAGGAAATCCGCGACATGGCGCGCTTCTTCGCCTGCCTCGACATGATGCCGGTCGACTTCTACAACCTTGCCGAAGCGGGCGCGAAAAGCCAGCCTGTCATCTCGACCGCGTTCCGTCCCCTGCTCGATGCCGACCACCGTGTCTTTTGCTCGCTCCTCATGACCGATGCCTTCGCCCCGGCGATGCGGAGGCGGGTGGAAAGTGCCCTGCGCGAGCGGCGCATCTTCAGCGACACACTCCTCCGGCTCATCGAAAAATCAGAAACGGCAGGCGGACTCGCCGGCGGAGACGCCGAGACCTTCGTCGCCGAGGCCACGGCACTCTTCGCATGGCGCGGCACGGCGCGCGACCAAAGTCTCTACCGCGCCCTTGTCGACGAGCGCTTCAACATCGCTGCGGACATCGCCTGTTTTCCCAACCCGCACCTCAACCACCTCACCCCCAACTCACTCGATATCGACGAACTCTACGCCGAAATGACGCGGCGTCTGCAAGGCCCCTACGCGCACCTGCCCCACCGCGGCATGAAGGATTCCATCGAAGGCCCGCCCCGCCGCGCCGCCCCGATACTCCTCCGCCAAACCGCCTACAACGCCCTCGATGAAGACGTCGTCTTCACCAAAACCGACGGTGCCCGCGTCGAGGCGACCCACCGCGCGCGCTTCGGCGAGATCGAACAACGCGGCGCGGCTATGACGCCCGCCGGCCGCCGTCTCTACGACGAAGCCCTTGCGGACGCCGAATCCGCCGCCGACCGGAAAAGCGCCTTCGCCCGCATCCCCGACGACTTCGAAGCCCTCCGCCGCGAGCGCCTCGCCTACTTCCGCTACTCCCGCGCCGCGCACGCGGCGCGTGCATACGTCCCCGCCGAATCGCTTCCCGACGCCCTCGCCGCCGGGACCGTCGTAGCCCATCCGATACGCTACGAGGATTTCCTCCCCGTCAGTGCCGCGGGCATTTTCGCCTCCAACCTCGGCCAATACGGCACCCGCCGCGAAACCACCGAGACCGTGAGCTACACCAAGGAACGGCTCGAGGGCTACCTCGAAACCAATATCACCGAAGCCTACAGCCTTTACGCCGCCGAAGAGAACGCCTCTCTGCGCGAAGTCATCGACAGCGACGGGCGCACCGCATTTCCATGAAGGTCGCCGGGACAGTCGCTTGCATAGCTGAAATCTCAGCCCACACCCCGCACCGCCGTAGCGCGAAGCTTCAGCGAACGACTCCCACCTCGTACCCAACCGTCCATGCCCCATAAAGTCCTCGTTCTCGGCCTCGGCAAGGTCGGCTCCCTCGTGGGCCGGCTGCTCAAAGACACTGGCTTCGAAGTCGGCGCGATCGACAGCGAAGAGCGCGACGACTTTCCCTTCCCCGTCTTCCGCGGCGACGTGCGTGACGGCAAAGCCCTCGGCAAACAGATTGCCGGGTACGACGCCGTCGTGTCCTGCCTGCCCTACGATCTCAACAAGACAGTCGTCGAAGCCGCCGTCGCGTCCGGCGTCCATTACTTCGACCTCACCGAGGACGTCGCGGCCGCGCGCCACATCAAAGCGCTTTCCGCCTCCGCCGATTGCGTGCTCGCGCCCCAGTGCGGACTCGCGCCGGGCTTCATCTCCATCGTCGGCGCGAACCTCGCCAAAGCCTTCGACGAAATCCGGTCCATCCGGCTCCGCGTCGGCGCGCTGCCGCAATCGCCGCGCGGCATGCTCGGCTACGCCTTCAACTGGTCGCCCGAAGGCGTCGTCAACCAATACCTCAACGACTGCGAGGTCATCCATGGCGGGGAGCGAAAAACCGTCCCCGCCATGCAGAACCGCGAGACGCTTGTCATCGAGGGGCACAAGCTCGAGGCGTTCACCACCTCCGGCGGGCTCGGCACGATGTGCGAAACCTTCGAAGGAAGCGTATCGGATCTCAACTACAAAACGATTCGCTACCCCGGCCACCTCGACCTCATGCGTTTCTACTTCCACGAAATCCTCATGAAAAACAACCGTCCGCTCGCGGGCGAAATCCTCGTCAACGCCCTACCCCCCGTAAGCAAAGACGTCGTCTACGTCTACGCCGCCGTGGACGGATGGAAGACCGTCTCCGGCCGGCGCGAGCACATGCTCGACGAATTCGTGCACGCCTACCTCCCCCGCCGGATGACCGGAGACACATGGCGCGCCATATCGTGGACCACAGCCTGCTCCGCCTGCGCTGTCATCGAAATGCTCTTCGCAGGCCGGCTTCCGCACAAGACAGGCTTTCTCAAGCAGGAGGAAGTCTCCCTCGCCGATTTTCTCAAAACCCGCAACGGCCGCCACTTCCAGCCCGGCGGCAACCACCACCCGGCCGTAACATGAACATCGATCCGCTCCTCACCAAACTGCACCTCCGCCCCGACGCGCTCCGGGGCGGCAGCCTGTCCGTCCGCTCACCGGTCGACGGCGGTGAAATCGCCCGCCTTCCACAGTCCGGTCCGGACGACGTCGGTGCCGCCGTAGCGCGCGCGGCACAAGCCTTCGAGACCTGGCGGTCGGTGCCCGCACCCGTGCGCGGCGAACTCATCCGCCGCTTCGGCGATACCCTGCGCGCACACAAAGAAGCCCTCGGCGAACTCGTCGCCATCGAGTGCGGCAAGATCCGCGAGGAGGGCCTCGGTGAGGTGCAGGAGATGATCGACATCTGCGACTTCGCCGTCGGTCTCTCTCGCACACTCGGCGGGCTCACCCTCCCCTCCGAACGCCCCGCCCACGTCATGCACGAAAACTGGCATCCGCTCGGCGTCGTCGGCGTCATCAGCGCATTTAATTTTCCCGTCGCCGTCTGGTCGTGGAACTCCGCCGTCGCCCTCGTCTGCGGCGACACCGTCGTCTGGAAACCCTCCGAGAAGGCGCCGCTCACCGCCCTCGCCTGCCAGACCCTCTTTGAGAAGACAGTCGCTGAATCCGGTATCGACGACATACCGCCCCACCTCTCCCAAGTTGTTATCGGCGGACATGAGGCCGGGCAAGCCCTCGCGCGCGATCCCCGAGCCGCCCTCGTCAGCGCCACCGGCAGCGTGCCCATGGGCAAAGCCGTGGGCCGGGACGTCGCCGACCGCATGGGCCGGTGCCTCCTCGAACTCGGCGGCAACAACGCCGTCATTGTCATGCCCTCATACGACCCCGCCGTCGCCCTGCCCTCCATCGTCTTCGGCGCGGTCGGGACCGCCGGGCAACGCTGTACCTCCACCCGCCGCCTCATCGCGCACGAATCCGTCTATGACGAACTCGTCGCCCGCCTCGAAACAACCTTCACCTCCCTCCGCGGACGCATCGGCGATCCCCTCGCCGACGGCACCCTTGTCGGCCCCCTCATCGACCGCCGCGCCTTCGACGCCATGCAAGCCGCCCTTGAGACCGCCCGCGCTGCGGGCGCGGCCGTCCACGGCGGCGGACGCCTCCTCGCCGAACGGTATCCGGAGGCCTTCTACGTCGAACCCGCCCTCGTCTGCCTACGGGAACCGATCCCCGTCGTCCGCGCCGAGACCTTCGCGCCAATCCTCTACGCCATGCCCTGCCGCGGGCTCGATGATGCCGTCGCCCTCCACAACGCCGTGCCCCAGGGCCTCTCCGGCGCCATCTTCACCACTGACCTGCGCGAGGCCGAAGTCTTTCGCCAAAACGCCGTCTGCGGCATCGCCAACGTCAACATCGGCACCAGCGGCGCGGAAATCGGCGGTGCCTTCGGCGGCGAAAAAGAAACCGGTGGCGGACGCGAGTCCGGATCCGACAGCTGGAAACAGTACATGCGCCGCCAAACCTCCACCACCTACTACGGCCGCCAACCCCCCGCCCTCGCTCAAGGCATCCGCTTCGGCTGATCCACTCGGACCGAAAGAGAGGGATCCCGAATCCCGCCACTTCGGTGCCGGTAACCGGTTTGACGTTGAATGTAGTTTCTCAGAGATAAAACAGATCCTTCACATAAGCACCGTAATTTCAATCACGGGGAAATTTTCGATGTTTTTATGAGTCAAAGGCATCTATCATTGTTTGCGGTTGCGGGTTGCTCAGAAAGTGAGTGCGCGGCGGGGGTTTCCGGGGGAGAGCGAGGGCGGATTTGAGTACGCACGACGGCCGTTCCAGCGGGGCTTCGCGGGCTGAGACGATCTTGGGGGGATTCGTCGACCGGGCGTTGCGACGGTGCTCAGCGGAGAGCGAAGTGAAGATGACGGTCCGCCGACGGACCGGAAGGGAGCAGGAGGGCTATCTGCGGGCGCGGTCGGGAATCAGTGGGCGCTGATGCCGCGGTAGAGATTCATGACGCGTTCACTTTGTTCGCGGCGCACCTGTTCGAGGGTGAGCCGGGGAATTTTGTATTCGGCGGTGTCGCCGGGGGTGTTTTCGCAGTGGCGGCGGATGACGGCGTAGAGGAATTTGAAAGCGTCGCGCGGTTGGTGCATCTGGTCGAGCGCCTCCACGAGGTCGTGGTGGTCGACATCGTCGGCAAAGATGTCTTTCAACTCCTCGACGGGGGCGCCGGAGCCGCCCTCGGTCTGGCAATGGCGGAAGCGGCGGCTGCAGAGGTCGTAGAGGGTGGCGCCGGTCCAGCGGAGTGGGTTGACGAGGTTCTGCTTGTCGAGGCGCGCTTGCCGCTGGAAGGCGGTGTCCTCGCGCTCGACCTGGTGCCCGAGTTCGATGGGCAGGAGCAACTTCACAGCGACGCGCTCCTGCTGGAGGAATTTGTTGTTGAGGAGCGGCCAGACGAGTTTGCGCATGCGCTCGACATCGCTGTTGATGAGGACGGGCTCGTCGACGCGGTCGACAAGGACGACAAGCGAGTCGTAGCCGATGGCACCGAGGATGCGGAGCAGCCGTTGTGTCGCCTCGTAACGCTTGTCCTGGTCTTCTTTGTCGGGGAGCAGAGCGAGCGTGCCGGGATTCTCCGGGAGGTTCCAAAACGCGCGGGAGAGCCCCTTGCGGGAGTGGCTGACGGTGCGGACAGCTTCCCGCACGCGGCCCGCGCGGAACCAGCGGCGGAGGCTGCCGGACACCCATGCCGATCCGAGGAGGACGAAGCCGAGCGTTCCCGCAACGGCGGTCACCTTCCATTCGAAGGCGGCGGACTCGGTGAAGCGCCACACCCCCGCCCCGGCCAGCCCCGCGAGCCCGAAAAGGAGCGCGGCGACACCGAGCCCGGTGCGGTCGAGCAGGGGCCGCACGCGGAGTAGCCGCAGGATGCGGGACCACCGGGTGCCGTCGTCACCGTGGGCAGGCTGATCGTAGAGCAGGGCGAAGAGCGCGAGGTCGAGGCGCTTTTCGCGGCTCATTTTCCGGAGCGCTTTGCGGTCGGCCTTCCGGCGGCGTTTGTCCTCCGCGTCGTTGTTGTCCTCACCGAGGATCCAGTCGAGGAGGTCCGTGACGGCGAGGCTGAGGATGGCATCCTGGTGATCGGAAAGGGTGATGTGGTCGAGACATTCGGCGGGATCTTTGAGGGAGAGGTTGTGCGAGAGCCGGTCGAGCACAGGGTTGAGGTCGTCGTAGCGCACGATCCACGCCCGCCCGGTGGAATGCTCCTTGTTGAAGGCGCGCAACCGCTGCTCGATCATCAGGCGCATCGCAGTTTTACCGCTGCCCTTCTCCCCGAAAACGATGGAGGTGCTCGGATTGCGCGGCGACCCTTCGATCTTCTGAAAGTCCGGGTGGGTGACCGTCGCCGCCAATGTCCGCGCGTAGACCGCGTCGTTTCTTGCCTCCTCAGCGAGAAAGGGGTTTTCACTCAGGTGCCAGTGTGCGAAGAAGTCTTTTAGATCCATAATGGCTGGGAGCTACGCCGCCCCGCTCGGCGGGCCGGACGAATGGAAGCGGTTGCCACGACCGCCCACCCGGGCGGGCGCTGCCAGTCCTCAGGCAGTGCGGTCGTCAACCGGCGGTTCCGTGCCGGGCTCCCGCGCCTCGCTGTCGTCGCCATCGTCCTGATCTTCCGCATTCTCGGCATCATCCGCGCCTTCCACGGCGGAGTCGAGACTTCGTTTGTCGCCCACAAAGCGCTCGTGCAGTCCGTTCACCTCGCCGCGGAGCCTCTCCGCCGCGGAGCCGAGACCGTCGAGCGCGTCGAGCGCGGACCGCTGCGCCTGGTAGCGCCGCCGCAGGTCGGACGAGATCTTCTGCAATTCGGTGGATTTGCGGTCGAGGCGCTCGGCGAGGCGCTTTTTGAAGAAAGCGGCGTAGGCGTCCAACACGCTCTCGAGTTCCTTCACGACGCTGTTTTCGAACGCTTCCGCAGCATAACTCTCGATGGATGCGGCAAGGTAGTCGCGTCCGGTCTCCCCCAGCCGCTTGGCTTTGACACCTGCGGAAATGGGCTGGTCTGAGGGCGACGACTCGCCGAGGAGGCGGCGCCGCACAGCGGCGGGCGAGCGGAAGAGAACCCAGTCGAGAAACGTGCGCCGCACAGGCAGTTCCGCCTCCACCGCGCCCGGATCAGGTAGCTCGGGAGGTTTCCCGAGCCGCTGCTTCGCCTCGGGTTCGAAGGCGGGGTAGATATCGTCGAGCGACAGACCGAGGTCGCGGAGGCAATGGAGGATCTCCGAGTTCAAGCGCAGCCCGGCATCTTTCTCCCGCGCGCTCTCATCGATCAACCGCGCGCCCTTGCCGCGCGCGCCGGAGCACGCCTCGGCGATGCGGGAGCGGCTGCGCTCCGCGAGCAAATTGCCAAGGCTTTCATCCGACTCATACCAATTGTCGACCTCGCCGCGTAGGCTCGCCTTGAGCCCGGGGAGGACGGACAACGCCTGTTCCTTCACGCGTTCGCGCAGGCCGCCGAGCATTTCCTCCAGCGGGTGGTCCCACTTGTCCTCGCCAAGGAAGCGCACGGCGTGGAGCTGGCCCTCCTTTTCGTCCGACGCCTTCTTCAAATCCTTGATGCGGGCGCGCAAATCCGACACCGCCTGCGAACCCGCCTGTTCATCCGTTTCGTCGAGCACGGAACGCGCCTGCCGGAGACTGTCGGACATAAACTCAATAATATAGTCGCTGCTGTTGAGGTATTCAGTGAGGTCGTCGACGAAGGCATCGAAGCCCAGTTGCACCTCCGTCTCCGGGCGGACAATCTCACCGGCGGTCACCCCTTCGCCGCCCGCCGTAGAATGTTCCGCCGCGTCACCATCCTCCGCAACCTCGACGCCGGCCTCCGTCTCCGCCTCATCTTCCGCGCGTGCCCCCGGAGCGGCGTCAGCCCCTTCCGCCTCGTCCGGGCCATGGGTTGCGGTATCGGCCGGGACGCCGCCTTCCTTTGACTCCTGCAAACGCCTCTCGGCGGTGCGCAGGAGATCGATCAGGTAAATCCGCAGCCGCCCGCTCTCGATGGCGGAACGGATCTGCGCGCTCACGGTGAACGTCTCAAACGCCTCCACAATCTTCCGCGGATCCTTCGTCTCGAGGGCCGGCTCGAGTTCTCCCGACGGGCTGAGATCCTTTTTGGATGAGTCGATGTTGACGACGAGGAAAACCCGTGAAAACACATTCAGCAGGTCCGCGAATTCCGTAAACACCTGCTCGAAGAAAAGATTGTCGGTCTTGACGACAAACACGGCGCACGCGGCGGTATCCCGGAAATCCCGCGTGAGCTGCCCGTAGTCGTATTTCATCTTGGTGTAGAGCCCGGGCGTATCGACGAGGATCGTGCCCGACTCGCGGAGCGACGGGGCCGGGAGCGTGAAGTCGATGCGCCGCACGGCCTCATCATAATCCTGCGCGGGACTGAAGACGCGCCCCTCCTCGTCGGCCTTGCGGATCTCATGGGCGAGAAGCTGGTGCGCCTCTTCGACAGTCTCCTGGAGTTCCGCGCCCGAGTGAAACGTCGTCCGCTCTCCGTTGAAGCGCGTGAGGGAGAACTCGCGCTCCTCGCCTTCGTGCACATACACTAGGCAGGGATACGCGGGCAGACTGGACACCTCGCTCACGTAGGAGCCGCTGATCGCGTTCATGAGCGTGGACTTGCCGCTCTTCAACGGGCCGAAAATGACAAGGTAGGTATTTTGCTGCGCCGCCTTGTCCCGCAGGATTTTCAGGCGGTGTTGGTTGTCGAGGAGCGCGCTCGACACGGCGTTGAGGGAGGGCTCGTCCGGCACGCGCCGGATCGTTTGGATCGCTTCTTCGAGCGCTTCGGCGAAGGGCTCGAGCGTGCCGGAGAAACTCTGGCAGAATTCGGTGAGGTCGACGTGTATGGTTTCTTTTAACATGTATTGAGGTGTTTGCCTTTATCGGGAGTTCTCTATGACGGTTGCCGCAGGATCGGTGCCAGAACGGCGGCCACCGCCCCGTCGTGTAATTCGTAAAAACCCGGCCCGGAAGACCGGCACAACACGACATTTCAAGCCCTACGCCATGCGCGCCCGCCGTGCAAGGATGGAACGGGTTTTTCTTCGCTCCGCGGTCCCGTCACGACGAGAGATCACCGACGCCAGTGGTGGTGGGGCATGAGCCAGCGGGCAATGGCGGGCAGCAAGAGAATGGCCCCCAGCATGTTGAAGAGAAACATAAACGTGAGAAGAATCCCCATGTCCGCCTGGAACTGCAGGGCCGAGAAAATCCACGTGCTCACACCCACCGCGAGGGTGAGTCCCGTAAAGACGACAGCGCTCCCCGTCTGCCGCAGCGCTTCGACGAGGGATTCCTCGAAGAGCAGGCCAGCGCGCATAAACTCGCGCAACTTGAAGAAGAGGTAGATCCCGTAATCGACCCCCACCCCCACCCCGAGCGCCACGACGGGAAGCGTGGAGACTTTGAGGCCGATCTCCATCGAATACATGAGCGCGTACGCAAGAATGGATACAACCGCAAGCGGTGCGACAATGCAAAAAGCCGCCCGCCACGAACGGAAGGCGATGAGGCAGAGGAGGATGACGGCGCTGAAAACATAGAGCAGCATGGGAAACTGTGCGGCCGCCACCACCTCGTTGGTCGCCCCCATGACACCCACATTGCCGGTCGCGAGCCGGAAGGCGACATTGTCCGCGTTCTCCGCGTCGCGGAATGCCTTCACCGTAGCGATCACGCCCTCGATGGTTTCCGCCTTGTGGTCGCGGAGGAAAATGTAGACGGGCATGACACTGCCGTCGGCATTGAGGAGACCGGTGGCCGTGTCGACCGGGGCGATCGCCTGCCCGAGCACGGCGGGATGGCGCGGCAGGATGTGCCACTTCGGATTTCCCTCGTTCCATCCTTGATTGACCGTCTTTGCAACGACTGGAAGCGAAGATACCGACTGCACGCCCTGCGCGTTGCGTGCGTGCCACGAAAGCCGGTCAATCTTCTCCATGATGCGGTAATCCACGCACCCGTTGGGAATCGTTTCACAGATAACGGTGATAACATTGACGCCGACATCGAAGCGTTCGGTGATCACGGCGCTATCGCGGTTGTATTGCGACCCGGGCCGCAGTTCGGGCACGCCGTGGCTCAGGTCACCGATGCGCACTTGCGCGGCATAGTGAAAGCCCCCGGCGGCGAGGACGACGGCGAGCGCGATCATGGTGAGCGACCATCCCGGTTGCGCCACCAGAGCCACCCGCCTCCAGAACCGGTCGGTCTTGTCGCGGCGGTGCTGAATGCGCCGGCGCAGCGCGGGATCGAGCCGCACATAGGACAAAAGGACCGGCAGGAGCAGCAGATTGGTGAAAAAGAGCGTGAAGATGCCGAGGCTCGCCGTAACGGCCAGTTCCTGGATGATCGGAATACGGATGGCGAGGATCGTGATAAATCCGATCAGGTCGGTCGCGAGCGCCGTCGACCCCGGCACGAGCAACTGGACGAAGCTGTCGCGGGCGGCATGAAGGCTCGATTTGCCGTCAAAGAAGCCGCTCCGGAAGGACCGCACCATCTGCACCCCGTGACTCACTCCGATGGCGAGGACGAGGAACGGCACAAGAATCGACATCGGATCGATCCCGAAGCCGAGAAGGCGCAAGAGCCCGAGCTGCCAGACAACGGCCGTCACCGCCGTCAGAACGGTGAGCCCGGCAAGCCTCGCGGACTGCGCGTAATAGAAGACGAACACCGTCGTGATCAGCAGAGATATAAAAAAGAAGAGAATGACATTCGCCGCCCCGTCGCGCACGTCACCGATCACCTTTGCAAATCCGATGATGTGGACATTGAGCCCGAAAGAGTGTCCGCGGCGCTCAAACGGATCCCGGAAACGCTCTTCGAGGTGATTCGCCACTTTGATGTAGTCGAGGCGTTCGCCGGTCGCCGGATCGACCTCAAGGAGCTGGGCGGAGATGATCGCACCCGTGAAGTCGTTGGCCACCAACTGGCCGAGCCGTCCGGATTTAACGATGTTTTCGCGCACAACCCGGAGATCCTCCTCCGTTCCCTGAAAATCGGCGGGCACCACATTACCGCCGGCAAAACCGTCTTCCACAATTTCGATGAAACGGACATTCGGCGTCCAGATCGAAGTCACCTGAGCCCGGTCAACCCCCGGGATGAAATACGCCTCGTCCGTCGCCTCGCGCAGGAGGTCGAAAAAGAGGGGATTGAAAATATCGCCCTCATCCACCGTGAAAGCAATCAGCACGCGGTTCGCCCCGCCGAATTCATCCTGATACTCGAGAAAGGTTTGGATGTATTCATGGCTGAGCGGCAATTGCTTCGTGAAACCGGCGTCGACACGCAACTGCAGAGCTGACCACACGAGAAAGGCCGTCGCCGCCACAAACAGGACAAGCACCACCGCGCGAAAGCGGAAGAGGACCTCGGCAGCCCGCTCTAGCCTCTCGCCTCCGGGCGTTGTACGCAGCCCGGTTTTCACCCTTCGCGCCGCCCCTCTCTCCGCGGAACCTGCAGCCGCCAGACACCGTTCAACCCCACGGCGACAACCGACCCATCGGGCGCCTCGGTCAGTGCGGCCGCGCCCTGCACGGGCACTTGCCACACCGTGAAAGAGCGCCCGCCGTCGCGGCTGAGAAAAAACCGACCGTTCTGCGCGGCGAGGACCACCTCTCCGCCGGCGAGGCGGATACCGTGGGTGACGAGGAGCGGCGCCGGCGTCTCCACAACAACCCACGACTCGCCACCGTCGCTCGAACGGAAAACGTTGCCCCGCAGACCGTAGGCAACGAGCGTCCGCGCGCCGAGGGACAGGACACCGAAGAGTGAACCGTCGTACGGCGAATCCATTTCTTCCCATGTCCCGCCGTCGTCGACGGATTGCAGCAGTTCGCCCGTTTCCATGGCGATGAAGAGACGACCGTCCGCCGCCATGGAAATCCGGTTGAAGTGAAGCTCTTCCCAATAGATCTCGCGCGAAGTCCATCTCGCGCCACCGTCAACGGTTTCCACGAAAAGTCCGTAAGCTCCGACGGCAAAACCGCGTCCGTCATCGAGAAAGTATACGTCGAGAAAGCGGTTTTCGATACCGCCTTCCGCGTATTGATGACTCCATGACACGCCGCCGTCAGCCGTCGCGAGAATAACGTTGTCGTGGCCCACGGCCCATCCCCGCTGCGCATCCGCAAAGAAAACCGCCGTCAACGTAGACCGCGTCGAAACGGCGGTTTGCTTCCATGTCTCACCGAAATCATCGGAGAGGAGAACGTGGCCACGCTCTCCTACCGCCACGAGACGGTCCCCCGCCAGCGTGACATCGAGGAGAACCGACCGCTCCGCCAGTGGCATGATCTCCGCGGCGATTTCCACACGGGCGGCAACGGGATTGGGGAGGGAGAAGATGAGACAGACAACAAAGGAGAGAATGGATGACCGCAATCCCGCCGCACCGCGCATGTAGCGCAGCGCTTTAGCGGTCGGCCCGCTGGAGAAGACCGGAACCATCCGCATGCTCCGTATCAACGCACGCCTTCGCGGCGGAGATTGGCGGGTGTAAAATCCGCGGGCGACGGCTTCTGCGAGAAATCGTAGGGCCGCAGCTCGTTGTCCATGCCGATAGCAAGGTAGCGCCCGGCCTGCAAGTCGGTATGCACCTCAAGCGTCGTCCACAGGCAGGGAACCTCGTAGTAGTTGATGGCGAACCCTTCGGACACCCGCCACAGCTGGCCGCGCCCGTCATATTGTTCGACGACAAGAATTTGCCAACTGTCTTCGTCGACGTAGAACACGCGCCGGGGGTAGATATGGCGGGTGCCCTCGCGGAGGGTCGCCTCGACAACCCAGACGCGGTGCCGTTCGTAGCGCGTGAGGTCCTGATTGATGTGAAGGGGCCGGAGAATATCCCGCACGCGGACCGAGTCGCTGTGCAGCTTGTAATTATTATAGGGTACGATAATCTCACGCTTACCGAGGATCTCCCAGTTGTAGCGGTCGAGGGCGCCATTGAACATATCGAATTGGTCGCTCGTGCGCATGCCGTCGGAGGCGGTCCCCGGATTGTCATAGGCGACGTTGGGTGCGCGCCGCACGCGGCGCTGGCCGACGTTGTAGGTCCACGCGCGGCGCGGCTCACGCACTTGGTCGAGGGTCTCGTGCACAAGAAGGATAGAGCCGGCAAGGCGCGCCGGCGCGACGACCGTCTGCTTGAGGAAAAGCAGGATATTTTCGGAGACACCATCCATGGCTTCACCGCCGCCGTAGTTGAAGAGAAACTCGTCGTGGAACTCAACAAGCGTGTAGTCACCGCGCCGGTTCGGCGAGGCCTGCGTGATGGTGCGCGTCGCTCCCTCACCGCGATAGCGCATGAGGTGGTTCCACATCACCTCTTCTCCGCGGGAAGGAATGGGAAAGGGAAAGCCGAAGCGCGTTCCCGCCACGCCGTCGCCGTCGCCGACGAGTCTTGCGTTGACGGCATTGCGCTTGGTCGCCTCATACACTTCCTCGGGATAAGAAGCGGAGCGGCGCGTGGGATAGACGGGGATGGTGTACGTCTCCGGATACGCGCGCAGCATGGCTTTGTGACCGTCCGTGAGGTAATCGGCGTGCTCATCCATGTTTTCCGCGGTAATTACGAACAGGCGTCCGTCGTCCGCGAAGGGATCGGGGTGGTGCATGCCCGGACGGTATCCGCCGGGCCATTCCTTGATGCCGCCGTCCCATGCGGGAATGACACCGTCGGCACTGCCCGCGCGCTCAGCGCCGACGGGCGTCAGGTCGCGCCCGAGGCGTTCCGCCTCCGACGAAGAAACCTGAGCTTGAACAATGGACGCAGCTCCAAGCAGCGAAAGAAAAAGGAAGGGCTTTGTGATGATTAGGTTGGACATGACGCCTCCTGTGTAGGGTTAGAATGAATACTTTACCGTGGCGGTGACAAAATCGCGGTCGCGGATCAGGTTCCGGCGCCCGGCCCCGAAGAACTTAGTGTAGTTGATATCCGCCGTCCATGAGAGCTGATAGGTTGCCTGCGCGCCGAGGGTCACGGACTTACGGTGCTCGACGAAATTGCCGATCGGCTGCGGTGTCGTCCCGGCCACGTCGTGGGCAAACTGGATCATGGGCGACACATTCGTGCTGAAAAGAAGGTTGTCGTAGTCCAGCCTCCCGACCGCGCGGTATCCCCATGAGAAACGATCCGCAAAATGGTCGCGGGGCTCGGTGGCGGGCTGGAGTCCCGCCTGTGTTGCGATTTCACTCCCGCCGAGGAAGGTGCCCGGCGCCTCGAAGCGCAGCTCGTCTTTGCCGGGCAGGCCCGGCACGTAGTTGGCCCCGGCCTCGACAAGGAATACCGCCTGATTCGACCCGAGCATGGGCCCGAAGACCTTCGTCGCCGTCATCTGCGCCTGCCAGACGGATTCGCGCGACCATCCGCGCACATAGGTGTCCAGCTGTCCGCTGAAATCGCCCAATTGGTTGACGGCGGCAAAGCCGGGGTTGATCGACGAGAGCGCGGCGAAGAGCAGTTCAACGTCGTCGATCTGGAGGGGCTGGTCCCAGCGGTAGGACAACTCGCCCTGGAGAGAGATGCCGGTGGTGCCGACGTCGGTGTTGAAACTGGCGCCGAGGAGTTTGATGCTCTCGGGATACTCCACGAGGTAGCGCCCTGTGGCGGCGGCGGTGAGAAAGCCAACCTGACGCGCGCCGGACGCGATCTGCAGCGCGCCGGGATAGAAGGGGGCAAAGGAAGCCAGCTCCGGCGGGAGGCCTTCCACCGGAACCTCCATGAGGGCCGCGCCCACGAGCTGCGGCAGGACGGCCGACACCGTCTCGGGTGCAATCCCCTGCGCGATCATCGCCGGGGCAAGATTGGCCTGGGCAAGGTTGCCGGCCGTCGCCTGGACGACAGCGGGATCGATGGCAGAGGTCGGCGTGCGTGCGCTGAGCACTGGCACGCGGCTGTGGTAGTGCACAAAATACAAGCCGAACTCCGTTCCGTTGAGTTCCGGCGCATAGATCCGGGCGGCGAGCCCGAACTGCCCCGCATGGGTGGGGCGGCGGTCCTCCCCGCGCGGGATGGCCCCGAGGTCGCCGTCGTCCGGCAGCGAGCCGAATCCGAGAAATACCCGGTCGCCTCCGCGCCCGACAAAATCATTCGTGCTGAAATACGTCCCCGGCGGATCGATGATGATCTCCTTCCAACGGAATTGATAGAACGCCTCGACAGTCACGTTATCCGTGACCCCCGCGGATACGCTCGCCAGCCACACCGGCAAAAAGGCATTGCGCAGTTCGGACCCCGGTTGGCGCAGCATGGAGACGTCGACCGGATTAACGACATTGATCCCGTTCGGAATGAATGTGCTCTCGCCCCAGTTGATGACCTGGCGTCCCAGCCGAAGGTTCACAGGCGCACCGCCGACGCGGAAGTTGTGCCACACGTAGGCGTCGAGCATGTCGAAGCGACTGCCGACACGGTCGAGCGCCTCCGGCGAGAGCGGCGTGCGCTCGCGGTCGCGCTCCTCGTTGATGTAGTCGTAGAAGGCACTCGCCCGGAAGAACGCACCGGAGCGCTGGTAACGCAGATCAAGGTCAGCCGTGGCGAGGACGGGGGCGGACACCCATCCCTTGGAGTAATTCAGGTTGCCGTCGTCGGCGTTCACCGAGAACTGCGCGCCGCCGGCCGCGAGGCCGATGAGGTCCGGCTGCGCGCTTTTGACACGGTACATCCCGCCGACGGACACCGTCAGGTCAAGCCGGGCATCGACATCGCCGATCTGAAAATCAAAGGCGGACGCGGGGCCGGCGGCGCAAACCGCAACGGCGAGTATCCGCAAAGCGGTACACGGCGGGATCAAATGGGGATGGTGTGATTTCATGGGTGGTTTGGGATCGGAGTGAAAGGCCCGGGCGGCAGGCGAAGGCGGTCAACGCGCGACCGGACCGCAACTGGCGTCACGGGGCGGCACGGCCCCCCGCCCGCCGTTCGTTCGACACCGTGAATACAGACCGGAGGGTGAAGAACACCGGGGTTGTTACCGGCGAATGCCGGAGTATGAGGCCTGCGCGTTTCACGCTCGGTAAGTTTCACGCTCGGTAAAGGTCTCGTTTAGCACTTCTAATTCGAACGGGACGCGATCCCTTTTGTCAATAGACTACCACGTCTATTAGAAATTCTTTTTGGTAAAGTGAGCCCGGCTTTACGGTTCGCCGAGCACGCCCCTTCGTATCCCCAGGAGGCGCTATTTCGATAGCCCCCCTCGCACCTTCGTCTATGATCGTTTGCTGTATGGCGGCAACGGAAAATTTAGGTTGATCTCCAAAGATAGGGTCTATTTTCTGAAAAAATGGGTTTTTTAATCTACCTCAAACCTCGGCGTGGACGCGATGTCCCGCGCCAAGCGGCCGTACATGCCCTCCCGCGCGGGCGGAGGCAGAGCCGGCCACGCCCCCTCGCCGACGGCAAACCGACAGAAAGCCGTTGAGAATCCGCATAACAGATCTCCCTGCGGAGGCCCGCCGCAGGACGGGGTCGCTCGCGTCGCTCTGCATGTGGCTCCTGGGTGGCATCGGCGCTGGCGGCGCAGTGGCGGAAGCCGAAGTTCCGCGGGGCGGCGAGCCTCTCGTCATTTCCCAGGACCACGCCTGGCCGCCGTTCGCCTATCTCGACAAAACCGGGGAGCCAAAGGGACTGCTGGTGGAGTTCTGGGAAGAGGTGGGACGGGGCCTCGGGCGTCCGGTCGAATTCCAGCTCGTCGACTGGCCCGAAACTCTCGCCCAGGTGCGCGACGGGCGGGCGGACATTCACGGCGGGCTCATCGAGTCGGACGAACGCCGGGAGTTCCTCGACTTTTCGCGCGAACTCATGCCGCTGAGCGCGTTCGCCTTTGTTGTCTCGGGATCGACGGCCACGCGGCTCACGGACCTCGGACCGGGCTCTGTCGGCATCACTGCAGGAAGCTTCGAGCTTGAGTTTGTGCGGGAGCACCACCCCGCGCTCCCGCTGCGCGTCTTCCGCAACAACGAAGAAATGGTGCGGGCTGCGGTGGAGGGCCGGATTGGGGCTTTTGTCGCCGACTATCCAGTGGGCCTCTACCTGCTCGACCGCCACGTCGCACAGGCGGCCTTCCGCCCGCTCGAACACCTCTACACACGCTCCCTCCACGCCGCCGTCCGCAAGGGCGACGACGCCCTCCTCGAGACCGTGAACACGCTGATCGGGAGCATCGACGAAGAGAATCTGCGCCGCCTCACCCAGCGCTGGATGCGCAGCGAGACTCGCGAAGTGCTGCCCGCGTGGCTCCTCCCGGCGGGTCTCCCCGCCGTGCTCATCGCCGTCCTCCTGCTCTATGCCGTCATCCTGCGGTCGGAGCGGCGGCACCTGCGCGTTGAAGTCGCCGACCGCACACAGGCGCTCGCGGCGAGCGAAAAACGCTACCGCAGGCTCTTCGAGCAGTCGCCCGACGGGTTTCTCCTCATCGAAGACGGTCTCTTCACCGACTGCAACGAAGCCGCCCTTGCCATGCTGCGCGCGAATAGGGCGGAGATCATCGGCAAGCGCCCGGCTGACATCTCCCCGGAGTACCAACCGGACGGCACGCCTTCCCCGCAGGCAGCGGAGGAAAACCAGCGACGTGCCCGCCAACACGGTACGACGCGCTTCGAGTGGCAGCACCGCCGGACGGATGGAACGCTCTTCTGGGCGGATGTCTGGCTCGCCATGATCGCGACTCCGCGCCCCATGACACTCGTCACATGGCGCGAAATCACGGAGTGGAAAGATGCGGAGGCGAACCGGCGCCTCCAACTCGCCTTCCAGAAAGCCGCCATTGATATCTCGGCGCGGTTTGTGCGGGCGGGGGCTGGGGATCTTGACCGCTGCATTGATGAATGCCTGTATCAGATCGCGGAACTGTTCGACGCGGACCGGGGCTACCTCTTCCAGTTCGACGCCAAGGCAGAGCGCATGACCAACACACACGAATGGTGCGCGGCGGGAGTTCCCGCCGCATTGCATCGCCTCCGGGACGTGCCGACATCCTCCCTGCCATGGTTCCGCGAACAGATTCTGACCGGAAAGCCCGTGCACATATCCAGGGTCGCTGAACTGCCTGCCGAGGCCGCCTTGGAGAGAGCTGAGTTCGACGCACAACACATCCAATCACTCGTCTGCCTCCCCATCTCCACGGGCAGCGGCGAACTCTTTGGCTTTTTCGGCTTCGACGCCGTGCGCCGCGAATACGCATGGAGCAACGAGGAAATCGACATGCTGCGCATCATCGCAGGAATCGTTGCGGAGTCAATACACCGCCTCCGGGCCGCCCAGGCGCTCAGCCTGAGCGAGACCCGCTACAAGCGGATAGCTGAAAACTCACCCGCCGTGGTCTATCAGTTTCTCTTACACTCCGACCGAAGTTTCTCCTTCCCATACATAAGCAACCAGGTTGAATCGGTCTTTGGCGTCGACGCCGACACCGTGCGGGAGGACGGCATGCGGCTCATCGGCCTGCTTCTCCCGGGCGAGCTGGAGCGCTTTTTCCAAAAAGTGATGGAAGCAAGCCGCGACCTGACTCCGTTTCACGGAGAATACGGCTTTCAACGGGACGGCGAAACGCGGTGGGCGGAAATCCGCGCCCTGCCCGAAGGCCGTCTGGACGGCAGCGTCCTCTGGGAAGGATTTGTGCAGGACATCACCGCACGCAAAGAAATGGAAGCGCATGTGATCCGCGCCAAAGACGAGGCGGAGTCCGCGAGCACGGCGAAGAGCCACTTCCTCGCCAACATGAGCCACGAGATCCGCACACCGCTCAACGGCGTGATCGGCATCACCGACCTTCTCCTCGACACCCCGCTCGAAGTAGAGCAGCGCCACTACGTCGAGACCATCCGCACCAGCGGCGCGGCACTGCTTGACCTCATCAACGATATTCTCGACCTCTCCAAAATCGAAGCCGGCAAACTTGAGCTGGACGAAACCGTCTTTTCGCCGGCGGAAACACTCTCCACCGTCGCCAATGGCCTCGAATTCCGCGCGGTCGAACGCGGTCTCTCCCTTACGCACTCCACCGCGCCGGATGTCCCTGCCCGCGTCCTCGGAGACCCCGGAAGACTCCGCCAGATTCTCGTCAACCTAGTCGGCAACGCCATCAAGTTCACGCGCATCGGCGGCGTCGCCGTCTACGCCAGCCTCGAATCGGAAACGCCCGCCGAAGCCGTCCTGCTCTTTGTTGTCCGCGACACCGGCATCGGCATTCCGGCGGAAAAACGGGACCTGCTGTTCGGCAAATTTATCCAGCTCGACACATCGACCACACGTGATTTCGGTGGCACTGGTCTCGGGCTCGCTATCTCCAAGCAGCTCAGCGAAATGATGGGCGGCGGCATCGGCGTGCAAAGCCCGCTCCCTCTGCTCCGCGGGCCGCTGTGCGCGGCTGAAAACGACGCCACCGCCTTTCCGGGCGCAGGTGGTCCGGGCACCGAGTTCTGGTTCACCGTGCGCTGCCGCAAGTGCCGGGCCGCCGCAAGGCCGCCCGCGCTCCCGCTCCGATTGGAAGCCGGCGCCGCCGGTACCAACGGCATGCACGGCGCCGACCCCCGCCTCCGCGGAGCACGCGTCCTTGTCGCCGAAGACAACCTCACCAACCAATTCGTCGCGCGCGGTGTCCTGCGCAAATTCGGTATCGAGCCCGACATCGTGTCCAACGGCAGAGAAGCTGCCGAAGCCGCCGAAGCAAACCGTTACGACATAGTGTTCATGGACGTGCAAATGCCTGTGGCGGACGGATTCGAGGCGACACGGCGTATACGCGGAATGCATAGCGGTACAACCGATCCGGCAGTGCCCGTCATCGCCGTGACGGCCTACGCCATGTCGGGCGACCGCCGCCGCTGCCTCGAAGCCGGCATGAACGACTATCTCGCCAAACCCGTCGTGCCCTTCGCCCTCGCGCAATGTCTGCACAAGTGGCTTCTGCCCGCCGAGGTCGCCGCACCGGTTCCGCCGGAGGGCAAAGCACTTGCGCGAAACGGCTCGCGTCCCGTCAAACCGGACGCCGCCTTCAATCCAGCCGCCGTCGCCCGCGACATGATGGGAGACGAAATGATCGTCCGCGAGTTGATCGCCTCCTACCTTGCCGACGCGCCGCGCGACATGGCACAACTCCAGAAGGCCGTCGCGCGGGGTGACCTCCGCGCCGTCCGCGAGCGTGTCCACAGCCTCAAAGGTGCCACCGGCTACCTTCACGCCGATGCCCTTCTCGCCGCCCTCGCGTCACTTGCCGAAGCCGCCCGCGCGGAGGACACCGCAGCGGCGGAAACACGCTTTCCGGAAGTGGAAGATCAGTTTCGCGTCCTCGTCGGGGCGCTCGAAGTCTTTTGCGAAGAGGTGTCGTCTCCCGGGTAAGGCGCACTCCGAGAGCAATTGAGGACCCTTTTATTCGCGAGCACCGAGAAACCGGAAATTTCTTGCGCCGCGCCCGCGCCGCCGTCATCAACCCTATCCCGGCATGGCATGGCAAACGACGACCAGCGTTGTCGGAGGTTCCACCGTTTTCTGCGTCACGGCAACCCGCACGCGCCCTGGATGCACCTAGGCGCAGACCCCGGTTTCCCCCCGGAGTGCCGCTTCGATGGCGACGGCCTCGGCAAGCGCGCCTTCCGCGGAATCACCGAGAACGCAGACGTGACCCATCTTTCGCCCCGGACGCGCCCTGGCCTTACCGTATAAATGAAGCTTTGCGCGCGGGTTGCGCAGGACGCGCACCCAGTCCGGTTCGCCGTCAGCCCACAGGTCGCCGAGCAGATTCACCATGGCAACGGGCGAAAGAAGCCGGGTGTCGCCGGGCGGAAGACCGCAGACCGCGCGGATGTGCTGCTCAAACTGATTGGTCAGGCAGGCATCGAGACTGTAATGCCCCGAGTTGTGCGGCCGGGGCGCAAGTTCGTTGACGAGCCAACCCCGCGCCGTGCGGAACAGCTCGACCGCCAGCAGACCCACCAGTCCGGACCGCTCCGCGATAGCGCGGGCAAGGTCCACCGCTTCCGCGACCGCCCGCTCCGGCACCCGCGCGGGAACCACGGTCGTGTGGAGAATGTGGTTGCGGTGGACGTTTTCCGCGACCGGAAACACCGAGGTCTCCCCCCGCCCGTTGCGCGAGCAAATAACCGAAAACTCTCCCTCGAAATCCGCCCATGCCTCTACAATCACCTCCGCCCCGCCGAAGGAGGCCCATGCCCCGTCGATATCGTCCGCCGAATCGAGTTTGCGCTGCCCCTTCCCGTCGTAACCGAAAGAAGTTGTCTTCGCTACGCACGGGAAACCGACCGCCTCCACTGCGGCGCGGAAGCTCTCCGCCGAATCCGCGATACGGAAATCCACGCAAGGAAATCCGTTGTCCCGGAAGAACGTCTTCTCCCGCCGACGGTTCTGGCAAATAGCCAGGAGTTCCGCGCACGGATGCACCGGCGCATGCGCCGACACCGCCTCCACCGCCGCTTTCGAGACGTTCTCAAACTCAAGCGTGGCCACATCCAGCCCCGTCGCGAAAGCCCCGAGCGCCTCCACGTCGTCGAAAGCACCGTTCACCTCCCCATCCGCCACCATCGCCGCCGGTCCGCCCGGCGAAGGATCATACACACGGAACCGGTAGCCGAGCCGCCGCCCGGCGAGGATCGACATGCGGCCCAGCTGCCCGCCGCCCAGCATGCCGATGCACGCTCCAGGAGATATAACACCGGATTTGCTCATAAACTCCTCCCAGTCAATGCCAACCCACTCCGCTGTCCACCGCAAATCCGCCACTCTGTCAAGCATGTTATATCTCCGAGAAATACAGATATTGGAATAAGATCGAAAAAGATATTAATACTGAATCAATTGATGAAGCCCTTTATCATTCACCTCAAAGAATGGAGAGTGGCCACACCGGCGGCATTGAAATCTTCAAAAGGCAGGCGCCGACAGGCCCGGTTCCCGTGCGGTGTGGCTTTTCACGCCGACACCGGAGAAGGAAACCCGCGGCGGCACAAACAAAAGCCAGCCCGCCATGGACGACGGCACGCGGCTCGCCATGCCACGAACCACCGACAAGGGCATTGGGATTCCGCATCTGGCCGCATACCAAGGCCACTGTATGCGCCGTGGACGGAATAACTTGGAATGATCACTCCGGCTCCAAATCGCCAACCGCTCGTCCGAAGCCTTCCCGTCCTACCGCACCAATATCCAGTCCATCCCTTTTCCGAACACCGCCCGCACGGCGGGCCGTCCTGGAAATTCGCTCGCGCAAGCCCGCGATGGCGCACGACTCACACCAATGTCCGCTCCGTTGAACCCCGCTCAATGGAATCCGGCTGTGCCTACGGCAGTTCGACGCGACACGCCGCACGGGTATTCGCCACCGCCAACGGCAAGCCCGTGACCATCTCAACCGGCGCGGATCCGGGCGGCTTCTTCAGGTTTCCCATTGCCCGCGCGCCGCTGCCTTCCGTCAACCAACCCTCCGTGCCAAGAG
>SLLG01000158.1 GCA_007134215.1 Opitutales bacterium | reverse complement strand
CGGTGTGTGAACAAGGAGCGGCTGCTCGGCGACGGGGAGGCGAAGGACCGCTTTGTCGCGGAGTTGCGGCGCGTGGCGGCGTTCTGCGGGGTGGAGGTGCTGACCTTTTGCGTGATGTCGAACCACTACCATATCCTCGTGCGCGTGGACCCGGGGGCGAAGGAGGTGGATGACAAGGAGCTGGTGCGGCGCTTCCGCGCGCTCTACGGGGAGAGCAAGTGCCCGTACATCAACATGGACGCGGGGCGGGTGGCCTCGGTGCTCGACTCGAAGCTGGACGATGCCGAGGCGGTGCGGGCGCACCTGCGGAGCCGCATGGGCGACCTGGCGGGGTTCATG
Source organism: Opitutales bacterium (assembly GCA_007134215.1). Classification (GTDB taxonomy): domain Bacteria; phylum Verrucomicrobiota; class Verrucomicrobiia; order Opitutales; family Oceanipulchritudinaceae; genus SLLG01. The sequence continues at coordinate 18,723 of SLLG01000158.1, read as the reverse complement.
AAGACGCTGAAGCAGCGCTACAGCGTGTGGTACAACGGCGAGCGGGGGCGCGTGGGGACGCTGTGGGCGGAGCGCTACAAGAGCTGCGTGGTGCAGGATTCGCCGCATGTGCTGCGTGTGGTGGGCGCGTATATCGAGCTGAACCCGGTGCGCGCGGGCTTGGCGGAGCGGGCGGAGGCCTACCGCTGGAGCGGCTACGGCGCGGCGGTGGGCGGGGAGGCTTCGCCGTCGCTGCGTGCGTGGGCGCGCGCGGGGATTGTGGGGATGCTGAGTGGGGAACAGGAGTCGGTAGAGGAGGCAAGGAAGTTTCTTGATTCCTACGGGATCTTGTTGCGGGTGAAGGACGGCACGGACCAAATGGCAAGGGGAGGCCGAGATGAGCGCGGCGAAGCGTCGGGGAATCTTGAGGCCGACACTCCCTTGCTGAAGCGCATCCCAGGTTTATTACGCGGTGCGGCAGTCGGAACGCGCGAGTTTGTGTGCAAAGTCGCTGGACGCCAGGGAAGACCGCCGGGAGCTTTCGTGAACGAAGCGGACGGTTTTTCCCTGCACCACGCAAGAGCGCCGCGGATGCGGAGCGAAGAAGGTCCGACCTAAGTGTTACTTGACTGTCGCTTCCTTTTCTTCGTGCGTTTCCGCGCTGCCCGGAGCGTCTTTTTTACCTTGAGGCGCTTTGTCTTTGTCGGCCTTTTTCGCGGTGGATTCCGAGGAGTCCATTGCCTCGCGGAAGTCTTCCTGCACCTCTTGCGTGGCTTTTTTGAATTCGGTCATCGACTTTCCGAGCCCGCGGGCGAGTTCGGGCAACCGTTTCGCGCCGAAGAGCAGTAGGATGATGATGAGAATAACAACAAGTTCGGGTCCGCTGGGAAGCCAAACGGCAAAAATTGATCCGTCATGTGACATGGTGTATTGTTTCCTTAAACGAGTGGGATGCGCGCAGGCGAACAACCGTTGTCCGGTTGCATCGCTGCATGAAAAGCCCGATCCTTCCTAAACTGATGTAATCAGATCATGAAACGAGCCTTTTTTCAAGCCCTTGTCCTTTTCGCGCTACTGGGGATCACATGGTTGTTTGTCGTCCTCCGTTTTTGTTCGGACGAGGCCCGTCCGGTGGAGCCTCCTCCGCCGGTTGAGGAGACACTGCCGCCCGTCCTCGACGATGATTTGCCTGATGAGGGACTGGAGGAACCGCCGATGGATGATGCGGTGCCGGAGCCCGGTCTGGAGAGCGCGGACGCGGCTTCGCAGAAGGCTCTGCGGACGGATGCCGGGCGTGCTGTTCTCGCGGCGGCGGACGCACTTGCGGAGAGTCCATCCCAGGCGCATGCCGCCGGAATTCTGCGGGACCTCCGCGCAGGGTTGGAGGCGTTACCGCCCGGTGAGGCGGCGGCGGCGATCATGGCGTTCATGGAGACCGGGCGGGACGCGCGAACACGTCTGCCGTTTGCCGTGGGCCGGGGAGGACGCCTTGAGACCGCACCGTCGCTGCGGGTGTTTCTGCTCGATGAGTTGGGATCGCTGGATGCCTCGGCGGCGGCGCGGATCGCGGAGCGGGGATTTGAGGAAACGACGTCGGCGGATGAATACGCGCTCCACCTGCGCAACTTCGCATGGGGAAGCGATCTGCCGTCCGTGGAGCGGATTGCCCGCGTCAGAGAGCGGGCAATCGAGCTGACGCAGCGCAGTTCGTGGCGCGAAGCGCCGACCGACGGATTCGCGGAAGCATACGACGCGCTGGTCTACACGAATGCGACGGAGGTGACGCAGCGGCTCGCACGGGATACCGACCGGTCACTTCCGGGCAATATCCGCCGCCCGAGCAACCTCGCGCTGGACCGCCTCGTCATTGCCGCGCCGGAGGAGACCCTGCCACAGATCCTCGAGGACATGGAAGGCATGACCGATCAGCCTTACACCCGTGCAGGGTATTTTGCCCGGGCGGACCTCCGCGATCCAGCGCATCGGGAGATCGTGGAGTCCTACCTGCTTTCGGATGCCGTCGGTTCTGCCGAGCGGGCTTACTTTTTCGATCTCTTCCCGAACCACAACTTTCACCACTCGCGAAATCTGCTCTCGGAGAATCAGTATCCGTCGCACGAGGAGATCGTGGAACGCCTTCGCGGGGCGCTTGAGCGGACGCACGAGTGGCTCGAGGACGAACACTTTGCGGCGTATACGGACGATATCGCCCGCGCCCGCCAACGCCTCGGGGAAACCCTCGGCGAGACTCCGGAACCGTGACGCGCCGCAAGGCTTGCCGTGAGGGGCGCACCTGCGTTCCCTGCCGCCATGGATAAACCGCAACGCAGGCGACCTCGCAAAAAGCAGGCCGGAGCGGGCGCGGCACTGCCGCACGAACCGCCGGCGGGCAGCAGGGCGTGGACCGCGCCATGGGCGCAGATCAAATACTTCCGCTTCAATCCGCTTATCTTTAGGTCCATGGTGGGTGCGGTGTCCTCCGGCGCAAAGCCCGGAGACTGGGTGCGTGTCTATGATCCGGAGGGAAATCCGTTCGGCGAAGGGCTGCTCAATAACTCGCGCGGCGCGCGCATCGGGCTCCGCATTCTTCGGCACGGGCCGGATGCGCGGGGCGAGGTCTACTTTGCCGAGGCGGTGGAACGCGCCCTTGACCTGCGGAGCGCATGGTGCGGCCTCGGCGACGGTCTCGAAACCACGAACGCCTACCGCGTCATCCACTCCGACGGCGACGGACTAAGCGGTCTTGTCGTCGACCGCTACGCGGATTTACTGTCCGTCGAGGTGCATTCGCTGGGGATTTGGAGGCGGCTGCGGGCGATCCTCGCGCAAATTCACCGGTCGCTCGGCACCTCACGGCACCGGATCCATGTCGATCCGGAAATCGCGAAGATGGAAGGAATCGATCTCCGCGAGGTCCCCTCCGAAGGCGGCGCGGAGAAAATCAAGATCGTGGAAAACGGTATCCGCTACGAGGTCGACTTCGAGCGCGGGCACAAGACCGGCTTCTTCTGTGACCAGCGGGAAAACAGGGCGAGGCTGGCACTCCGGACGGCGGGACGGCGTGTGCTGGACCTCTGCTCATACACCGGTGGCTTCTCGCTTGCCGCCAAAGTTGCGGGCGAGGCGGAAGAGGTGACGGCGGTCGACCTCGACGAAAAAGCCATCGCTCAGGCCAAACGCAACGCCAACCTCAATCAGGCGCGAGTGAAGTTCGTGCATGCCGATGCCTTCGCCTACGCGAGGCAAATGCAACACAACGGCGAGACATGGGATGTCGTCGTCCTCGATCCACCCAAGCTCATCCTCTCCCGCGACACCGACCGCGAGGGCACGCGGAAATACGAGGACCTCAACAACCTTGGGGCTTCGCTCGTGAGGCCCGGCGGACTCTTCGTGACTTGCTCCTGTTCTGGACTGCTCGCGCCGGGCGATTTCGAACGCGCCGTCACGCGCGGGGTGCACCGGGCGGGGCGTCGCCTGCAATACCTTGACCTCACCGGGCCGGGTGGCGATCACCCGGTGTTTTCCAACTGTCCCGAAAGCCGGTACCTCAAGGTCTACTGGGGACGGATGTGGTGACCGATGGAACCGAAGCAGAGGAGACTCAAAAAATGCCAGCTATTTTTAAACTGGCGCTATGGTGAAAGTATGAAAACAGGCATTTAACGAGCGGTCATTCCGGATCGTTTTAAATGATTCGGTCTACCACTTATGTTCTACATGGCTGGCATTTGCTTTTGCGATGGGCTGAAGTTGGAGAGTTGTTATGAGAGAGTTTATTTCGTCATCGGAAAACTTCGGTGGATTACCACATTGCCGGATCTGGAGGCTATTACGTGGGGACCTGTGGGACGGAGTCTCCGCTTCCGACGGTGAAGGCGTCGGTGTCGTGCCGGGAACCTTACATATGTACGCCATTTACTCGTGAGAGTGAGGCCGACGGTGGGGTGAGGGGGTGTTGCGATGCCGCGGCAGGGAGCGGGCTTTTATCACTGTGTTGCGATGCGTCTCTGCCGTGGGAAATGCGGACGTGCTTGCGGAGGATGGATTGTGGATTACCCGGCCGGGACCCACGGGACAACCTCGCCGGTGGCGACGACCCGGAAGGTATTGGCGTCAGGTCCGTCGGCGGTCATAATCCATTCACCGCGGTCGGCGGAGTAGAGGAAGAGGGCGGTGTCGACGGAGCCTTCCCCTATCTTGAGCCAGCCGTGGTGGGCGTGGTGGAGCCATTGGGTACCCGCTTCGCCGACCTCGGCGGCACGGACAAAGCCGCGGTGTGCGGCGGTGCCGCCGGCGGGCCATAGAAACCAGCAGTTGCCGTAGAGGCGGAGGTTGCCGAGCTGCTCGTGCGTGACTTCGCCCCACTGGCTGCAGGGGTCGGGGGCGATTGGTGTGCCAGACGCGGTGTTGCGGAGGTGGAAGGCAGCGCCCTCGGCGAAAGCGAGGCGGGGCGCGGGCGTGAAATCCGACTCCGGGTCCTTGGATTCGAGTATGCTGCCTTCGCCGAGAAACTGGAAGGCGACGAGGTTGTTCGCATCCACCTGCAGGATGCGCAGGTAGTCGCCGCGGTGGGTGGCTCGCACGATCCACTGTTCGTCCTCGTAGAACACGGTTCCGTCGCTTGTTCCTACGTCGTTGAATCCGAGGGCATTGCCGAAGGAGAAGAGATCGAGGGTCTCCTGCGGTGCTTTGATCTGGTACGATGCGCCGACGGAGGATATCGCGAGGCGCTCGGAAGTCTGCCTCTCCCGAATGGTGTGGGAGCCGTCGTCTATCTCGACGACAAAGCCGTTCAGGTCGTATGTCCCTGCCCATTGAACCGGGTCCGGTGCAGCCAGAGGTTCCCGAGTGAGCACGCCGGCACCGTTTTCCACATACCAGAGGTTGTTGTTGTCCTGGCGGTCGCCGACGCCTGCGTGCAGGTCGGTGAATATGAGCAAGTCGTTGTGAATGAGATGGATCGCCATACGGTTGCGCACTGTGATACCATCGTTGTCCTCGTCTTCGTAGGTGCCGGAGCTGACAAAACGGTTGCCGGACCGCGAGAGATTCACGTTAAAGTCCTCCGTGTCGCCGGGGGTGCTGCCGACGAATTGAAAGCGGTAGCTGCCGCCGCTCGTGGAAGTGATTTCCAGTGTGCCACTGAACGAATCCACACGGGTGCTGTTGGTCTCGGCATTAAAATCAAAACCGTTCACGTGCCATGTGCCGGTGATACCTTGGGCGGAGACGCATCCGGCGGCGACGGAGACGGCGAGTGTGAGCAGACGGGAGAGCCCGATGGAGATAAATTTCGACATTTTACGATGTGGTAAGGCGTTTATACGTGTGAGCGGCTGCGGAAGGCGGTGCGCAGGCACTGCTTCCGGGATGAGACGCCGCAACATGTCTCAGGTATTTACTCTATGCGTCAAGGGCTGAGCGGACCCTACCTTCGGTTTGTGAAATATTTTACTTTGGCCGCGCGGCGCGGCGGCGCGTGTTTCAGGCGGCGGGCTGCCCGTTGCGGAGGAGCCTTCCGGGGTCTTCGGGAAGCTTGTAACCGAATACGCCGGCGGCGAGCGCGGCCATATCGGGATACGCCGCGCGGGCGGGGGTGGCGCGCAGCTCGTCAAGGGAGTGGGAGCCGGTGGCGACGCCGTATCCGATCATCCCGGCGGCGTCGGCGGCGGCGATATCGTAGGGGCTGTCGCCGACGAGGCAGGTCTCTTCCGGGGCGGTGCCGAGGCGTTCGAGGGCGGCGCGGGAGAATTCGGGGTCGGGCTTGCGCCACGGGGTGTCGAGGACACCAAGGATGAAGTCGAAACAGGGGGCGAGGTCGACGCGTTCGAGGATGGCGCGGGAGCGGTCACCCTCCTTGTTGGTGAGGACGGCGGCGGGAACGCCCTCGGCATGAAGCCGCCGGACAAACGCGGTGACCCCCGGCAGGACCATGATTTCGGCGTCCCAGATCTCGTCGAGGTGCGCGCGGAAGAGGCGTACGGCTTCATCGACATGCTCCTGCGGAATGAGTTTACCGAAGGTGACGGGGATGGAGCCGCCGACGCTGGACTTCACCTTCTCGAAGGTGACGGGGGGCAACCGGAGTTGCGCGAGGGCGTGGCAATAACAGCGGTAGATGACGCTGAAGTGATCGACGAGCGTGCCGTCGAGATCGAAGATTACGGCTTTGGGCCGGCGGAAGTCCATGGCAACTCTTGTAGAATGGGCTTCCCTCGCCGCGCAAGTTCCCTTTGCTCTGGGAGTATGCCGAGGGGCGAAGAGGCCAGTTTTTCCGTGGAGGAGGCGCCCGGCGGGGGCGGGCACCGCGTGGTTCTTTCGGGCGTCTGGACGCTTGAGGCCGCGTTGCCGCCGGTGGCCCGGGTGGTGGAGCGGCTGCGGGCGGCGGGGGCGGAGCGTGCGTGTGTCGACAGCGGGTCCGTGGACCGCTACGACTCGGCGCTGCCGGCCTTTCTCTTTGAGCTGGCGGCGGCCGGGAAGCGCGGCGGCATCGAGTTGACGGAGGACGGGCTGCCCGGCGATGTGACCCGGATGCTCGCCATTGCTCGGTCGGTGCCTGCGCGCGGCGGCGGGGGCGGGGCCGACCCGGGCGGGGCGGTCGCCCGTTTCGGTCGCATGATTGTGGAGTTCTTCCGCGCGGCGGCGGATTTGCTGCGTTTCTTCGGCCGGGGGATCGCCGCGACCGGCGAACTGTTGACGGGCCGGAGCGCGATGCGGGTGCGCGATTTGACGGATGTCTTCGTCGGCGTGACGGTGGCGGCGCTGCCGATTGTTTCGCTCATCAGCCTGCTTGTGGGGTTGATCATTGCCTTTCTCGGGGCGGTCGTGCTGCGGCAGTTCGCGGCGGAGTTCGCCGTCGCCTACCTCGTGGGGTATGGGATGTTGCGCGAGATGGGGGCGGTCATGACAGGGGTGATCATGGCGGGCCGGACGGGTGCCGGATTTGCCGCGGAGCTCGGGAGCATGCGGGTGAACGAAGAGATCGACGCGCTGGAAACGTTCGGCATCCGGCCGTTCGGATTTCTCGTCCTGCCGCGGGTGATCGCGCTGTCCGTCGCCATGCCGCTGCTCACGGTCTACGCCAATGTCGTCGGGATTTTCGGGGGATACCTTGTTTCGGAGTTCATGATCGGTATTCCGGCCCCGATCTTTTTTGAGGAAATGGTGCGCGTCGTGGGGATCAATGATTTCTGGCTCGGTGTCTTCAAGGGATACGTCTTCGGAATTGTCGTCGCCCTATCGGGCTGTTTGCGCGGTCTGCAATGCGGATCGGGCGCCGGCGCGGTAGGAATCGCGGCGACGCGGGCGGTGGTCCTCGGGATCACGCTGATCATCGTGTGCAACGCAATCATCGACTGGGCGGCGGCCGCGCTGGGTATCTGATGGGCGCCACCATGCAGTCAAACGATGCGCAAGCGGCCGCGGCGGTCCGCGTGAGCGGCCTGCGCCTTGCCTACGATGACTTTCTGGTCCTGGACGGTCTTGATTTTGAGATCCGGCGCGGCGAAATCTTTGCCATCGTGGGCGGAAGCGGATGCGGCAAGAGCACACTGCTCAAGCACCTGATCGGGCTGCGCGATCCGGCGGCGGGGTCGATCTTCTTCGGCGGAGAGGATTTTGTGAAGGCGTCGGAGAGTGATCGCCGCCGCATCCAGCGGCGCTTCGGCGTGCTCTACCAGCAGGGCGCGCTGTGGAGTTCCATGACTCTCGCGGAGAACGTCGCGCTGCCGCTCGAGACCTACACCCGTCTAAAGGCGGCGCGGATCCGGCAGATCGTGGCTTTCAAGCTGGCTTTGGTCGGCCTCGCCGGATTCGAGGCGTTCTACCCCGCTCAGATCAGCGGCGGCATGCGCAAGCGCGCGGCCCTGGCCCGCGCCATCGCGCTGGATCCTGACATTCTCTTTTTCGACGAGCCGTCCGCCGGACTCGACCCGGTGACTTCCCGGCGCCTCGACAAGACGATCCTCCAACTGCGCGAAAGCCTTGGGACGACGGTCGTGCTTGTGACCCATGAATTGGAGAGCCTCTTCACGCTTGCGGACCGCGCGCTCTTTCTCGACGCGGAGCAAAAGCGGGCGACGGCCCTCGGCAGCCCGTCGGCGCTCCGCAACGATCCGCCCAACGACGTGGTGGCGGCCTTCCTGCGCCGCGAGGCGGACTGACCGTTTTGTTTGCCGACGGGGGCGGGGCGGATTTCCCAACGTGTGGGTCCGCCGGTGGGAAATCCGCCCCATTTTCCTGTTCGGTAGTGAATGCCGCTCCGGTGGGAGTTTTGGATTTCATTGAAGAAGATTGGTTTATGGATTCGCCGACCCAGTTGGCATGCACGCTGCATGATGGAGTTTGTTCAGAATCGCATAAAACTCTCAACCAAGGAACCTACAATGAATACCTGGAAATTACTCTCTATCCTCCTCGGCGTCGCTGTTTTGTCGGGTGGCGCCGTTTTTGGCCAAGGTCCGGGGCCGGGCGGCGATGCTCCCGGGCGCGGTGTGGCCCATGATCCGTTGATTGCGGAGATGCGCGCCAACCTCGCGAATCTTCAGGCGGAACTCGCCGAGGCCCGCCGTGACCTTGTCGTGTCGCTCGAGGACGCCACGGAAGAAGAACGCCGCGCCGCGCTGGCGCAGTTCCGCGAAGACAACGCCGGGCTGATCGCCGAAATCCAGGATTTGTCGGCAGACCTCCGTGACGCCGTGCGGGAATACCGCCCGGGCCGTCCCGATGTTCCGGCTGTTCCCAATGAAGTCCTCGCGGCCCGCCGTGAATTGTCGGCCCTGCGTGCCGAACTGGCGCAATCCCGCGCCGCCGTCCTGCGCGAACTGGGCGAAGATGCCACCCGCGAGGAGATCGCCGAAGCCCTCGCCGCATGGCGCGAGGAAAACGCGGAGGAAATCGCCAAGGCTGACGCCCTGCAGGCCCGCATCGACGCATGGTTTGCGGAGAACCGCCCGGTCCGCCGCGGCGAGCGTCCCGAAGCGGATCCCGAACTGGCGGAGCGCCGCGACGCGTTCCGCGAGCGCGCGCAGGCCATGCGTCAGGACCGCGCCCTTCTGCGCGAGGAGATGCGTCACGCGGAGACGGTGGAAGAGCGCAAACAGCTCATCGAGGATTTCCGCGCCCAGCAGCGCGAGATGATGGAAGAACGCCGTGAAATCCGGCGCCTCGAACGGCTCGACCGCGCTCCTGGCGGCGACCGCCGTCCCGGCGGCTGAACCGGCGCAGGAGGAAACAACTTTGGTCCTTGTTTCTGTCGAATCCATGATGCGGGTGGCCCGGCGGGCCACCCGCTTTGTTTTGGCACCGAATTGCCGGGTTGCGGCGACCGCCCGTCCTTCCAAGGATTAACGGAATTGAATATATGTGTCGTCTGAACTCCGCGAGCATTTCGTTTTCGTTTTTGTTGTTGTGTGCCCTTCTCCTTTGGTCCGGGACGGTGCTCGGCGCGGAGGCGCCCGCTGCGGAAGACGAAGAGGCGGCTCTCTTCGCTGAGCTTGACGCGCTGCTCCGGGATCCTCTGGAAGACGCCGCACCGCGCGCGGAAGCCGCGACTCCCCGCCGGATTTGGCAAACGACTGCGGCGACCGGCGTCCGCTTCGGCTACACGACCAACGCCCTGCTTTCGAAGGAAGCGCTCGCTATGCCTTACATTACCGCGCGGATGGATGCCACCGTGGTGGCGTTTGAGGAGGCGCGTTCGCTGACCTTTATGATCTCCGGCGAAAACCGGCGGTTTCTCGGCGAAGCGGCCCCCGACGACGAGCGGCTCGCCCTCGCTCTCGCCCGTGTGGAAAAAGAGGTGCCTCTCGTGGATCTCGGTGCGGAGGCGGGTGCCCTCCATGCCAAGCAGGCCTTTGATGCCGCGGCGGCTGTGCCGCAAGTGCCGGACGCCGGTTTTGTCACGCAGACGCTGCCTTTTGCGCGCGTCTGGGTGCGCCATTACCCCTTTCCCCGCACCGCGCTGGAGTGGTCCCTGCGCGGAGACCGCGCGTTCTTCGGTGATTCGGCGGATGATTTCGCCTCCGCCACGGCGCGGCTGCGGCTGAGCCACAGCCTATGGCCCGGCGTCCTCATTCATGTGGCCGGCGAACGGACGGAGTCCCGCTACGAGCGGCGGAGTCTCCGCCTTGACAACGGTTTCCCGGTGGCGGATTCACGCCTGCGCCTCGAAACATGGCGGGCCGAGGCGGAGCTTGAAGTGCGCGCGGGCGAACGGCTGCCGTTCCGCGCGGCGGTGCGGGCCTATGCCGAAGACCGCGACGACACGATGCGCGGCTACTACGCCCGCGCCTCCCGCGGTGTGGAGGCGCGGGCCGTCGTGCGCCGGGGCGGCTGGCGGGCGACGTTGCACGGGCGCTATGAAGACAGCCCGTTTTCGACCCGGCGGGTGTCGCCGGTGTCGGTCGATACTGTGACACAGCGCCGGCGCGGTGGATCGGTGTCCCTGGAGCGGTCCCTCGGCCGCTGGCGCATCGCCGGGCAGGCACAGAGGATACGGTTTTTGTCGAACGCCGCGTTCGAGTCCTATACCGTGAATCAATATGAACTGAGCGCGGATTTCTATTTTTAACAGAGCATTGGTATGGAGAGCAAGGATCACAGCTCCGGCGGCTCCGGCGGCGGAAAGAGACTCGAGAGATCGTTTCTCGTCCCCGGCGCGGCTCTTGTCGTCGCCGCACTGATGGTGGTCGTGCTTCTTTTCTGGATACAGCGGGGGCAGACCCGCGCGCAAATCCTGTCCCGCGACGCGGCGCTGATCGAGGCTGTCGCCCGTATGGAGTTCGACCGCGCCGGGTTCGGCGCCTCTCCCTTCGACGAAGCTGTCGATTTCGCGCTCGGCGCGAGCGAGCTGGACGGCATCATCGGCCTCGCTGTCCTCGACGGGACGGGTGAGCCGTTGGCGATTGTGCCGGACACACTGCTGCCGCTGTCGTCACTGCCGGCGGATTCCGCTGCCCGGTCCCGTGCCGCATGGCACCCGCGTTTCCGTTTTGACGCTCTCTTTGTCGACGCGGGAGCCGACGAGGTGCGGCCTCTGGTGGAAATTCACGTAGGCCTACCCGGTGGGGGCGGAGGTGCGGCGCAGGCCGTCTACTGGATGGACGGCACCGGAGTTGCGCGGGAATTCGCCGAGTTGGACCGGCAATTGTTCGTACAGGCAGTCCTCGTCATTCTTGCCTTTGCCGTGGTCGGCGGCGGACTGGTCTTCACCGGGTACCGGCGCCTCGGCGTCGCCCGGCAGGAGATCGTCCGGCGGCAGCGCGACTTGGAGCGGGCCAACGCGGAGCTGCTCCTCGCCGCCAAGGCGTCCGCGCTTGGCGCACTCAGCGCCAATCTCGTCCATGGTCTCAAGAATCCGGTCGCGGGCATCGAGCGCTTTCTCGCGGACATGCCCGGCGCCGCCGATGCGCGCGAGGCGGTTCGCCGCGTACGTGCGATCCTCGACAACACGACGCACATGCTGCGCGGCGAGGGCCGCGGCGGCAACGGTCTCTCTTTCACCGTGGAGGAAATCCTTGAAGAGACCCGCGCAAAAGTAGCGGCGGGGCCGGGTACCCTGCGCGTCGATGCCTCCGGCTTCGGCGGGACCGGGATTCCCGCGCGTGAGGCCAATCTCATTCTCCTCATCCTCGTCAATCTTATTGAGAATGCTTTTGAAGCCGCGGGACCGGGAGGGGAGGCGGACGTCACCGTGCGGCGCGAGACCGGCGGGCTTTTGTTTTCCGTGCGCGACAATGGTCCGGGGATCCCCGCCGCCGTGCGTGAGCGCCTGTTCGAGGCGACGGCGTCGACAAAGGCCGGCGGCACCGGCCTTGGGCTCGCGATCAGCCGCCAGCTCGCCCGTCAGATGGAGGGCGACCTCGAACTAGCCGCGTCGACCCCCGAAGGAAGTGAATTTTCGTTGAAATTGCCCGAGACCGCCTCCACGGGCGGAATTTATTCGTATCCTGATACGCAGAAATGAATCATGCACCAACGTATTCAGAGCGTGCTGCACAACCGTGCATCCTTTCCGATTATGAAAACGCGAAACATTCTCCTCCTTTGTGTTCTCTGCCTCCCGCTTCGCGCGGAGGTTCCGCTCGGTATCCTAGACTGGATTCTTCCCGCCGACGGGGCTGTCTTCTCAAGCCCTGCGACATGCGACAGCGGGCGGATCTATTTCGGCACGGACGCGGGCGTAATCTATTGTGTGGATCCGTCCGGCACCGTGCCTCATGTCGTGTGGACCTTCGACGGCGCGACCGACTGGATTGACAGCACGCCGCTCGTCACTCCCGAGGGAATGGTCGTCTTCGGATCATGGGACGGCAAGGTCTATGCTCTTGACAAGGATTCCGGCGGCCTCCTTTGGACGTACCAGACGGGTAACTACATCATGGGTTCAGCCGCCGCCGCCGCGACCGGGGAGATTATTATCGGCGGGGGCGACGGCATTCTTTATGCCTTTTCTCCATCGGGCGAACTCCTGTGGGTGTATATTGCCGACGACGCCATCGACGCTTCGCCCGCCGTAGCCGGCGGGACCGCCTATGTCGGCGATTCGGCGGGTGTGTTTCATGCCGTCCGGGTGGAGGACGGCAGCGGTGTCTGGACGTTTCAGGTGGAGGCCGTGCCCGGCCGCGAGAGCGACATTCTCAGCTCCGCCGCCGTCGGCCCGGAAGGGACGGTCTACTTCGGCAGCCGCAACCACCGGTTCCATGCCCTGAGCAAAGACGGCCTCGAGCTTTGGTCGTTCGAGGCCTTTGAACCGGTTGATTCGTCGCCTGCGGTCGCGCCGGACGGGACCGTGGCGGTCGGGTCCCGCGACGGCTACGTTTTCTTCTTTGATGCGAACGGCGTGCTGGAGCGGCAGGTCTTCACCGGAGACATTTTTTACGGCTCCCCGGCGTTTGACGCGGACGGCGTTCTCTACATCGCCGCCTATGCGGGCGACGGCTTATCCCACGTTCTCGCCATCGGTCCGGACGGAGACTACCTGTGGGCCTATCCCGCCCCGGGGTTCAATGACTCTTCGCCGCTTGTCGCGCCGGACGGGCATTTGTACATCGGGATGCACGACTTCAGCCTCTATGCCTTTGATCTCGACGGGGCGCAGCCGGAGCTGGCCTCGTGGGCGGCGTTCCGCGACAACCCGCGGCGTTCCGGACGGCGGACCGGCTACTTCGGGCTTGCCAAGGTCTTCCAGCTCTTTCCCTCCGCGCAGGCAGACGCGGGGCATTGGTATTGGCTCGATGGTTTCGGCAGCGGCTGGTTCCACGGGGAGCACGCGCCGTGGCTCTATCATCCCGACCACGGCCACCTATGGGCGGAGAAGGCCGGCGCGGAGGGGGTATGGTTGCATGACGATGCCCTCGGCTGGCTCTATGCCCTCCGCAGCTCGCCGCACAACTTCTACTACCGCGTATCCGCGGGCGCATGGATCTATCACAAGCCGGGAACCGCCAAGTCGGTGGGCGAACGGTGGATCTTTTCCTTCCAGACCCAGTCATGGGATCTGGACGGGTGAATGAACCGCCCTCCGCACAGCCCCGGCCCACCGGAATTCCCGCCCGGCGACGGGTCCGGCCCCCGCGAATCCATTGAGTGATAGGGGACTTGTTTTAATAGAGAATAAGCCTTTGTTTCCTAATGGGTTATTAAGTCAAATATTTTTTTATCTCTGAGCTATTAACATCGCACGATAGAATGGTAGATAACTTAGTTTTTGGAAGATAATTGAAAGTATTTCATACATTTGAATCTTTATTTGCCTGAATGTGTTACGCTCTGAGCTATTAGATTTGTGCGGAGCGCGGGCCGTGGGGGAGGGGGCTCAGGGCGCGGATTGTTCGTCGTCGGCTGCGGCGTGGAGTTCGAGGAGGGAACGCACGAGGACTTTCGCGCCTAGGGCGAGGGCGTCCTCGTGAATGTCGAAGGTGTTGCTGTGGAGGTGCCGCACGGGTTCGCCGGGAAAGCCAACGCCGAGGCGGAGCATGCAGCCCGGCGCGTGGTCGAGGTAGTGCGCGAAGTCCTCGCCGCCCATGCTCGGTTGGGGAACGGGGACAAGGTTGTCGCCGGTGACAAGGTCGCGCGCGGCTTTGAGGCAGCGGTTGGTCACGGTGAGGTCGTTGCGCACCGCGCCGATGCGGTAGGGCGTGTCGAGGCGGCACCGGACGTTGGCGGCCCGTTCGATGCCGGCGAGGATTTCACCGATGCGCGCGCGCACGGTGTCTTCGCCTCCGGGTTCGATGGTGCGGATCGTGCCGCGCAGGGCGACTTCGTTGGGGATGACGTTGGGATTCACGCCGCCTTCGATCATGCCGATGGAGACGACGGTGGGCGAACGGGCGTCCACCGCGCGCGGCACAAGCGAATAGATCATTTGGACGGCGAGGGCCGCGGCGGGAACGGGATCGTCGGTGGTGTGGGGACGGGCGCCGTGGCCGCCCCGGCCTTCGATGGTGATGTGAAACTCCTCGCAGGTCGCGGTCAGGGCGCCGTGGCGGTAACCGATTTCGCCGACGGAGAGCGTCGGGTCGACATGCAGCGCGATGATGGCGTCGATTCCGTTGACAGCGCCGTCTTCGATCATGGCGAGGGCTCCCGTAGCGGTTTCCTCCTCCGGTTGAAAGACCGCGCGCCACGCGAAACCATGGGGCAGGTTCTCCGCGCATTCGGCAAGGGCGAGGACGGCACCGGCCGCCATGGCAGTATGGGCGTCGTGGCCGCAGGCGTGCATACGGTTGCTGGCGCGCGAGCGGTAATCAACGGACTTTTCGTCGTGCAGGCGCAGTGCGTCGATATCGGCGCGGAGGGCGAAGCGCCGTTGGGCGGCGGGCGTCCCGGCGTCGATGATGAGTCCGCGGCCGGAACGTGGTATACGAAAGTCGAGCCCCGCGTCCTGTGCGAGGTCGGCGAGGTAGGCAGTTGTCTGGAATTCCTCGCCCGACGGCTCGGGATGGGCGTGAAGAAAGCGCCGGATCCCGCGTATACGGCTGTCAAGCGCGTCGATTGCGGCATCGAGCCGTTGCGCGGCGTTTTCGGCGGTCTGCGGTTTCGGCATAGGCGTTCCGGTATGCGAAGGAGCCGTAGGTTAAGGCAACTTTCCCGCCCTTGTAAAGTTTGCCTGCCACCGGGTGCCCGTCCTCCGTCCGGGCTAAGCGTCAATGACCGCGGTCAAGCCACCTTTGCGGCGCAGGAAGCGGGCGGGCCGCCCGCTCTCCCGTCGCGCCGCAAATTTATCTGCACCATTGGCGCTACTCGTCCTTCACGCAGCGTATCCAGCGGCCTGAGTACGCGGGCACTGTGACGGGTCCGTTGACCGGCAGCGGTTCGCCCGCGACGGGATCTTCCCATGCGCGATAGCGGTAGGCGGGGGTCCGGAGGCGGGCGGCCCGTTCTTCGCCGTCGTTAAGGAGAAAGTAATGGTCGGCGGCGGGCGCGGCGAGCCGGTAGGCGATGGTGTCGCAGGTGTAGGGCGGAGGTGTGTCGCCGAGGGTATGGCGGGCGATGCACGACTCGGCGTTGGTGTTGCCGGGGGCGGTGCACATACGTGAAGCCTCGTAGGCGAGGATAATCGCCTCGCCTTTGCCGACGCGGTTGGCGGTGACGGCGGGCGGGCCGTGCGTGAAGGATTCGCGGACCTCGGCGGCGGTGGGTTTGAGGTCGAGGGTGGTGCCGTGGACCATCTCGCCGCTCTCTTTGATAATCCACTTACGTGTGGTGTGGCGGGAGAACTGGAAATCGCGCAGGTGGCACCCGAAGAGCCGCTCGAAGGGCGAGCCGGCGGGGCTGCGCAGGACGCGCCCGTAGTAATCGTACCAACCGCCGGGGGCGTCGAGGACGACACGCCCGCCGCCTTCGGCGTAGTCGCGGAGGATTTCGAGGAGGCGTTCGTCGAGAGCGAGGCAGGCGGGCAGGTAGATCGCCTTGTAGCGCGGGGCGAGGCCCTCGCGCAGGTCGGTGCCGGTGACGTGCTCCCACGGAATGTTGTGGTTGATGAGTGCGCGGGCAGCGCCGATGCGGGCGCGGATGGGTTCCTTTTTGAAGAAGTCGCGTCCGCCCACGGAAGCGGCGGCCCAGATGGCCTCCATGTCCCAGTCCTGGAAGACGCCCACGTAGGGCTCCTTGTGTGCGGTCCACAGCTCGTCAGCGAGGCTGCGGCACGCCTTGCCGATCTTGCCGGCTTCGATGGCGCGGTCGGTAGGTTCGTTATTGCGGTCGAGGAGGGCGAATTCGCCGCCTTCCCAGCCGGCGGTGCGGATACTCCAGCACCAGAGCCCGAAACCGCGGTAGCCGGCCGCGATCCATGAAAGCATGAGCTGGGTCATGGCGGCGCCGTCGATGGTGATGCCCGGCTTTTGCTCGCGCACTTCGGGGACAAAGGGCGCTTTGTGGCCGGTCATCTGCTGTGGGCCGCCGGTGGACTCCCATGTGGCGTTCCAGCCGCCCTTGAACCAGTCGGCGGTGATGGAGGCCTGCATGTAGATGGGCCGCGTGGCTTCAAAATCGACCTCCTCGAAGTGCCACGCGGGGTGGAAGCTGGGGTAGAAGGAACCGGCGTCGCGCATGAGGTCGGCGATGCCCTCCATGTCCGTGCCGCGGGCCGCGAACGGCAGGAAGAGCCCCATCTCGCCGCCGGCGCGCACGGGGATATTCGGGTCGGCCTCCATGACGGGCTCGAGGCGGTCGCGAAGCCAGTTGATGTAGTTGTCGGCCTTGAAACGGAGGACGTCGCGGGTGCGCCGGTATTCGCGGAAGCCGCCGTTGACGACATCGCGCAACTCGGCGGCGAGGTGGTCCCAGTCCTGCCAGCCGTTTTTGTCGCCGCCCATTTCCGGCTGGCTGCGCGGACCGGGAACCATGCAGTGATGCACGTTCCATGCATCGTTGAGGTTGTCGATGGTCTCATACTGCCGTTTCAGCCAGTCGAGGAACATGGCCGCCTGTTCTTCGGAGAGGTTGCGGTCGAAATCGGGCTGGACGGAGGGCACCCAGTCGGCGGAGCGCCTGCGGTCGGCGTCGGTAGCTCCCTTTTTAGCGAGGGCCGCGCCGGCTTCGCCGCTTGCCTCCCGGTCGATTCGCTCGCGCATGACGGCCTCCTGCCGCTTGAGCCAGACTTCGTTCCCGCGCAGCTCCTCAACGGGGATGTCTTCGGGCAGTCCCAGCTCGCGGAGCTTCTCCGGGGTGGGATCCTCCCAGCCGGCTTCGCCGTACCACCACGGAATGATGCCCTCGTCGAGGGCCATGTGCATGACGGTGGCCTGGTCGGTGCCGCGGCACACCTGGCACTGCTTGAGCGCGGTGAACCCAAGCTCTTTCATGAGGCGGAAGTGCCCGCGGATATCGTCCATGGTCATTTCCGGGTGCTGGATAAATACGCAGCCGACGGGCCACGGGCCGATGCGGCGGAACTTCGCCTGCTTCGGGGAATCGTGCAGAGAAAGGGATTTCTCGTGGAGGAACGGATCGTTGGATGTCATATTCTTCTGTTGTTGTGGTTTTACGGGGAAGGGGAAAGGCGAACCTCGTGCGGAGGAAGGGACAAGCCCATTCCGCCGCGCATAAGAAAAGACTCGCCGCCGCCCCGCCTTGTTTCAACCGTTTTTCTCGATACACGTCATGGATTGCCGGAGAAGCATTGCCCGTTTTTTGTCCCCGTGGAGAGCGCTTCCACGGGCTGCCGCGCGGTGGACCGGTTCCGGAGGCTGGGTTGTGCGGCCCCTTCTTCTGCTCGCGGCGGCGGTTGTCGCACCATGGGCGGGGGCGCAGCCGCTGCACTGGCCGACGCCAGACGACGGCTTCGAGGAGGGCGAGCCGTACGAGAAATGGGTGCAGGCGACGGCGTCGGGCAATCCGGAGAGTGCGCTCTTCGGTTGCGTGCGCAACAACGGCAACCGCTTTCACGAGGGGCTCGATATCGCACCCGCGCTGCCCCGCCGCCGTGGTGAGGCGACCGATTCGGTCTTCGCCGTCATGGACGGAAGGGTGGCCTACATCAACCGCGCGGCGGGCAACAGCGGCTACGGACGCTACATCGTGGTCGTGCACGACGGCGTGCAACCCGCCATCCATACGCTTTACGCACACCTTGCCTCCATCGCCGCGGGCATTGAAGAGGGCGTGCGCGTCGAAGGCGGGCAGACCCTTGGTATCATGGGCCGCAGCGCCGGGGGCTACGCGATTCCCCGGCACCGCGCCCACCTGCACCTTGAGTTCGGCCTGCGCCTGACGGACGATTTTCAGGCCTGGTACGACCGGCAGGAGTTCGGATCGGCCAACCACCACGGTGTCTGGAGTGGCTTCAACATGGTCGGCTTCGACCCCCTCGACTTCTTTACACGGATGCGGGCCGGGGAGGTCTCGAGCGTCGACGCCTACCTCGCCTCCCTCCCGGCGGGGGCTGTTGTGCGGGTGACGACGGAGCGCATCCCCGATTTCGTGCGCCGCTATCCGCGCCTGCTCTGGAGTCCGGTGCCAGAGGAGGGCGTTGGCGGTTGGGAGGTCGTGCTATCCGGTTGGGGCATGCCCCTGCGCTTCATTCCCCTGCCCAAAGGTGATCCCGAACTCGCGTCGGGCGAAGGTGTCATCGAGATCACCGCCGTCGACCCCGGCCAGCTCGACAACTACCGCTGCCGCCAGATCATCTCCATGGACGCGGGCGGCGCGGCCACGCTCGGGCGCGGAGGCAGTCGCGTGCTTCAGCTACTCTTCGGCTTTCACTAATACGGCGGCCGGGCCTTCCGGAACGCCCGCGGG
>SLLG01000351.1 GCA_007134215.1 Opitutales bacterium | reverse complement strand
CTTTGCTCCGACCCTCGTCGTGGAAGCCCTCTCGCCGAACACCGCCGAGCGCGACATCGGCCCGAAATTCGCCGCCTACGAAGAGCACGGGGTGAACGAATACTGGATTCTCGACCCGGAGGCCGCCGCCCGTCTTCTCGGAGACCACCCGCACGATTAGACCGGGAGCCGTCGTTACCGGGATTGACGGACGGAATGCGTCAAATCCCGACCGCAACGGCCACGGCAAGGGCGGCGCCGTAAAGGAGAAGCGGGCGCACAGTCTTCTTCAGTATTTTTCCCTCGCTGCGACGGATACCGAGGACCGCGCAAACGGCCACGATGTTGTGGATGCAAACCATGTTTCCCATGGCTCCACCGGCCGATTGCAAGGCAAGGATGGTGTGGGGGTTAAGACCGGAATTCGCGGCGATCGACGCCTGGATTCCGCCGAAGGTCAGATTCGAAATGGTGTTGGAACCGGAAAAGAAGCTGCCGAGAGCCCCGAGAAAGGGGGCTATGAAACGCCATCCTTCTCCTGTGCCCCCGGCCAGCGCCGTGCCGATGATCATCGTTGAAGCGTTTTCACCGTCGATGATCAGCAACTGCACGAAAACCAACGCGCCGAAAAGAGCGAGCACCGGACCTCGGATACGGTGGGCCGTTTGCGCGAAAATCTCTCCCGCGCCGGACCCTTTCGCCGCGAACAGGTGATAGGCAAGGGCGGCGGCGACGAAAAAAGGAATGAACGACGGCACATAGAGCAGCGCGTGCGTCCAAGTCAGATCCTCTCCAAGAATATTCGACCAGCGGACCACCAAGGTCCGGCTGATGGATAATTCGCCCAGCGGATCCAGGGAGACGGTTCGCCACGGCGCCGGAGAGGTCAGCCATGCGCGGAAAGGCAGGGCCGGAATCCGCGTAACCAAGAGGATAGCCACTGTGGCCGCGAGCGGAAGCAAAGCGCGGAAGAGGACTTTCACACCGGGCGATGCCGCAAGAGGCTCGCGGCTTTCCCCGCTTTTCTTTAATCCAATGCCCATCCGCGCCAAAACGATGGTGACGAAAAGGCCGATAACTCCACCCACCACCGCAGGAAATTCATAGTTGACTGCGGCAAAAGCAATCATGGGCGAGACGGAGGCAAAGATCGAGAGGTAGACGAATACCAGATTTTCTAAAACCTCCCGCCGCCCGGCAATGAAAAGGAGGGCGGCAGCAGGAACAAACAAAGCCGCGAATCCGTTAAACAAAGCCGTCTGCACCGCGATAGTGCGCAAACTCTCTTCATCAAGCCCGAGAGCGCCGAACCCAAACCAGGTCGGAGTGCCAACCGCCCCGAACGAAACCGGCACAGAATTCATGACCAGACAAACCACAACCACCCGGAGCGGAGGAAATCCCAACCCCACGAGAATGGGAGCGGCCAAAGCGGCGGGGGTGCCGAATCCGCTCGCTCCTTCGATAAGAAACTGGAAGGACCATGCGACAACCATGACTTGGGCGATCCGGTTGGACGATATCCCGCGCAGCCAATCACGGACCACATCCATGGCGCCGCTTTTTTCCATCGCGACGAAAAAGAGGATAGCTCCGAAAACAATGGAAATCGGAGTGAGCGCGTTCAACAAGCCGGCCACTACCGCGGCCTGCGCGAGCGAAGAATCCGTTCCGAAGAAGAAAACTCGCGAGGCGTAAGCAATCAACGCGGCGATGGGAAACGCGACAACCGCCGGAATTCCTTTTTTCGCCGTCATGGCGACAACGAGAAAAAGGATCGGAATTGCGGCGATGAATACATCGATCATGCAGTCCTCCCGGGCGGGCATCGGGCCCTTGAAAATTCGCCCGCTGATCCTTTCGCGCATGAGGGGAACAAGCAACCCAAATACCCGCATTTCCATGTCCGGTCCGACTGCGATGGTCCGGAGGATCGGGTTGGGAACGGAATGGAAACAAGTTTGCAGCCCGCCAAAAGCCAACGGTTATCTCTGCCGGCCGGCAGCAGATTATGCTGAACCAAGCGCAAGGTCGATAAATTCTGCCTCGCGCCTGTCCTTCGGGATACCGATGGGCAGATTACCAAACTGGAACCGAACCGGCGAACAAAGAAGCAACTGGGGCATACTGCAGTTTTGGTGATGATAGTAGACGAAGTCGTGAATACACAGAAGCCGGTTGATGAGTTCACCCATAAAGTGACCGTGTGTCACCATGAGCACAGAGCGGCAACCTTCCGCCGCCAATGCTTGAAGGTGTTCCTCCGGGTCCAGTATGCGGCGCAATCCCTGTCCGAACGATTCCCAAAGGACCGGTTTGATGCCATGGTTGTCGCGAAAAGCAAACCGTTGCGCCTATCCCTCCGGCAGCGTGCGCTCCTCCGCGAGCCAAGCGTCCGACGCCGGTTCCCCGCCCTTCCTCCGCGGCGGGGTTTCCGGGCCTTGCCGTCGCGGAAAACGAAACGCCGCGCGAATGCCTCCGAAAGCATGCATTCTTCCTTGGGCCATGCGTCCGCCGCCCGTTCGATCAACCCCTTCCACGGTGTCTCCGCGATCTCCGGCCAAATCTCCGCGACCCGCCCCGTTGTTTCCAAATAAGGAACCGCGGTTTGCAACGCCCGCCGCAGAGGACTGACAATGACATGCTCAAAATCGCCCGCCGCCAGCGCCTCCGCCGCGTGGCGGGCTTGCTCCAACCCTTTGTCGGAAAGCGAATCAGCTTGTTGGAGCGAATATTCACCCGTCGCGTTGCCGACGGATTCCGCATGCCGGAGCAGAGTGAGCTTCATAGGATTTTTCGATGGTTTCATTCCTTTTGAATTGCAGGTCACCGGTGCCCACCGTGGCGAGGGTCGTTTCCATCGCCTCACGACAAATTTTAGGAGTACACCCGCACCCCAGCACCCCACCCCGAAACGGTCAACCCCGGCGGAGCGTGCGAATGCCCTTGGGCTACTCTTCGATGGTGGATGTTCCGCGTTGCCAAGGCTTCGCACGCGGAAGGCGCGCGTGGCAAAGGGCTTCGCCCCCCTCGATTTCATGACAAACCGTCGGCTCGCGACCGCGTTTCCAGCCCATCCGCTGCGCCATGCCGGAAACAAAGCGGCGCGTGCCCACCACCGCGCCTCCCAGCAAACCCGGCAAGCGTTCACCGCATCCCAGCGCCCCCTCCAATCGTTGCGAAGCAGCGCCTTTGCCGCCACCCGTATCGTCCTTCACCCGCACCAACAGCCCATACGACTTGATGAACCTCTTCGCCTCCCCGCTCTCCGCTTCCGAGGGCGGCGGGGCTGGGTACCGGCGGGATACGTCTTTGTCTTCTTCCGCACCTCCCCGCTCCGCCCCCAGCATCCCCGCGATCCCCGACCGCGACCACGCGCGCAGGGTCGGTGACACCCCAGCGCCCACCGCCAGCCCATACCCGCTCCAGCGGTAGTCCTCCGCGCGCTCCGCCAACCCCGCCCGCACCGGGTTCAGCTCGATATACGCCCCCACCACGCGCAGCACGTGCGGACTGTCCTGCACCACGCAGCTCTTGTAGCGCTCCGCCCACAACGTCCCCACGCGACCGCGCTCCCCGTTATACCACACGCTGTAGCGCTGCTTCAGCGTCTTCATGAACCCAGCCAAGACACCCATGCGCCCGCGCAGGTGATCGCGCACCTCCTCCGCGTCCTTCAGCTTCGATTTCAACACCGCCGCGATCTCCGCCGCGTTCAGGTTGATATACGGGCACTTGTCCTCCCCGTAGAGCGCGCGGAAGCGCCGCACCAGCTCCGCGTCGCCCACCGCCTTCGCCTTCGGATCCACCCGCACGAGGATGTGGTAGTGGTTCGACATCACGCAAAACGTCAGCACCTCCACCCCACAGAACGCCGCCACGCGCCGCAGCTCAGCGACAAAGCGGTCCTTCGCCTCTTCGTCGCCGAGCCAGCGCTCCTTGTTCACACAGCGCCCGTAGCAGTGATAACATCCGGATTCGCCCTCCGGCGCCACGAGTCTTCGGGGAAACGGCCTTCTATACATGAGACCCACCCAAACAGACACCAAGAGCCAAGGCAAGATAAATGTCAGCCATTCTAATGCTGCTTGGGTAAGCGCTGTGCGGGAAGGCGGGCTCCAGGAAAACGATGCGACTGCCGTAGTGCCGGAATCCTCATTGCTCCGCGCGGATGCGGAGGAAGACGGCGTCGCGGTCGACGAAGGGAATGCGGGCTCGGTAGAGATCGTGGTCGGCGCGTTCTTCAATGAGCTGGTATTCGATGTCGGGTAGATTCCAATCGAGGAGATCCGCCGAGCCGATGACGGACCAATCGACATCCCCGATGTCGTGCCGCACGGGGAAATCGATGTGGAAGTGGACGCCGTCATAGCGGCCGGAGAGATCCGGACGCTCGCCACCGCTCAGTGGATCGAAAGCGAAGAGAAAGGCGAACAGGTTGGGAAACCCATCGCCGGATGCGTCGGCTGTCCAGCCCCAGTGTGTCGCCTCGGCGGCTGGATCGCGTTCGTGGGGCGCGCCGAAATACCGGTGCCGCCACGCTTCTTCCGCCGTGGCGTAGACACGCACGGGAATCTCCACCTCGGTGATGCCCTCGGGCCCGTAACCGAAGTTCCCGTTGTCATGCACAAGGATGCGGATCGTGTCCGTGCCCGTGAACCCGGGATTTGGCGTGTATTTGAGGCCTTCGGGATGATGCAGGGTTGTTTGGATGCGCGAGAACCAGGTGAATACGCTGGGATTGGCGGTGGCGTTGTTCTGCACGCCGAATTGCGTCCCGCCGTAAACCCCGCCGACGAGGCTGATGTTCAAGGTCAGGGTCCCGTGGTCGCACTCCAGTTCGAGGTAATAGTTGGCGCGTGAATCGACGATGTCGGGGTCGTCGAAGAAAATGCCGTCGAGGAAGTTATCCCTCCCGTGGGCGGCGACCCATTCGCCGGGGATGTCGACGACAGGCGGATCATTCCACGGAATGACTTGGAAACGGGCTTCGTAGGTCGGCGAGGTTTCGCCGCTTCCGTCCGCGAGGACGAAATCGAAGCTATCGACCAAGGTATCTTCGCCCGACTGCCGGTAGAGGATTTCGCCGCCGTCGACTTCTGCTTGCGTGAAGGTGTGGACGGGCCCGAGGGGATCCGCCGCGCGCACGAGAGCGCCATATTGCGGCGGGCGCGAAACATTGTATTGGATATCTTCCGGCCCGGCCGCCGGAGAGGCCGCCTGCCAAAATTCCGGGCTGACGGTCACTTCGCCGCCCTCGTCGACGTTCATCATGGCGTTGACGACCATCCGCGGGGCGTCGACCTCGGCGGGCGTGACCTCTAGATGCACGGGCACTTGCAGCTTCGGCTGCCCGGGATCGTTAGTGCGCAGAACGATTTCGCCGTAGTGGGTGCCGACGCCAAGCCCGTCGGTGCGGACGCGGAAACCGAGGCTGGTCTCCTTGCCGCCCGGCAGCGCGCCGGAGAGCGTGTCGTGGAGGAGCCAGTCCGGGTGCGGGTTTCCGGGATGAATGATGAGAATGCTGAATTCATCCGACAAAAGCGGTTGGTTCCGCAGGTATTGCAGGGCCGTGATCGTATCGCGTTGGATCCCCACGAGGGCGCCGCTCCCTTGGAACCACGGTGCCATTTTCT
>SLLG01000077.1 GCA_007134215.1 Opitutales bacterium | reverse complement strand
TTGACGTGCGGATCATTCACGGGAAAGGCATCGGCACGCTGCGGGAACAAGTGCGTACGCAATTGGGGCGGCATCCGGGCGTGGCGGACTTCAATGTGGGCACGGGCGGCAACTGGGGAGCAACGACGGTTCGCCTCAAGCCCCTTCCGTGGGGATAGGACGGTGGCAGAGGAAAACAGGCGGTCCGGGGCGCGGAAAATCGTTGCCTTGCGCGGGGGTGTCGCCCATTCGTGCGGGCTTCTCTTTTTCCGCAGGAGCCCGCACCGGGCCTGGATGACAAAAACGACATGGCAGACACACTCGACCTACAAAGCCTCACAGAGAGAATCAAAGCCGCCTCGGCGTGGATCCCCGAACTGCAGGAGGAGATCGGCAAGGTGGTCATCGGGCAGCGTTATCTCGTCGACCGGCTGATTATCGGTCTGCTGGCCAACGG
This sequence comes from Opitutales bacterium, assembly GCA_007134215.1. Lineage (GTDB taxonomy): Bacteria > Verrucomicrobiota > Verrucomicrobiia > Opitutales > Oceanipulchritudinaceae > SLLG01. The sequence goes on along the minus strand of SLLG01000077.1, from coordinate 18,684 downwards.
GCACGTCCTCCTCGAGGGCGTGCCGGGGCTGGCGAAGACACTGTCGGTGCGCACCCTTGCGTCGGCCATCCGGGCGGACTTCGCGCGGCTGCAGTTCACGCCCGACCTCCTTCCGGCCGACATCATCGGCACGCTCATCTACAACCCGAAGACAGGCGAGTTCACGACGAAGACCGGCCCGGTGTTCGCGAACATCGTCCTCGCCGACGAGATCAACCGCGCCCCGGCCAAGGTGCAGAGCGCCCTCCTCGAAGCCATGCAGGAGCGCCAGGTGACCATCGGCGAAACGACCTTTCCGCTGCCACAGCCGTTTCTTGTCCTCGCGACGGAAAATCCCATCGACCAAGAGGGCACCTACCCGCTGCCCGAGGCGCAGGTCGACCGCTTCATGATGAAGCTGAAGATCGGCTACCCCTCGCGGGAGGAGGAGCGCGGCATCCTCGACCGCATGGCGGTGACAACAGCGGTGCCCGAAGCGCAACCGGTCGTCGACATCGGCAAGATCACGGAAGCGCGAGCCCTTGTGAACGAAGTCTACGTCGACGCCAAGGTGAAGGACTACATCGTGGAGATCGTCCACACGACACGGCACCCGGCCGAGCACGACCTCGACGAACTGCGCGATTTCATCCAGTTCGGCGCGAGCCCGCGCGCGACCATTGCCCTGACGCTGACCGCCAAAGCATGGGCCTTCATGAACGGGCGCGGCTACGTGACGCCGCAGGACGTGAAGACCATGGGTATGGATGTCCTGCGCCACCGCATCATCCTAACCTACGAGGCGGAAGCCGAGGAAAAGAGCAGCGAAGACATCCTCAAGCGAATCTTCGACACCCTGCCCGTGCCGTGAAACCGCGTTCGGCGCGCAACGGGTCCGCCGTGCCGGACCCGCCGCCGCGCCCGATCCGTGACCAGCCGTGTCCGATCAAGCCGAAAAGACGCGCACGATTCTGCGCAAAGTCCGCCAAGTCGAAATCCGCAGCCGCCGGTTCGTCGACAATGCCATGGTGGGCGCCTACCACTCTGTTTTCAAGGGAGCGGGCATCGACTTCGCCGAGGTGCGCGAGTACCAGCCGGGCGACGACGTGCGCTCCATCGACTGGAACGTGACGGCCAAAATGAACCGCCCTTTCCTCAAGGTCTACGAGGAGGAGCGCGAGCTGTCTATCATGCTCGTTATCGACGTGTCGGGGTCGAACGACTTCGGCTCGGGCGCGACGAGCAAGCGCGAACTCGCCGCCGAGCTGGCGAGCCTTCTCGCCGTCTCCGCCACGCGCAACAACGACAAGGTGGGACTGCTCCTCTTCTCCGACCGGGTGGAGAAATTCATCGCCCCGAAGAAAGGCCGCTCGCATGTACTGCGGGTCATCCGCGAAATCCTCTTCCACGAGCCGGCGGGGCGCGGCACGGAAATCCCCGGTGCCCTCCGCTACATGATGCGCCTGCTGCGCCGCCGCGCCATCTGCTTCCTCATCAGCGATTTCATCACGCCCGGAGCACCGTCGCGGGCCGGCGCAGGCGCGGCGCAGCGCGATGAATTCCAGCAGGTGCTCACGCTCCTCAACCAGCGGCACGATCTCATCGGCATCGAGCTGCACGACCCGCGCGAGAATACCCTGCCCAACGTGGGCATCATTGTCCTCGAAGACGCCGAGACCGGCCAGACCGTCGAGGTGGACACCGCGCGGCGTGAAATCCGCGCGAACTACGAACGCGAAAACCGTGCCCGCCGCGCGCGTCTGGCGGATACCTTCCGCCGCAGCGGCATCGACTTCATCCGCGTGACGACGGACCAGCCCTACATCAACGCCGTACGAGCGTTTTTCCGCCGGAGGGAGCGCAGACGATGATCCGGAAGCACCCGACATCCCGCCTCGCCGCCACGGCCGCCGCCCTCGCCTGCCTCCCCGCCGCCCTCGCGGCGGAGACCCAACTCGTCGACATCCGCGATCCGCTGCGCATCTGGACGCGCCTCGAATGGTATCTTGTCCTCGGCGGCCTCGCTCTTGCCGCGCTTCTCGTCCTCCTCGCCATCCGCCTGCGCAAGCGCCGGGAATCCGCCGCCGTCGAAACCGTCCGTATGCCGACCGCCTACGACATCGCCCGCGAGGCGCTTGACCGGTTGGAGCGCGAATCCGGCGGGATGAGCGCGGAAACCTTTTCCGTGAACGCTTCGCGCGTCCTGCGCGTCTTCATCGAAGACACCCTGAACCTCCCCGCGACCGAGCGGACGACGGAGGAGTTCCTCCGTGAAACTCAGGATGAAGCGACGATGGACGCACCCGCACGCCATGCGCTCGAGGCCTTCCTCGGGCAATGCGATCTCGCCAAGTTCGGACGCCAGGATCTCTCCCCCGAGGCGCGGGCGGGCCTGCTCGCCAAAGCCCGCGCGTTCATCGACGCGGTGGAGCGCGCCCGCCGCCCGCAATCCGAACCCGCCGGCACCACCGCCCCCGCATGATCTTCCGATTTGATAGTCCGGAGTGGCTCTGGCTCCTTCTCCTCCTCCCCGTGCTCGCCGTCCTGCACGGCAAAGCGGGCAAGGCAGCGGCGCTGCGTTTCTCCGCCGTCGCCATTGTGCGGCAAGTCTCGGCCTACGTGCGGGCCAGCGCCGGACGCCTCTCCATTGGTGCCCGCCTCCTCACACTCGCCCTGCTCATCCTCGCCCTCGCCCGCCCCCAGGCGGGCGAGGAGATCGCCCGCATCGACGAGAGCGGTATCGATATCATGATTACCGTCGATCTCTCCGGCTCCATGTGGGCGCACGATTTTGAAATGGAGGGCGCTTCCCTCGACCGGCTCACCGTCGTGAAAAAGGTGCTGCGCGAGTTTGTGGAGCGGCGCGCGGGCGACCGCATGGGCCTCATCGCCTTCGCGGGCGACGCCTACCTCGCCTCCCCCCTCACCCTCGACCACCGCTGGATTCTCCGCCGCGTCGAACAACTGGAGCTGGGCACCGTAGAGGACGGCACGGCCATCGGCACGGCCCTCGCCACCAGCGTCCGCCGCCTGCGCGACCGCGATTCGCCCTCGCGCATCGTCGTCCTCCTCACCGACGGAGCGAACAACCGCGGCCAGATCGAGCCCCTGCAAGCGGCGGAGGCCGCCGCCGCGCACGGCATCCGCGTCTACACCGTCGGCGTCGGCCGCGAGGGTATCGTGCCCTTCCCCGCCCAATTCGACGAGAACCGCCAGCCCGTGCGCCGCCCCGACGGGAGCATCGCCCTTGCCCGGGCAAGGTCCGACATCGACCTACCCACCCTCGAAAAGATCGCCGGAATGACGGGAGGCGCCTACTTCCACGCCACCGACACCGAACAACTCCAGCGCATCTACGCCGAGATCGACGAGTTGGAGCGCGACGAAACCACCCTCGAAGTGCGCCGCCTCTTCCGTGACATTTTCTGGATCCCGCTCGCCGCCGCACTCGGTCTCCTCGCCCTCGAGATAATCCTCTTCAACACGCGCTTCCGCCGCCTCCCCTGAATTCCGCCATGCAATTCGCGTATCCGGAAATTCTCTACGCCGCCGCCGTTGCCGTCCTCGCCACCGCCCTCTTCCTCTGGTGGGCGGAACACCGCACGCACGCTCGCCTGCGCACCTTCGCGGCATCGCCCCTCCTCGCCGACCTCGCCGCGAGCGCCAGCACGCGCCGCCGCGCCGTCAAGGCCGCGCTCACCGTTCTCGCCGTGGCTCTCCTCGGCGCCGCCCTCGCCCGCCCGCAGTGGGGTGTCGTTTACGAAGAGACGGAGGGCCGCGGAGTCGACATCATGATCGCCCTCGACACCTCGCGCAGCATGCTCGCGGAGGATGTGCGCCCCAGCCGGCTCGAACGCGCCAAGCTCTCCATTGTCGACCTCGTCAACAACCTGCGCGGCGACCGGGTGGGCCTCATCGCCTTTGCCGGACGGGCCTTTCTGCAAGTGCCGCTCACCCTCGACTACGACGCCTTCCTCAATACCCTCCGGATCATTGACACGGAAATCATTCCCGTGCCCGGCACGGACATCGGCGGTGCCATCCGCGAGGCGCGCGAAGCCATGCGCGACGAACGCAACCACCGTATTCTCGTGCTCATTACCGACGGCGAAGATCTCGAAGCCCGCGCGCGACAGGAGACACGCCGTGCGGCGGCGGAGGGTTTTGTCATCTACACCGTCGGCGTCGGCGGCCCGGAAGGCGCGCGCATCCCTGTCACCCTACCGGACGGCACCCGCGACTATATCCGCGACATCAGCGGCGAAATCGTCGTCACCCGCCTCGACGAGGATACACTTGTCGACATCGCGGCGGAGACCGGCGGCGCCTATGTCAACCTCGGCTCCGGTGAGGGGCTGGAAACCGTCTACGCGCGCATCATCGAAACCATTCCGCCGGAGGATCTGGGTACACGCCTCCAGGCCGTACCCATCGAGCGCTACCAGTGGTTCGTCGCCGTGGCGCTGGTCCTTCTCGCCATAGAACGCCTCATCTCCACGCGCCGGCGCATGCCCTTGCCCGCCCCGGCCGCCGCCGCGCTCCTGTTCGCTCTCCTTCTCGCCCTGCCCGCACCCGCGCACGGCGACGCGCTGGAGGGCCGACGCCTCTTCGACCGTGGAGAGTTCGCCGCCTCCGCCGAGGCATATGCACGCGCCGTCGAGCGCCGTCCCAACGACGCCTCCCTCCACTACAACCACGGGGTGAGCCTGTACCGGGCGGAGGACTACAGCGGGGCGCGCCGCGCCTTTGAGCGCGCGCTCTCCCTTGGCACACCGGACGTGCAGGAGCGCGCCTTCTTCAATCTCGGCAACACGCTCTACCGTCTCGGCGAGCAAGCACTTGAGGAGGGCGACGTGGCGGCGGCGCGCGACCGCTGGGCTTCCGCGCTGGACAACTACGCCAACACCCTCGAACTCAACCCGGAGGCCGCCGACGCCGCCGCCAACGAGGAGGCCGTGCGCCGCGACATCGACACCATCACCCGGCACCTGCGCGTGGCCGTCCATCCGCCGGAAGGCGGCACGGTGGAGGGCGGCGGGGCCTTCGCGCGCGGGCATGAAGTCTCCGTAAGGGCGCGCGCCAATGAGGGGTGGCAGTTCCGCACCTGGGCGGGCGACGGCATCGACGACCCCGAAAGCGAAGAGACCACCGTCACTCTCGACGAAGACCGCGAAATCGCCGCCGTCTTCGTGAAGGTGTGGAACCTCACGGTGGAATCGGCCGACCCCGAACTCGGCACGGCGGGGACCTCCGGCGTCTACGAGGAGGGCGCCGACGTTCCCATCGAAGCGGAGGCCTTCGATTACTACGCCTTCACGCACTGGGAAGGCGAGGGCCTCGAAATCGAAGACCCGGAAGCCGCGCAGACGACCGTCCGCCTTTCGCAGGATGCCCGCGTGCAGGCGCACTTTGTCGATGCCTACCGGCTCGACCTATTGGTGGAACCGGAGATCGGCGGCTTCGTGTGGGAGAGCGGATTCTTCCGGGTGAACAGCGACCAGCCGATCCTCGCGCAGCCGCGCGGCGGCTTCCGCTTCGAGCGCTGGCGGGGCGAGGGCGCGGCCGACCCCGCCGCACCGGAAACCACCGTCGCCATGACGGAGGACCGGCGCCTGACCGCCGTGATGGAGCGCGAATGGTCACTTATCCTCATTCCCGTGGAGGAAGACAGCGGATTCGTGGAAGGCGGCGGCGACTTTCCCGTGGGCACGCGCACGCCGGTCAACGCCGTGCCCAACGAGGGATTCACCTTCGAGCAATGGGAAGGGCCCGGCGTGGACGACCCCTTCGCCGAGTCCACCCACGTCACCGTGCGCAGCGCGGAGCACGATCTCTACGCCATCTTCCGCCGCGAAGACAGCGACGACGATGACGACTCGGAAGACGAGGACGAGTCGCAGGAAGACTCACCCGAAAGCGATCCGGACGGCGAACCGGAAGACGACAGCGACCGCGACGATGAAGAGCCGGAAGCCGAGGAACCGGAAACCGAGGACGAGCAGCCCGAGGACGAGGAAGAACCCGCCGACGAGGAGGAGCGCGAAGACGAGGCCGAACCCGAACCGGAAGACGCCGAAGAGCAACCCGCGCCGGAAACCCCTGCCGAACTCACCCCCGAGGAAGCCGACCAAATCCTCAACCTCCTCGATCCCGCCGACCGCATCCTCCCCCTCACCGAAGACCCCGCCGATCCGGCGGAACGCACCACTGGGCGCGACTGGTGAGCGCGCCTACGGCTTGCCCTGCGCGCGCCAATGTGTAGGTTCTTTCATCATGCCGACAGTCGTTTCCAACACAACCGGTTTGGACACCGCGCTCTGGACGGCCGACGATTTCCTCGAATGGCTGCAACCCGGCGTCCATGCGGACCTGATCGACGGTGAAAAAATGATGCATTCACCGGTCTCCCTGCCCCACGCACGTTTGATCAACTTTCTCGACGAGTTTCTGCGCCGCTGGCTGCGCGCGAACGGAGTCCGGGGCGAGCTTTTCCGCGAAGTCGTCGCGGTGAAGCTGGGCCAACGCAATGTTTTCCTGCCCGATCTCTGCTGGTTCACGGAGGAGCAGGCGGCAGGATTCCCGCGGACGCACGCCGTCGGCCCACCGCGCTGGGTGTGCGAGGTGTTGAGCCCGCGCACGGTGGACCGCGACACCGGCCCGAGATTCGCCGCCTACGAGGAACACGGCGTTGAAGAATATTGGATCCTCGACCCGGACCGCCTGAGCCACCGCTTCTACGCAACCGACGGCGAATACCTGACGGAGTTTGCCGACGGCGAAGGCGAAATCCGCAGCAGGGTTTTCGACGGTCTGGTCCTCCGCCGCGATTGGCTCGACCCCAAGGCACTGCCCGATGTCGACGCCTGCCTGCGCGAGGCAGGCCCGAAGAGCTGAGTCGGCGCGGGTGATGAGGAGAAGCGGAAGTTCGCGGCGTACGAAAGTGGTGAAGGATCATCGCCCTTCGGCTTCGCTCAGGGCCTGAGCCTGTGAACGACAGTCCACGGCAGACTGCACCCGCGGGATTGACAGGCATGTTCGAGAGCGATTGCCCGCCTACCCGCATTCGCCCCGCCATTCCCTGCGGGGCGGTTGACAAGGATTCCCTTCCGAAACAACAACGGTCTTCATGATTGGTCCGTCAAACCGGTATGGTCGTTGACAAGTCACAGATCTGGTTCCGGGCGCTGACGGTGGCGCTCGTTTGTCTCTCCGCGCTGCCGTGGGCGCGCGCGGAGGGGATCAGCGTATCCGCCTCGGTCGAACCGCGGGAGATCTCTGTGGGCCAGTCCGCCGTCTACACGCTCCGGCTTGTCAACACACGCACCGCGCCGGACCTTGACCCGCCGGAGGTGGAGGGGCTCGTCTTTGACTCACCCGGCCGACGCTCGATGACGAACATCGTCAACTTTGAGCGCCGCGACGAGCTGCAGCTCACCTTTCGCGTGACGGCGGAGGAGGAAGGCGTCTACCGCATTCCGGGCCGCACCCTGAGCCTCCGCGGCGAGGACTATCCGGTGAACGAAGTCGTCCTGCGCGTCACACCCATGGACGCGTCGCTGCGGAGCCTCTTCGAGCTAGTGCTGGAACTGCCCGAGCGCCCGCTCTACATCGGCGAAGCCGTGCCCGCCACGCTCAAGCTGCGCCTGCGCGAGGATGTGCGGGCGAGTCTCGGCGGCGCACCCGAACGCAAGGGCGAGGCCTTCGTGCAAAGTGAGTGGCCGCGCGAACCCCGGCAGGGCACGGAGACCGTCGACCGGCGGCGCTACCGCTTCGCGGCGTGGGATGTCGTCCTCAACCCCGTGCGCGCCGGCACGCAGCCACTCCGCTACCGCCTGCCCCTCGTCTACGAAAACCCCGACCGCATGGAGCGCGATTTCTTCGGCCGTCCCCGCCCGCGGCAGGAGCGCGCCACCCTCACTACCGGAACCCTCGAAATCGAAGTGCGCCACCCTCCGGCGGAGGGCCGCCCCGAGGCCTTCCGCGATGCCATCGGGCGCTTCGAGGTGGACGCCGCCCTGAGCGACCGCACGGTGCGCACGGGCGAGCCCGTTACGCTAAGCGTCTCCCTCACCGGCCGCGGCAACTTCGAACGCATGGGCGCACCCGAAATCGGCGAAGCGCCCGGATGGCGCGTCTACCCGCCGCGCACGCGCTTCGAAGCGGACGACAGCGACCCGCGCGGCCTCTCCGGAACGAAGCGCTTCGAATACCTCATCATACCGGAAAACGAGGAGGTCACGCTCGTGCCCGAATTCACCTTCGCCCACTTCGATCCCGACCGCGGACGCTACTACACCACCATTTTCGACGCCGAACCGGTGGAAGTGCTCCCCGGCATCCGCACCGGTTTGGCCGCCCGCGATTTCCGGCCGGCCAACGGTCCGGGCCGTGAACTCGCCCCGCCCGCCACGCTGCGCCCCATCAAGTCGCTCTCCGGCACGTGGCGGACACGCCTCACACCCCCGGTCGCGACAGCGGGCTTCTGGGCGGGAGCGTTGGGACCAGTCCTCGCGCTCGGGGTCCTCTCGGTGTGGCTGCGCCGCCGCGAACGCCTGCGTTCCGACTCCCGCCACATGCGCCTGCGCCACCTCACCCGCGCCGCGCGCGACAACCTCGCCCTCGCCGAAGAGGCGGCCCGCTCGGGCAACGCCCCGGCATTTTACGCCGCTGCCCAGCGTACGCTCCAGGAAACAGCCGCGCGCTGGGATGCCGAACACCGCCAGCCGCACAGTCTCGTCGAGCACGAGGTGCGCGAACTCCTCCGCAAAGGCGGCGGGGACGACGAGTTGGACACCTTCGCGGCAACGGTCTTCCAAATCAGCGACGCGGGGAAATACGCCGGCGCCCTCGTCGAAAACCGAGACATCGCCGAAGACGCCCGCGCCCTGCGCGACCACATCGCACGACTTTCCCGGAACAGCTCCCGCGCATGAAGATCCGTCCGATCCTTCTCACCCTGCTTTGCCTTGCCGCCGTTTTCACCGCGCCGACGTCCGCCGCCACCGACCGCGGCGAAGCGGAGCGCCTCTTCCAGACCGGCAACGTCTACTACGGCGAGGGCCGCTTCGAGGAAGCGCGCGAGGCCTTCGAACAAGCCCTCGCTTTCGGCCACTCCCCCGCCGTGCACTTCAACCTCGGCAACACCTGGTTCCAGAAAGGCGACGCCGGCCGCGCCATCCTCCACTACATGCGGGCGCAGGCCCTCCGCCCGAATGACCCCGACATTGCCGCCAACCTGCGTTTCGTGCGCGAGGCGGCGGGCGTCGAAGCCCCGCCCGCGCAACCCCTCGCCGCCTTTGCCGCCAGCCTGCCCCGCGCGGCGTGGACGGCGCTTGCCCTCGGCGGCTTCTGGACCGCCGCCTTCGCCTTTCTCGTCTTTCCGCGCATCGCCCGCGCCGGACTCCTCTCCCGCCTCACCGGCGGCCTCGCCCTCGCCGCCGCGCTCACCGCCCTTCTCGCCCTCGCCGCCGACCGCGCCCACACCGGCCTCGGCGTCGTCCTCGCGCCCGAAGCGAGCCTGCGCGTCGCCCCCACCTCCGGCAGCCCCTCCGAGGCCACCGCCCGCGCGGGCGAAGTGGCCGTCGTCCGCGAGTCCGGCGAGCGCTTCCACAACGTCCGCTTCCCCGACGGCCGCTCCGGCTTTCTCACCCGCGAAGAGTTCGAACCGGTGCATCGGCGGTAGAGGCGGGGAAAACAACTCTTGATTGCGACCCTCGTTCGACCGAAGGAACCGCCCCTTTTTGCGCAAGGTACAGCGCACCGGAACCCGCCCATACATTCGTCCTACACCGCTCTCGCAGACTCAAACAATGCGGCGGGCATCGGATGCTCAAGGTCCCAAATCATCTTGATTGGGCGGTCGGACTCGTAGGCGCGCAGGGACTTCGCCGGGCCGAGGAAGAGGAAGGGCGAGGTCTCTCCATCGACACTCTTGTCGAGGCGGGCAAAGAAGAGGATTCGGTAACCACGCTCTTGGAAGCGGATGTAGTTTTGCCCCGTTGCGCTCGCCCGGGTGGTGCCGGCCTGCGATTCCCAATGAAGCCGGGTGCGGCTGATGGGGTAATCTTTGTAGCGGGTGGTCGGGGCGAAGTCCTTGTCTTCCTTTCGAAAGGTAACGAAGTGGAGGTATGTTTTCCGTTGTTCGAGATGGATGACCCCCACCCCGGTGGAACCGGTCTTTTCAAACGTGGCCGCACCGAAAGCCGCGGTAATCTCGCGATAGCCGTAGGCATCGTGCAACCGCAGATGGCAGGGGTAGCCAAGATCGACAGAGTGCGACGGAACATCGCGGTGGCTGCGGCGCCACGCGATGACTTCGCTGAGGTCGCGGGCGGATGATTCATTCTTGAACCAAGCCTGAAAAGACTCCCGGACATCTGCGAAGCCAAGCTCCGGACCGCTCTTCGACCACAGGACGTAATGGAGGGCATTGGCTTCCTCGGTGGACATCCCATAAGCAGCAGGTTCCTCAGCTACTTTCGCCGCGGCAATGTCCTGCAAGTAGCCGAGAAAGCGGGGATCGGTGCGCAAACAAACCCGCCGGAGAGTGCGGCGGGCATCAGCCAGTCCGGGATCCCTTACCGTCTCTGTGCCTGCCGCCGAATCCTTCCATTCGGACCAAGTCTTATTGCGCAAAAGGGCCACCGGAGAGAGGCCGCTTTCTCCGACAAAGGCTTCGAAGGTTGGAGGCACGCCGTCCGCCGATGTCATCGTCTGGATAACTTCCGGCACGAACGTGCGAAGATTGCCCAGCGAATGACGAATGTTTTCAAGCACATGCTCACGGGCAACTCTCTCCAACTGAATATTGCATCCGGGTGGCAGATTGGGAAAGTCGAGTTCGATTTCGTCGTCAATTCGACGGCGGGTCTTTCGCAACAAGGCAGCAAATTTCCGATCAATCCGGTACCTGCGGTGGGTTTGCCCGACAAAATCGAGCACCGTGAGGCAGTCTTTCTCCGGAGCATGACGCAGACCACGGCCGAGTTGCTGGAGAAAGACGGTGAGGCTTTCCGTCGGACGAAGGAAGAGCACGAGATTGATTTCCGGAATGTCCACACCTTCGCTGAACACATCGACAGTAAAGAGGTATTGCAGCTTGCCCGAACGAAAGTCGCGAATCCGCTGGTCACGGATTTCAGGGACCGTGGTTCCGAGAACGACCTCCGATGAAAACCCTTTCTCCCGGAAACGCGCGGCCATGAACTCCGCATGCCTCACCCCCGCACAGAAACCGACACAGCGAATGCTGTCTTGTATCGGCTGATAGCGATCAATCGCCTGGAAGATGGCGTTGAGACGATTGATGGCACGGAGGTCGTCGCCGGTATAGACCGCCTCCAGCGCATCTGTATCGTATTTTCCATTACGCCAAAACTGTTCGTCGGCCAAGGACACAGGATCGGTAACGCCAAAATAGTGAAACGGACAGAGAAGCTTCTCCTCCAGAGCTTCCGGCAAACGAATCTCCGCTGCGAAACGGTTGTTGAAGTCGGGCAGGATCGAGCTTCCGTCCATTCGCTCCGGGGTGGCCGTCAGCCCAAGCAGTATCTTCGGGCGCAGCTTGTCAAAAAGGGGCCGATAGCTGTTGGCGGCACCGTGGTGGGCCTCGTCGACAATGACATAGTCGAAATGTTCTGCCCCCCAGCGATCCCAGGGTGCGTGATTGTTCAAACTCTGGACGGAGGCGTAAACATGGTCCCATTGTTCAGGCACCTGACCGTTCACCAGCAAGTCTCCGAAATTAAAATCCCGTAGAACTGCGCGGAAGCAATCCAGGGCCTGCTGAAGGATCTCTTTCCGGTGAACAACGAAGAGCAGCCGGGAGGATTGCGGATGCTCACGCCGGTAAGCGGCATAGTCGAGGGCGGCGACGACGGTTTTTCCAGTGCCCGTGGCCGCAATGACGAGATTGCGGGTCGATTCGGTTTCCCGTTCAGCGGCGAGGGCTTCCAGGATGCGTTCCTGAAAAGGATGCGGCTTGATGTCGGCGAAGAACCGGGGGCCGGTGTGTTCCGTCGGACGGCGCGCATGGGCAATGGCCCTGCGAAACGAATCCGGTTGCCGCGGATCAAATGAACTGAACTCGTCGCTGGACCAGTAGGTTTCGAACTCCGCCGTGAAGCGTTCGAGAATGTGCGGCATGTCACGCGCGGTCACTTTCACTGTCCATTCGAGTCCACTGGTCATGGCCGGACGGCTCATGTTTGCAGAGCCAATGTATGCTGTGGAAAAACCCGTTCGGCGGGAAAAATGGTACGCCTTGGCATGAAGGCGAGTGCGCTCGGTGTCGTAGGACACCTTCACCGAAAACGACGGCTGCCCGGCCAGCCATTCCACTGCCTTTGGATCGGAGGCGCCCATGTAGGAGGTCGTAATAATGCGCACAGGCACCTGTCGCTGCGCAAGTTGCTCAAAGGCGGGAAGGAGCAATTGCAGTCCCGACCATTTGATAAAGGACACGAGGATGTCCACCCGATCCGCGGTCATCATCTCCGTGCGCAACTCACGCTCCAGTTGCGGATCATCAGCGGCACCGGTGAGTAAGCTGCTAATGCGAAGCGAGGTTTGCGGTTGCGGCAGTTCGTCCACCTGCTCCGCCAGCCGAATCTGACGAAGCACCTGCTGGGGGCCGGACAGCAACCGCCTCTTTTTTGTATAACCCCAACCATCCTGCTCGCTGAGCAAATCGATCAAGCGGTTGACGATGCAGATCCTTTGCTCTGGTTTTGAGGATGGCAGCGCTTCCAACAGGATCTGGGCGACGAACTGACTGAAGGTATTCGGGTGGGCCTCATCATCCAGCTTTTCAAAAGTAGCACACAACTCGGGGTGGGCGGTCAGGATTTCCTTCAACTCCTCGTCTTGAACACGTTCATAGAGTCCCTCAGGCAACATGCGTGCAAACGTGGTAAGTAGCAGAGCGCTTTGCCAGGGAAAAGGAACTTCGGTTCCTGCACTATTTTAACCTATCGGGAGCGGCCTGGCTCTGCGCGCGTCTTCATCGACCGAGCTCCACCCTATTACTCCACGTAGCGGTAGTCCGCTTGGTAGGCGCGGGCGAAGCCGGAGGGGCTGAGGCGGGTGGTTTTGCCCGTGTGGGTGTCGAGGACCATGAGATAGTTGGCCGTGGAGGTGCGGCGGTTGAAGAGAAGGTGTCGGCCGTCGCGCAGCCATGCGGGGTGCACGGCGTCGCCCGCGCCGCGGGTGACGACCTCGCTGCGCCGCTCGCGGAAGGAATAGACGCACACGACGAACTGACCCGCCATGGCGGCGGTGAAGGCGATTTTGTCATCGTCGACCGGGTTCCACGACGGCTCCGTGCAGTGGCGGCTGATGTCGGTGGGCACGCGCGTGGGACGGCCGCCACCCGAGGCGTCCATGGTAAAGATCTGGGGGCGCCCCGGCGCGTCGGAGGCGAAGACGAGGCGGCGGCCGTCGGGCGACCACGCGGGGTCGGCCTCAAGGGCCTCGGTGTGGGTAAGGCGGCGGAGGTTGCGCCCGTCCGCATCCCCCACATAGATCTCGGCATTGCCCGATCCGCTCAGGACCATGGCGACGCGGCGGCCGTCGGGGCTGAAGTTCGCGCCGGTATTGGTGCCGCGGAAGCCCGCGAAGACGGTGCGCCGGTTGTTGCGCAGGTCGATTTTGTAGAGGTCGGGAAAGTCGTTGCGGTAGTAGCTGGTGTAGAGGACGGTGTTGCCGTCGGGCGAGAGCGTGGGCAGGAGCGCCTTGGCTCGGTCGCGGGTGAGCTGACGGGCGTTCTGGAAGAGCATATCGGAGACGTAGACCTCGGAGGCACCTGTGCGGGTGGAGATGAAGGCGATGGTTCCGGCGAAAAATCCGGGGATGTCCAGCGTGCGCTGCACGGCGTAGTCGGCCGCGCGCATGAGCGCGTGCGTCGAATCGCGCCCGTCCACCGTGCGGCGGAGGAGTTCCTGCCCGCCGCTGCGGATGCGTAGCTCGACGCGCCGCTCGCCGACGGGCTCAAAGTCGAAGTGAAAATGCACGTCTCCGCCAGAGCGCAGCTCGTAACCCCCGTGCAGCCCGAAGGCGGTCTGCGCGAGGCGCTCCGTCGCGTTGTCCGGCGAGGTCACGCGGATGCGGTACTCGGCACGGGCGCGGCCCTCGATGACGCCGAGGTCGCCATCCTGCGCCTGCGCCGGGGGCGGCGCGGTGAAGGCGGCGAGCGCCGCCAGGGCGAGGGCACCGTGAAGGACGGTCCTCACGGCGCGGCGTGGATTCAAGACGGCGGCGGAACTACGCTGAAAAAACATACTGTGTGTGTAGAGGAAAGTGTGCCCGATGCAAACCGCGAACTGCACGGCGGCGAGCGATTTATTGCGCGCGGCCACCACAATTGCCCTCGACCGCCGCCCGCCGTGGGTTACATATAGACCGCCGTGGACAAGGAAACGATACGTGAAGCCCTTAAGCAGGTAAAATATCCCGGGTTCAGCCGGGACATTGTCTCCTTCGGCCTCGTGCAGGACATCGATGTCGGCGAAGACGGCGGTGTCGTCGTGCGCGTGGCGGTGACCACCTCCGACGCCAAAGCGCCGAAGGCTATCAAGGACGACGCCGAAGCCGCCCTGCGCGCCGTACCGGGCGTGAAATCCGCGCAGGTCGACATCGCTGTCTCCGCCCCCAAAGGAGCGGCGGGGGCGGCAAGCGATCCCGGCGGGCGGCCGAAACGCCTCGAAAAAGTGAAGAAGATCGTCGCCGTGGCGAGTGGCAAGGGCGGCGTGGGCAAGTCGACGTTCGCCGTGAACCTCGCCTGCGCGCTCGAGCGCATCCTCGCCGACGACGGCAAGCCCGGCCGCGTCGGCGTGCTTGACTGCGACATCCACGGTCCCTCCGTCCCCCTCATGATCGGCGTCGGGCAGCAGCCGACCGTCACGGAGGACACCATCTACCCGCCGGAGAATTTCGGCGTCAAGGTGATGTCCATGGCGCTCCTCATCGACCGCGATGCCCCCGTCGTCTGGCGCGGTCCGATGATCAACAACGCCATCGGCCAGTTCGCGCAGCACGTCGAGTGGGGCGAGCTGGAGGTGCTCGTCGTCGACCTGCCGCCGGGCACGGGCGATGCCCAGCTCTCGCTCGTGCAGACCTTCCCGGTCGACGGGGCCGTTATCGTGACAACACCCCAGGCCGCCGCCGCGACGGTCACGCAGCGTGGTGCCCGCCTCTTCGACAAGGTCAATGTCCCGCTCCTCGGCGTATGCGAGAACATGAGCTACCTCGAACAGGCCGACGGCACCCGCATGGAGGTCTTCGGCTCCGGAGGCGGGGCAGAGTCAGCCTCCGTTCTCGGCACCCCGCTGCTTGGCCAGGTGCCCCTCGATCCCGCCATCCGCGAGGGGGGCGACCGAGGCATTCCCGTCGTCGTCGCCCACCCCGATTCCGCAGCGGCCACGGCATTTTGCGACATTGCCGCCGCCGTTCTGCGACGATTGGGTGAATAAACCGATACGTTTGCGCATCAAATAGGGTGAAACATTGGCGAATCGCTGCCGTTTACCTCTTAAAGGCTTGTCGCTCGACGCGCCTTCAGCGATTAATACACTTCATTACTCCTGAACAACCATTGAATGGGTTTCCCCGACGGTCGGGCCCGTGCTTTCCCGATCTCAGGAGTTCCCCCGAGTTTAGATGAAACAGCCGGTCAACAACGCGCGGACACAGGATGTCCTCAAACGCTCCAGCCTCTATCAGGAGTTTCTGGCGGAGCGTGAGGAAATCCTGCGTCACAAATGGATCGAGTCCGAGAAGGTCGGACGCGATATCGGCTTTGAGCGCGCGCTCCTCGACTGGATCCGCAATCACCGTGACGGGTGGCGTGCGGCGCGGCGGCGCAATCCCCGCTCCCACGGGAATTTCGGCACGGCGGATCCTATGGCGCGCGGTCCTTCCGCAGCCGGGTAAGACGCTAGCCGACGGCGGAAGACCATCGGCTCGGAAAGTCGCAGACCCGCTCAGGCGGACACACCGCCGGGCGGACCTTACTTGATCTCGCGGTGAAGCGTGTACCGCCGGAGCGACGGATTGAACTTCTTCTTCTCGATGCGGCCCTGCTGCAGCTTCTTGTTGCGCGTGGAGCAATAGCGCGACGGGCGCTTGTTTTCAGCGCGGGCTTCGGTGCACTCAAGGATGATAAAATCGCGTGGCATAACTGGTTTCCTCCGAAAAAGCCCTCCATACAAGCGGCGCGCGCGGCACTGGCAAGGGAAAAAACGGCCTTAACTCATCGAACCGATCGGGCGCTCAAGCAGCGGCAGCATCACGCCCTTGCGGAAGAGCGTTACTTGCCCCGTGCTCGAACTCACGCAGATGGCGAGGCAATCCGCCGCCCGCGAGATCGCGGCGGCGGCGGAGTGGCGCGCCCCGAACCCGCTCGGCAGGTCCTCGTAAAACTCCGAAGGCGCGTGGATGAGGCTCCCCGCCGACTCAATGACGCCGTCGCCACGGATGACGAAACACCCGTCGATCACGGAAAATTCCTTGATGGTTTCGTCCATGAACGGATTGAGGACGTTGCGCTCCTCTTCCCGGTAGCCGTGAAAGGGATTGAGAACGAGCGACTTGACCATATGGTTGACCTTCGCCGAATCCCCGAGGACGAAGAGGCATCCAACCGGCTTGCCCTCGCGGCCCTCCACCGCCAGTTCCGTCGCGATCCCGAGCATGCGCTCCACCACCTCGATCTTCACGGACCCCGGCAGGATCTCGCTCTCGCGGTCGATAACGCTCTGGAACTCCCGCTCCACGTCGACGACGAGGATGGTGTCGAGGAGGTTGCTCGACGGGATGCCGCCCACGCAGCACAGCCGGTCGCTGTATTTGAAGAGACCGCGCGTCAGTCCGATGAGGATCGCGCTGCGCACCTGCGAGAGGCGCTGCCGCGAGAAGGAACGCACCTCGATGCATGTCTCCACGTTCGGGCCCTGCGACGATTGGTCGTCGGCCGCGCGCGTGACAAGGATCGTGCGATAGCGGGGAAAGCCCTCCGTCAGTTCGATGCCGCCCGCGAAGGTGTCACTGAAGATGAGAACAGCGGCGCAGCGGGCGTCGCGCGCGACCTTCTCGGCCTCGCGCAGAAAGAGCCGGTTGAAGCGGTTGCGGCGGCGCTCCGGTTTCGCGAGGAGACCGCCGAAGGCGAGGAAGACCCGCTCCTGGAAGGTGCGCGTGTCGGCCGCGCCCACGATACGCTCCACAAGATCGCGGCTGCGGAAGAGCCGCGCGAGCGAGGCGAGCACGTTGAGGTAGTTTTTTTCCGTCTCGGAGGCGAGAAGGAGGAAGATCAGCCGCACGTCCTTGTAATCGCCGCGCCCGTCGAACTCAATCCCCGAAGGCACGCGCCCCACCGCAAAGATATACGGCCGCTTCATCTTCACGCGCAGGTGCGGCATGGCCACGCCGTGCCCGAGGTAGGTCGTCATCGTCTTCTCCCGGTTGAGCAGCTGCGCGACGATACGCTTGGGGTTCAGCTCGTCGCTGGAGCGGTAGACGGAGACATTCAGCAGTTCGAGAAGAGCCCCCTGGAGGTCGTTGCTCTCGATCTCAATGATGCGCGACTTGGCGATGTACCGGTCAAGCCGCATATGCGTTCTTCAAGGCCCGGGGCGGCCGGTTTTCGGGGATTTCGGATATGCCGTGGAAAAGACGGGTCATTTGTCCCATTCGAGCGCGCCTTTCTTCAGCTCGTAGACAAGGCCCACGACGAGAACGAGGATGAAAAACAGCACCGGCATCAGGATCGGCAGGTTCTGCGCCAAAAAATCGCGGTAAACGAGCACCCACGGGATGAGAAAGACGACCTCGATATCAAACACGATAAAGAGCATCGCGGTGAGGTAAAACTTCACGCTGAAACGCGTCCCCGTGCTGCCTTCCGCCGGCATTCCGCACTCGTAGGCGGAGTCCTTGATCGTGTTGCGCGCCGCCCGCTGGCCGAGCAGATGACTCGCGCCGAGGATGACGACGGCGAGAAAAAGCGCGATCAGGATTTGGATGAGAACCGGCAGGTAGTCGTGCAGAGTCATGGTTAAACTCCATCAGGCAAACGACGCGCCCTCCCCGGCGCAAATGCAAAGATGGAAAAAAAGCGGGCGCCTCACCGCAGCCGCTCGATTCGCGCCTGCCGCGCGAGCCCGTAGCCGACTCCGAGCTGCACCGCGTAGTCGAGCTGGGGCAGGATCATCGGCAGCGTGTAAAAACGGTTCGCCTCGCGGTGTTCGTTGATCCGCTCGAGCATGAGCGCGTCGAGCACAGCCGGGTCCGCCGAGAGGAGCACGCGCGGTTCACTTTTCGAATAGAGCGAGCGGAAGTGCGGCCCGCCGATATACTGGTAGCGCTCCAGCGTCAGCAGCGTCAGCGCCCAGGAGGCTTTCAGCTCAGGGATCGCCGCGATCTCCGCCACCGCGATCGGTGCGTTCGCCTCGCTGATGAAAAACCGGCTGTTGTTGCTGATATTCCAGAGCGTCGCGTTGACAAGCGCTCCGTTGACGCCGAGCGCGGGATGGTCCGTCACCATCGGCAGATTGATCCAGAAATCCACCCCGACCAACAAATCCTCCGGCAGAAAGCTCTTCCGCGTCACCACCGAGGGCACCTCCGCGTCACCGAAAATCTGCCGTGCCAGCGGGCTCGAAAACTCCCGCGGAAGCGGGCTTTCGTAATACCAGAGATCGCTGAACAACTCAC
>SLLG01000171.1 GCA_007134215.1 Opitutales bacterium | reverse complement strand
CGTCGACGACGGCGTCAAATCCTTCGTCGAGAAAGGCGGCGCCGTTGGCGCGGGTGAAGAAGGCCTCGCGCCCATCGACGGTGCATCCGGGCGAAATGGCGGCGACGCGTTCGCGCATGACCCCCGCCTTTGTCCGACCGACCGTTGCGTCGAGGGCGTGGATTTGGCGGTTGATGTTGCTCTCGCAGATGTCGTCGAGATCAAGGAGCGTCAGGCTGCCGATGCCTGTGCGCGCAAGGGCTTCCGCCGTCCACGATCCCACCCCGCCGAGCCCGATGACGGCCACGCGTGCCGCGGCGAGGCGTGCCGCGCCCGCCTCGCCGTAGAGCCGTGCGATGCCCAGAAACCGGCGGTCCTTTGCCTTTTGCGCTGTTGCGGGACGTGTCGGTTCCACCGCTTTGTAATCACATGGGGCGCGTGAGCGCTTGCGCCAGAGCGTAGCCGCTCATGGCCGAAGCCTCGATGCGCGGCCCGCCGAAGCCGTCCCCGCACATGCCGAGGTGGTGCTCTTCGTCGAGGAAATACGTTTTGCGGAAGGGCTGCTTCTCTTTGTAGATGCGTTTTGGCTCCGTGAAGCCCCAGCGGTGCGCCACCGCGTCGACGACGTCATTCTTCAGAAACGGCTTGGCTGCGTTGAGGAGCAACGGGATGCGCTCCTCGTCCGAAGCATCCCAATAGCGCTCGGCGAACTGCGGCGAGCTGGTGATCGAGACCGAGCCCGGTATTGGCGAGACGCTCTTGGCCGAGTTGTCGCCGATCCAGCGCAGGACGGGATGGTTGAGGTCCATCGCGCCGGGATTGGACAGCCCGGCGGGGCCGTTGAGCTGGGCCATCACCGAAATAGCGCGGAAATAGGTGATGCGCTCCAGTTCTTCCTCCTCGTCAAAGTCGATCTGGATGTTGCTCGTCTGCAGCAGAGCAAGGGCCTGCGGCACCGGTGCCGTGATGACGAGGCAGTCGGCCTTGTAGCTACTGTCCTTGTTCTCGCCGTATTTGCGTGCCGTGACTGTCCATTTGCCGTTGTTGAATCGGATTTTCGTCACCTTTTCGGAGAGGTGGACGTTCAGGTCCTGCCCCAGCTCGCGCGGGATGGTCGACATCCCGTTGACGCCCACGTAGCGCATGTTGCCGAGCGGGCCTTTGTACCAGGGGCGGGCGATGCCGCGCTCCATCCATCCCTCGACCATTTCACGGAAGATCGGGTCGCGCGTCGTGACGAACTGCGCGCCGTGGTCGAAAATCGATTTGTCGATGGTGCGCGTGGCCATCCGGCCTCCGTGGTGCCGTCCTTTGTCCAGCAAGAGGACATCCACATGGTGGCGTTTCAAGTGTGCGGCGGCAATCAATCCACTGATACCGGCGCCTATGATAATACAGGAATGCGGCGCATTCATAGGTGTTCCTTGTCAAAGGTCTTTCGCGTCTGGGAGACCGGCGTTGTCCGGTCCGAAGAGGAAGTATAGGCAGTAGGCGATCATTGCCCGCTTGGCAAGCGTGCAATGATCGGCCCGTGCAACGGAGCGGCCTGTGGCAAGTGCGCTGTTGAGGGTGGGCAGGCCGCGGTGGTCGCCGGCGACATACAATCCGTCTTCGATGCGGAGCGGGCATGCAGGGGGTTCAAGGCTGCGCCGCGCCGGAAGTGCGGCCGGGATGTGCCGGCGGTGAATGGGCTCCCACTCCGCCGCACGCGAGTCCGGACATCCCGCCGCCGATGATAATAGTCTGGCACCGGTGCATGAAGGCAGGAAATACGGCGGCGGCGCCGGATTTGCATCGAGGACGGGGCGATTCCCGTGGTTTGCGCGGCCGTGCTTCTTTCGCTTGCCCGCTATCCGCCGCTCCACAAAGGGTTGGTCATGGAAAACGGCGAAAAGGTCGTGCAATACTCGACGGACACGGTTCAGGCGGGCTGGTTTGCCCGCACCTTTCCCAGTCTTGCCTTTTACAGCAAGGTCACACCCGTCGTCCTCCGCAACGCCCGTGCCGCCAGGCGCGGCCGCTTCGACCGTGCCATGTGGCGTTCGGAGAGTGTCAAGGTGCTCCGTGCCTTCGAGCACTGCGGCGTCTCCGTTTCGTTCGAAAATCTGGGCGTTTTGGAGCGGGTGGAGGGTCCGTGTGTCTTCGTTGGCAACCACATGAGCACGGCGGAGACATTTCTTCTCGCCGCCTTTGTCGGCCCCTACCGGCCGATCACGTTTGTCGTCAAGCGCCAGCTCGTCGAGTACCCTGTCTTCAAACACATCATGCGCGCCTGCGACCCCGTCGTCGTCGGTCGCGAGAACCCCAAAGACGACTTCCGCGTTGTCATGGAAGACGGCTGCGAACGCCTCCGTTCCGGTGTCTCCGTCGTCGTCTTTCCGCAGCGCACACGTTCCGCCCGCTTTTCGCCGGACGACTTCAACACCATCGGCGTCAAACTCGCCCGCCGCGCTGGTGTGCCGATCATTCCCCTCGCCCTGAAAACCGATGCGTGGTCCAACGGCCGCTTTCTCAAAGACTTCGGCCCCCTCGTCCCCGGCCGCCCCGTCCACTTCGCCCTCGGCGCACCCCTCCCGTCCGGCCTCCGCGACCGCGACGCCAACCAAGCCGTCATCGACTTCATCCAGTCCAAACTCAACGAGTGGACCCCTGCCTGAGGCATCCGCTTTCACGCCTCTGATTATTTGCTCTGAGCTACAATGAAAGTTGTGAAAAGTTCGCCTTTTTATTAATGAGCGATTTTATTTTTATTTTTTATTTTTCACCGATTTATCACTCTTTGATGCGGCAAGCCGGAGCGGGCGCGGGGCGCCGGAATGGGAAGCGGCGGTGGAATCGTGCCGCCGTGCCGACGAATGACACCAAAGAGTGCGGGGCACGGGCGGGAGATGGCTTGCATGAAGGGCTTGCATAGAGGGGCGGGCTCGCATCGTCTGGCCGGGCACTATGGGAACTTCTGTTGAGATTCAGGCGACCCGGGCGCGGTGGGTCGTATGGATCGAGGCGGCCCGTCCGAAAACGCTTGCGGCGGCGGTGGTTCCGGTCGGCGTCGGTTCGGCGCTGGCGGCGGCGTTGGGGCATTTCGAGGCGTTTCCCGCATCGGTATGCCTGATTTTCGCGTTGCTGATTCAAGTCGGGACGAATTTTGCGAACGACTATTTTGATTTCGTCAAAGGTGCTGACACGGCTGCGCGGGTGGGTCCGGTGCGTGCGGTCGCCTCCGGGGAAGTGTCCGGCGCGGCCATGCGGCGGGCCACGGGGGTCGTCTTCGCATGCGCGTTCGGTGTAGGTCTGTTGTTGATCCCGTACGGCGGGTGGTGGTTGCTGCCGCTGGGAGTCGTGTGTGTTGCCTGCGGGTTCGCCTACACCGGGGGGCCGTTTCCGCTCGCCTACAACGGCCTCGGCGAGGTGTTCGTGCTGTTTTTTTTCGGCATCGTCGCGACGGGCGGTACATTTTACGTCCAGGCGGGAGGGTTTCCAGTGGTCGCCGGGGTGTCGACACTCGGGGCCGCCGCCGCGACCGGGACGGGTGTCGGGTGTCTCGCCTGCACAATCCTTGTCGTTAACAACCTGCGCGACCGTTTCACAGATGCTCCTGTCGGCAAGCGCACACTTGCCGTTCGCTTCGGGCGGCGCTTTTCGGAGATCGAATTCGCCTGTTTTGTCCTTGTTGCGATGGCGGTGCCGGTGACTCTGATGTCGGCGTTTGCCCACGCCGCCCCGGTGCTCGTGTGGATCCTGCTTCCGTTCTACGCGAGGCTGCTTATCCGTCTACACAGGGCAGAGGAACCCACGGACTGGGGCCGGTTGCTTGCGGGCAGCGCGGGTGCGCTCCTCGCCTATGGCGCGCTTACGGCGGCCGGGTTGCTGTGGGCTTCCGTCGCCTGACCGGGAAGGCAGGGCAGTTCAGGCCCGTGCGGTAAGAGACGAAAGAAGCGTCCGGGCGCGGGCGCGTCTTGTCGGTCCCGGTCAATTCCGGAAGCGCGGTTCAGCCCAGGGCTTCGATCTTCCCTTTGAGAGATTCCTTTTGCACAAGACCGACGGCCTGATCCTTCAATTCGCCTCCCTTGAAAAAGAGAATCGTGGGAATTGCGCGGACGTTGTACTTCTGCGCAAGTGCCTGATTGTCGTCGACGTTCACCTTGGTGATCTTGACGGCGTCACCCATTTCGGAGGCGAGCTGCTCAAGGATCGGAGCAATCGTGCGGCACGGGCCACACCATGGTGCCCAGAAGTCGACGACGACCGGTGCATCGCTTCCGCTGATGGTCGCGTCAAAGTTGCTTTCGTTGAGATCGGTTATACCTGCTGCCATAATATTATAATTTGTGTGAATTCTGAAAGGGTGGTTGGGCGAGCACGGGCGGGCGGGCTATTCCGTCGGACGATGTTTATGCAAAAGCTCCGCTATCTCGGAAGGTTCGGATTCTTCGAGTTCGCGGCCCCGTTTCTTCAGGTCCTCGAATGTCTTGATCAGGGTCTCCGTAATTTTGCCGTGGGTTTCCTCGCACCCACCGACGACCGAGAACTTTTCGGCGCGGGTGATGCGCTTGTGTCCGTCGTCGTTGTCGATGCCGAGTCCAAGGATGTGGGCCCGCGTCCGGGATTCTTTGCTTTCAACGGGTCGCATCTCTTCACTGTCGGGGCACGTTCCGGATTTTTCAAGCGCGCTGTGCGGGTAGCGGCGCCTTACGCGCACATCAGAAAATCCACGCCCTCCCGGTAGCCGCGGCCCGCGAGTGAGGCGCGGATGTGTTCGCGTGCTCCTCGCTTGCCGACGCACCCGAGAACAAAGGCCTCCCGCGGCGGCGGCAGGTCCGCGGGTCCGATGACGGGGCGATTTCCCGGAAGGACGGAACGGAGCTTCTTCGGGTCGACGTCCACGTATCCGGCGGGACGGCATCCGTGTTCTTCCAGGTGGCGCATACGGCGGCGGGTGCGGCGGCCCGCTCCCCACAGCCAGATCGGTCGTTTGCCACGGAGCCGCTCCGTCTCGCGGGCGAGAAACGGCGCCTTGGCGGCGAAAAAGGCGTCGGGCAGGTAGCGGGTGTCCGTTCTCGAGAGGCGGTGCGGAGGGTCGTTCCAACACAGAAGCGTCTGCGGGAGTTTTTCCATCCGCACGCCGTGTTCGATCAAGCGCAGCCAAAGCTCATAGTCCTCCGGAAACGGGCCGTCACGGTAGCCGCCGTATCGCGCGGGCAGTTCGCGGCGGAACGCTACGGAAGCGTCCATGCGGACGACGACGGGAGCGCGGCACAGCGCGAGGCCTGTTTGGAGCGCCTTCGGTATCCCTCCGTGGGCAACGTACGCGACGCGGATCGTCGGATCGGCCCGCCCTGCGGCGGCAAGGATTTCCGCCGTGCTGTCCGTCGACCCGTCGTCGACAAACACAGTCTCCCGGCGCCGCAGTGTCTGTGCTTTCAGGTCCGCGAGCACGCCCTTGAGTGTGGGCGCCGCATTGTAGAGGGGAATGAGAACTGAAACCTCCATCCTGTGCCTGCCTATAGGAGTCGGGCTCCATTAATTTTTGTAGGTTTGATCTATAAAATGCTTGACGGGCCGGGTCAGGGCGGCAGGATGGGCCGTATGTCAAACGAACGGATCAAGGTGGACGGGCCGGGGGTGTATCACATCACCTCGCGGGTGGTGCAGAAGCGGCGGCTGCTTG
>SLLG01000253.1 GCA_007134215.1 Opitutales bacterium | reverse complement strand
GTGCGGTCCCGATCAAACCGCGATACCCAAGCGGGCTCAGATCGTATGCACAACCAGCCCGCTGCGCAGCTTGGGCTCGAACCACGTGCTCTTCGGCGGCATGATCGCGCCCGCGTCGGCGATCTCCATCAGCTGTTCGACCGTCACCGGATACATCGAAAACGCCACGGCCCACTCGCCGGCGTCGACACGGCGTTCCAACTCCTTCGTGCCGCGCACGCCGCCGACAAAATCGACCCGCTCGCTCGTACGCGGATCGTCGATGCCCAGCAGCGGCGCGAGAATCTTGTCCTGCAGCCGCGACACATCGAGGCGCTCAATCGGACCCTCGCTCTCGTCGGCGGCAAACGCCAGCCCGTACCAGCGACCGCCCAGGTACATCGACACCTGTCCGGGCCGTGACGGCGACGGGTCCGCATCCGGTGTGATCTTCGCCCGCTCACCCGCCTTCCGCAGAAAATCCTCGGTCGTCAAACCGTTGAGGTCGGCAGCAACACGGTTGTAAGGCAGGATATTCAGCTCGCCCGCCGGAAACAGGACGGCGAGAAACCAGTTGTAGTCCTCTTCGCCGGTGTGGTCCAGGTTTGCGTCACGCATCTCCTTGCCCACGCGGGCGGCACTCGCCGCGCGGTGGTGGCCGTCCGCCACATACGAGGCGGGGATCCCCGCAAAGGCATCAACAAACGCCTTGCCTCCAGCGACCCGCCACAGCGTATGCCGCACTCCGTCCGGTGCCTCGAAATCAAAAAACGGCGCGCCCGAAGCCACCGCCTGCGTCAGTTCGCGCACCTTCGCGTCGTCCTTGTAGGTCAGAAACACCGGACCAGGATGCGCCCGCAGCGTCCGGTTCAGCGTCGTGCGGTCGTCCTCCTTCGCCTTTCGGGTCTTTTCGTGCTTCTTGATGCGGTCGTTTTCGTAGTCTTCGATGTGGCAAACCGTCACCAGACCCGTCTGGCTGTGCCCGCCCATCGACTGACGGTAGAGGTAGACACAACGCTCCGTCTCACGCACGAGACCACCCTCCGCCTGCAGGCGCTCGAAATTCTCCCGCGCCTTCGCGTAGACCGCTTCGGAATACGGGTCCGTGCCCTCCGGCAGGTCGATCTCCGCGCGGGTCACGTGCAGAAAACTCAGCGGGTTGCCCGCCGCCAGCGCGCGCGCCTCCTCCGTCGACACGACATCATAAGGCAGCGCCGCGACCTTCGCGGCGTTGTCCGGTTGGGGACGCAGTCCTTGGAATGCTTGGATTCGCATAGGCCCGCGAACCCAACAAACCCACCCGCCCATAGCAAGCCCCGCCGCAACGAACTGCGCAAACCACCATCCGCCCGCCCGGATCCCGGCCGGGCGGCTCCCGGTCTCCGCAACCGGTCACGGCAAAGCCCGCCGCTCTCCTGTTCGACGAAAAAATTGACTCACGCGAAAACATGAACAGCATCCTGTCCATATGAATGCGATCACATATACAGCCGCAAGAGAAAACCTTGCCTCCACGATGGACCAAGTCTGTCTCGACCGAGATCCTGTGATCATCACACGCAAACGCAGTCAATCAGTCGTCATGATATCTCTCGAAGACTATGAGGCGCTTGAGGAAACCGCCTACCTGCTGCGTAGTCCTGCCAATGCGAAACGCCTGATTGCTTCGATTGAGGCAGCGGAACAGGGGAACACGATGGAAAGGGAAATCGACCTAAGCGAATGAACATCACATTCACCCCGCAGGCTTGGGAAGATTATCAATACTGGCAGAGGACTGATAAAAAGACATTGAAGCGAATACATATGTTGATTCAGGAGATTCAGCGCTCCCCACATGACGGAATCGGAAAGCCTGAGCCCCTCAAGCATAACCTGAGCGGATACTGGTCGCGACGAGTCACCGATGAACATCGAATCGTTTACAAGCAGTTTGACCACGGCATCACTTTTGTGCAGATGCGTTACCACTACAGATGAGGAGCCGGACCAGTCGGGAAACGGCAACTCCGAGAAGCGCCGCCACGCTGCTTTCCGCGCATCCCCTCCGGATTATGATACAAAGGCGATTTCTTGAATTATCTCTGTAGATGCCTCTTGCTCCATTCTTTAATGTCGCGTAAATGATTTGTGTTAGCTCTGAGCTTCAAGAGAAGCAAAAATCCAAATTCCTTGTCTCCGTGTGGTTACGCTTTTTTGGTGGCGGCCCGCAGGCTGTCACGCGGCGGTGGGGCGCTGCCTACACCCAGCTGATGTCTTCGATTTTCTGGGCGAGCTTGACGTCCTTTTCGGTGATCTTGCCGCCGGAGTCGTGTGTGGAAAGGGCGATGGACACCTTGTTGTAGACGTTGGCGAGGTCGGGGTGGTGGTTCATGTCCTCGGCTTCAAAGGCGATGCGGGTGATGAAGCTGACCGCCTCGCGGAAGGAGCCGAAGGTGTAGGTCTTGGCGAGCTGGTCACCGTCGCGGGACCACCCCGGCAGGCCGCTGAGGGCGACCTCGATTTCGGAATCGGACAATGGATGGGACATGCCGGGAACAGTGGGACAACTCCGACGGCTTGTCAAAACCACTCGCACGGACGGTTTTTCTGCTTGCGCGGGAGGGCGGCTTGATTCTCTCTGGCGGGTTTAGCGTCAAGGGTTCCGGGCCGCAACGCCCGCGACCCCGCGACCGGGAAGCATCGGCAACGGTGCTTCCCCGAGACGGCGGGACCGGCACGGTGCGGGTCCCGCGGGTGTTCCGAACGGGGCGCTCCGAAGGTCGCGCGAATGTTGGAAACACATGTCTAAAGCACAACTCGACAAAAAACCGGTCATCGAAGACTTCAAGACGCACGCGTCCGACACGGGCTCGGCGGAGGTGCAGATCGCGCTGCTCACGCAGCGGGTCGTCCACCTCACCGAGCACTTGCGCACACACCGCAAGGATTTCCACAGTCGGCGCGGGCTCATTGCGATGACCAGTCGGCGGCGCAAGCTGCTCGACTATGTGAAGGCGCACGACCTTGATAAATACAAGGAACTCCTCGTGCGCCTGAAGCTCCGCCGCTAAGGCGGGACGGAGCCCTCTCTCCGGGGGCGTTCGTTCCAGCGGCGCGCCCGTGTTTACCCACCCTCCCCCTTTGCGCGGGGAGGACTGATTCCACGCACGCACTTTCCGTTTGCGTAGGAAGTCCGCCTGCGGAGGGCTTCGCCCCGCCGCTGCGCGGGCGAACTTCCTAGAACGGAGATGCGGCGACACACCACGGAACCCGCGCCGACACCCGGCGCGCCCCGAAACAACAGGATTATACACATGCTCAAGCAAAAGCACTCCGTCACCGTCGAAGATTACGGTCTTACCATCGAGACGGGCTCCATCGCCAAGCAGGCGAGCGGCGCCGTCACCATTCGCCTCGGCGAAACCATGCTCCTTGTCGCCGCCACCGCCGCGGCCTCCATCCGCGAAGGGCAGGACTTCTTCCCGCTTCAGGTCGACTACCGCGAGAAGTTCAGCGCCGCCGGCCGCATGCCGGGAGGCTTTTTCAAACGCGAGGGACGCCCCTCCGAAAAAGAGATCCTGACCTGCCGCCTCACCGACCGGCCGCTCCGCCCGCTCTTTCCCAAAGGCTTCATGAACGAAGTCCAGGTGCAGGGCCTGCTCCTCACGACCGACCTGCAGAACGAGCCGGACATCCTCATGATCAACGGTGCCTCGGCCGCGCTGCTCTGCTCCGACATCCCGTGGAACGGCCCCATCGGCGCCGTCCGCCTTGGGCTCGTCGACGACGAGTTTGTCGTCAACCCGACCCACGAGCAGATGTTCGACTCCGAGCTGGACCTCATCTATGTCGGCTCCGAGACGGAGATGATCATGATTGAGGGCTCCGCCGAGGAGGTGCCGGACGACAAGTTTGTCGAGGCCCTCGAATTCGCGCAAAAAGCCATCCAGCCCATCATTGCCGCGCAGCGCGCGCTCGCCGCCGAGTTCAGCAAGGAAAAGAAGACCTTCGAGCTGTTCCAGGCCAAGCCGGAGAACCTCGAGTTCGCCCGCAAGATCGTGGGTGACCGCCTGCGCGACGCCGTCTCCCTTGACGTCCGTGCCGAGCGCCAGGCCGCCGTCGACGTCCTCAAGGAAGAAGTGAAGGAAAAGATGATGGAGCGTGACGGCGAGGAAGACTTTGACGCCGACCAAATCATGCTCGTCTTCGAAGTGCTCCAGGAAGCCGTCTACCGTGAAAACATCCTCGAAAGCGGCAAGCGCGCCGACGGTCGCTCCCCCACCGACCTGCGCGACATCGAATGCCAGGTGGGCGTCCTGCCCCGCGTGCACGGCTCCGCCCTCTTCCAGCGCGGCGAGACGCAGAGTATTGTCCTCACCACGCTCGGCGCCTCGGGCGACGTCCAGTCGATGGACGGCATCACCGGCGGCCCGAAGGAGAAAAGCTTCCTCCTTCACTACAACTTCCCGAACTACTCCGTCGGCGAAACCGGCCGCATCATGGGTCCGGGCCGCCGCGAGATCGGCCACGGCGCGCTCGCCGAGCGCTCGCTCCTGCCCGTTCTCCCGCCGGAGGACGAATTCCCCTACACCATCCGCGTCGTCTCCGAGATCACGGAGTCCAACGGCTCCACCTCCATGGCCTCCGTCTGCGGCGGCTGCCTCTCACTCATGGACGCGGGCGTGCCCATCAGCGAAATGGTCGCCGGCATCTCCTGCGGCCTCGTCACTGAGACCGACGACAAGGGCAAGATCACCAAGCACGTCGTCCTCTCCGACATCATCGGCGCGGAAGACCACTTCGGGGACATGGACTTCAAGATCTGCGGCACGCGCAACGGCATCACCGGATACCAGCTCGACCTCAAAATCGGGGGTCTGCCCTTCGAAATTGCCAAAGAGGCCATCCAGCGGAACAAGGAACTCCGCGAGAAGATCCTCGGCATCATGCGCGAGACGATCGACAAGCCGCGCACGGAGATGAGCCCCTACGCGCCCCGCATCCACACGATGCAGATCGACCCGGAGAAGATCGGCGCCCTCATCGGCCCCGGCGGCAAGACCATCCGCCGTATCTGCGAGGTCTCGGGCGCGCAGATCGACATCAACGAAGACAACTCCGGCCGAGTCAATGTCTACGCCACCAGCGGCGAGTCCATGCAGCGCGCCATCGAGGAGATCGACATGGTCTGCGCCGATATCGAAGAAGGAAAGCTCTACCTCGGCACCGTGCGCGGCATCAAGGAGTTCGGCTGCTTCGTCGAGTGCCTCCCCGGCAAGGAAGGCCTCGTGCACGTCTCCGAGCTGGCCGACTTCCGCGTCAACCGCGTCGAAGACGTCTGCTCCCTCGGTGATCAGATGTGGGTCAAGTGCGTCGGCATCGACGACAAGGGCCGCGTGCGCCTGAGCCGCACCGCCGCCCTCGCCGACCGCGAAGACGGCACCGACCCCATCAGCGAGAAAGTTGCCGCCGCCAAGGAAAAGGCGGGCCCTGATGACGACCGGCGCGGAACAATGCTTGTGACTTGAGGGCCGCGTCGTACGGACCGCCTCCAGCCCCATGACCTTGCGGTTGTCGACGGCCTTGTTCCGCGGGGCCGAGTCGCCACTTTCTGGGCGGATGAACCCCAGCGTGGAGTGTCGGCGGCGGTAGTAGCGGACGATTGAGGCGAAGATTTCCGGGTAGCCCGCGCCC
>SLLG01000280.1 GCA_007134215.1 Opitutales bacterium | reverse complement strand
GCCGTCGCGCGTGCGTTTCATGGCGGCCCCGGCCACCTTGGTGCCGCTCGCGGGGTCAAGGAGGTCGCCGGGGACGGGTTCCTCGAAACAGACGGAGGGACCGCCGTGGTTAGGGCGGGCGGGCGCGGCGGCGTTGCCTTCGGCGGAGCAGGCGCCGGGCGGGGGACACGACAGGAGGCGGGCCGCCACGCCCGCTTCGCCGAGGGCGTCGGCGAGGAGGCGGTGGACGCGGGTATAGAGGTCGGCGGGCCGGGCGGCGGCGGGCTCGCTTTGTATGGGAAAGACGAGGGCGTAGGTCCAGTCGCGGCGGTGGTCGACGAGTCCGCCCCCGGTGGGGCGGCGGATGAGGGCGGGGAGGGGTGCGGCACCGACGGTGATTGCGTTGACGCGCCCGCGGATGTCGTGCCAGCGCTGGGATTGGCCGAAGGTGAAGGCCGGTTCGCTCCAACCGTAGGCGCGGAAGAGGGCGGCGGCACCCGGGGATGACGCGGAGGAACGGAGCATCCAGAGGTCGACGGCCATGTTGGCGGCGGCTTCCCGCCGGTCTTCCGGCAGGCAGAGGAGGCGGCGGGGTGCGTTGTCGGATCGGGTGCTCACGCTTTGAATTCCCTTGCAAGGATGCGCGGGGCATGGAGAAATGCCCGCGATTATTCAATGCAAAGCTCCGAATTGATGAGGGCCTCCGTCAAGAGGCTTCCGGTCTACCAGCCCGGCAAACCGATTGAACTGGTGGCGAGGGAGTGCGGCCTCGACCCGCGCGAGGTGGTTAAGCTGGCCTCGAATGAGAATCCGCTGGGATCGAGCCCGCGCGCGCTTGAGGCGGCCCGGCACGCCCTCGCGGACACATGGCTTTATCCGGACAACGCGGGCTACTTCCTCACCCGTGCCCTCGCCGCCCGCCTCGGGGTAGCGGACCGGCAGATCGTCCTCGCCGCCGGGTCCAACGAAATTTTCTACCGGCTCTGTGATCTTTTTGTGGAGCCGGGTGTGGAGGTGGTGATGGGGGCGCATGCCTTTATCTCCTACAAAATCGCCACATTGCTCCATGACGGGCGCCCGGTGGAGACGGCCATGCCGGATCTCGTCCACGACCCGGCGGCAATGCTTGCGGCGGTTACCGACCGCACCCGTCTTGTCTTCCTCCCCAACCCGAACAACCCCACGGGTACGGCGCTGGGCGCGGGCGAGGTGCTCGAGTTCGCCCGCAGCCTGCCGGATCACGTGGTCTTCTGCTACGACGAGGCCTACGCGGAATACCAGTCGCGCCCCGCTGACCTGCGCCCGCTCATCGCGGAAGGGCGGAAGGTGGTGTGCACGCGCACGTTTTCCAAGATTTACGGGCTCGCCGGTCTGCGTATCGGCTATGCCTATACAACGCCGGATCTCGCCGACGCGCTCAACGCCGTGCGCCCGCCCTTCAACACGGGCAGTGTGGCGCAGGCAGCGGCCCTCGCCGCTCTGGACGACACCGCCTTTGTCGACCAGAGCCGCCACTGCAACATGGCCGGGCAGCTCCAGATAGAGAAGGGCCTCGCCGCACTGGGGGTGGAGAGCGTGCGCAGCGAGGCGAACTTCACCCTCGTACGCCTTGGCAGTCGGTCGGAGGAAGTCGCGCGCGGTCTCCAGGCGGCGGGCGTCATTGTGCGTCCGGTGGCCAATTACGGACTGCCGGATTACCTGCGGGTCTCGGTCGGCACCGAGGCGCAGAACCGGCGCTTCCTCGGCGCGCTGGAGAGTGTCCTGCAACCCTCCCGGGCCTAGCGCGTGGAACCGCTTCCGCAGCTTCCGTTGCCGTATGTCATCGGCATCCTCCTTTTCCTCGCTTTCAACGCGCTGTTTGTGGCGGGCGAATACGGGCTTCTGCGCCTGCGCTTCAGCCATTTCAATCCGGCGCTGCTCGACGAGTTGCGCGGCAACACCCGTTACCGGCCCGTCATCGAAAATCCGCACCGCGCCGTGCAGGCCATGCGGGCGGGCATCCTCGTCTGCACGCTGGGCTACGCCCTCGTCTTCTTCCCGGTCGCGCGCGCCTTGCTCGGGGCGGGAGAGCGCGCGGCCTTCGGGGTGGAGACCTTTGGCTCCGCGCTGCTCGCCTTCATCCTCGCCGTCGCCCTGCACTTCGTTGTCGCGGAGTCGACGCCGCGGATCCTCGGGCTCGCCCATCCGCGCCGGGCCCTCTCGTTCGCGCTGCTGCCCACACTTCTGCTCTCGTGGGCGGCGGGTCCGGTTCTGCGCGGTTTCGAATACACCGCGGGCGGATTGTTGCGTGCCTGCGGTCTCTCGCGCGACGCCGTCGAGACAATTGATTCGCTCGACCTCGAGGCGCAAATCGAGGGGCTGGCGGGACCGCGAGGCGACGACGCTCCGACGGTCAATGTCACGCAACGCATTCTCAAGAACACGCTCCGCCTGCGCGAGCTGCTCGTCGACGACGTCATCCTGCCGCGCAAACAGGTCATTTACGTGGACATCAACCTCGGCGTGGAGGAAAACCTGCGCACGGTGCGCGCGGCGGGGCATACGCGCTTCCCGCTCTGCGACGGCGACCTCGACCGCTGCATCGGGCTGCTCCACATCAAGGACCTCTTCCGCCAGACGCGCGATCCGGCCCGTCTGGATCTGCGCAAGCTCCGCCGCGACATCATCCGTATCGACGGCGAGGAGACCCTCGAGAGCGCCCTCGCCAAGCTTCTCGCGCACAAGATGCACATGGCCCTTGTCATCGATGAATTCCGAGGCACCGAGGGCGTCATTACGCTGGAGCGGATCCTCGAGATCATCGTGGGCGATATCCGCGACGAGTTCGACGCTGAGGAGGAAGACCTCATCCAGGAGAGTTCCGACCCTGGCGAGTCCGTCGTTTCCGGCCTTGCCCTCATCCACGAAATCGCGGAGCGCTTCGGCGTGGAACTCGACGACGAGGAGGTCTCGACCATCGGCGGCCTGATCACGACACGGTTGGGGCGTATCCCGGAGAAGGGCGAGGAAGTGCGCGTCGACGGTCTCCTCATCCGCGTGACGGAAGTGGACGAGACCCGCGTGATCGAGGCCCGGCTGCGCCGTGTGGACGAACCGGAGGGGGACGAGCCTGCGCCGGAATTCATGGATTGAGCGCTTTTGGCCCTGAAATACGCGGAATCGGCGGCGGTCTGTTGCGACGGCATTGACATCCGTCGCGGGAGGCGGGCATCCTGCCGGACAATATCATTCTTTTTTCACACGTCCCTTCCCCCGGACACTTACTGACCCATGGATTCGAGCGAAAAACCGAAACAGAAGCCCGCCCCCGCCAAGCCGGCGGGCACCGTCACGTGGCTGGGCTTTGCCCGCCGCATTCCCACCGAGCGTGGAACCGTCCGCATTCAGCTGCTCTGGGGCCGGCTTGCGATGCTCTTCGTCGCGCTGGTTCTGGTGGGCTGGTTCAGCGTGGCGACGGCGCTCTACTTCTTTTTCCGCGAAGTGCGGGAGTTTGAGGAAGTGCAGTATGTCGACATGATGCTTTTCCCGGTGCGGCGCGATGCCGTGCGCGAGGCGCAGGGCGACTACGAGATCGAGCAGGCGCTCCTGCGCGTCGAAGACGGCGACATCCAGCGCGCTCTACGCCTCGCCCGTCAGGGGGTGGCGCGTTCGCCCCGCAACACCGAGGGGCGCATGCTCCTCGCGCGGGTTTACTCCGGTTTCCGGCCCGACCTTTCGCTCGAACTCCTCGAGGGCGGGCTTGAATACGCGCGCGACGATCTCGACTACCAGCGCCTCTACATCCAGCTGCTGCTTCAGGAAAAGCAGGACGAGCAGGTTGTCGCCTTCGCCGAGCAGGTCCTTGCGCGGGAGGATGTGCCCAACGACATCCGCACGGTCTTTGCCCTCGCGGGGATGCGCGGGGCGCTCGTGCGCGGCGAATACCACACCGCGATCCGGTTTTTCGAAGAAAACAACCTGTGGCGCAATATCGAGGGCATCACTCTCGCGGGCCGGCTCCTGCAGCGGGTGGGGAAGGTCGACGAGGCCGTCGAACTGCTCACAAGATTCACGCAGGCCTTCCGTGAGCAACCGATCGAACCGGTGTATACCACCCTCCTGCGCATTCTCGTGGAGGAGGAGCGCTTCTCCGAGGCCGCCGATATCGCCCTCGACCGCAGTTTCCGCAATCCGCTGGACTGGCAGCCGCGCCTCGACCTTCTCAACATCCATCACAAGTCGGGCCGCGAGGCGCGCGCACGGCGCGAGGCGCTCGAAATCGCCCGCCAGTTCCGAGGCGAAGAGCGGGCCATGGCAGCTCTCGCGCAGTTTGCGACGGATGCGGGGGACATTGCGCTGGCCCGCCGGGTCTACGAGACGGCCCTTGAAAACAACCACAGTATCGCGCTTTTCGGCCTGCTCTTCATCGAGGCCCATGTCACGGCGCGCAACTACGAGGCGGGCATTCGCTTCTGCAACGAGTTGGCGCGCGAACAACCGGCGTGGCTGCGCGAATACGAGAGCGTCTTCGCGAGCATGCGCGCCATCGCCTATTACGGCGTGGGCAACGAGGAACTGGGACGCGTCTACCTGCGTGAGTTCATGGACTCCCCGCGCACGACACCGTCGATCCTCGTCAGTGTCGGCCAGCGCTTTGTGGAAATGGACCGTATCGAGACCGCCCGCCTCCTCTTCACCGAGGCCGTCAACCGCGACGGCGAGCACGAGGCCGCCCTCGCACGCCTCGTCGAGCTGGAACTCGACCTCGGCGAGTCCATCGCCATCACCGAGCACGTTTCGCAGCTCCTTGAGATGCGTCGGCCGAGCTACAGTCTCCTCGAGCGTCTGCACAACGAGCTGGGCAGCGACCGCTTCCTCTTCACACCGGGCCGCCGCGATCTCGTGGGCCGCCTCGCCGACGTCCTGAGCGAGCGCGAGGTCGATACCAGCCCCATCCGCCTGCCCGAGCCCGACAGCCTTCCGAGCTGAGGCGCGGACAGTCCCGCGTCCGGTGTCCGCCGCTTCGCGCCCGCCCGCGCGCTGCGCTCTGTTCGTTCACCGCGCCACCCGGCGCTGGCGCATCGCTTCGTAAAGGCACACGGCGGCGGCTGTATTGACATTGAGACTGTCCGCGAGGCCGCGCATCGGCAGGCGGACGGCCGTCCCCGGCGCGGCCAGCCACGCCGACGGCAGTCCTGTGGATTCCGCGCCGACGACAACCGCGACCGGCCCGGTGAAGTCCGCCTCCCAGAGTGTCCGCTCCGCACCCGGTGTTGTCATGACGATTTGGATACCTCTGCGGCTCAGCCACGCGAGGAGAGCTTCCGTGGAGGCGGCGGCGACCGGCACGTGGAAAAAAGAACCCTGCGAGGCGCGCACCGCGTTGGGGTTGTGCAGATCGGCCACCGGATCGCCGGCGACGAGGGCGTCCGCCCCCGCGGCGTCCGCCGTGCGCAGGAGGGCACCGAGGTTGCCGGGCTTCTCGATTCCCTGCGCGACAAGAAGGAGCGGCGGATCGCCGGCGGGCAGGTCGTCAAGGGAGAGCGTCCGCGTGTGGGCCACGGCGAGGAGACCGTCCGGGTTCTCCCGCAGCGAGGCCTTGGCAAAGGGCGCCTTGTCCATGAGAACGCAATCCACGGAGGCCGCATCCGCCGCCTCGACCACGCGGTAGGCATCCTCGCGCGGGAAGTAGTCCGGGCAGAAATACAGCGTCTCCAGCGGCCAGCCGGATTGGAGCGCCCTTTCAACCTCCCGCCGCCCCTCCACCGGAAAGCGGCCCTGGCGCCGGCGGTGCGAGCTTTCGCGCAGACGCACGAGGTGCTTCACCCGCGGGTTCCGGACGCTCGTTATCGACTCAAACATTATGGCCATCCTGCTGCCCCATGCCTCCATGGCAAGACAGGGCGCGGCCGGTTACACTCCGTCTTGGGCGGGCGGGTATGCCCTGCTCCCGTCGCGAAGTCAACGGTTGCCCGCAAGGCGGCAAGTTCGGCGGCGGTGAGGCGCAAAACCGCGGGAGTCACCGCTCCAGCCGCATTCCATGGCCTCATGGCCATGGCGACGCGCGGTTAGAGAGATTGGGGATCCGTTGCTTCGCTTCTCAAGAGCGTGGGGGAGCATTCCGGACTTGTCATTGCGCGGACCGGAATGAAGATGCGCCCGTGCCGTCAAAGTTTGAAGAAGCCGCCCGTGCGCATGGACTCTTGGACAGGTTGCTTGAGTCGACAATGGAGAACGCGCCGGATGCGGTCTTCTGGGTGGACCGGTCGGCCCGGATCTTCCGTGTCAACGCCACGGCCTGCCGCATGCACGGATACGACGCGGAGGCGTTCGCGCGCCTCTCGGTCTTTGACTTGACTGGCGAATACGAGAACACGGACTGGGACGGCTTGTGGGCAAAACTCAACCACGACAAAAGGGTCTCATTCGAGAGCCATCACCTGCGCCGGGATGGCACGCGGTTTCCCGTTGAAGCGACGATCATCCATGTCGTGAGCAATAGGAAGGAATGCTGCGCTTGTTTCATCCGTGATATAACGGCGCGGAAAAAAGCGGAGGAGCGCCTCCTCGCGGCCCACGCCGAGGTCAGCGCGCTGAAGGAGCGCCTTGCGCGGGAGAATGTGTACCTGCGCGGAGAGATCGACGATCTCGGCGGACTATCCGGGGGGATTGTCACGGAGGACGCCGCCTTTCAGGGCGTGATCGAACGGGCGCGGCGGGTCGCGCCCACGGGGTCGACCGTCCTCCTCCTCGGCGAGACGGGCACGGGCAAGGAGCTGTTCGCAAGGATGATCCACGAATCGAGCCCGCGCCGCGACCGTCCCCTCGTGAAAGTGAACTGCGCCGCGCTGCCCGCGAGCCTCATCGAGAGCGAGCTGTTCGGGCACGAGAAGGGGGCCTTTTCCGGTGCGGTCGCCCGGCGGCGGGGACGTTTTGAGCTGGCGGACGGCGGAACGCTTTTTCTCGATGAGATCGGCGAGCTGCCGGCCGAGTTGCAACCGAAGCTGTTGCGGGTGTTGCAGGACGGCGTGTTCGAGCGGGTGGGCGCGACGGAATCCATTGAGGTGGACACACGCCTCGTGGCCGCGACCAACCGCGACCTCGCCGTCGAAGCGGCGAAGGGTGCCTTCCGCGAGGACCTCTACTTCAGGTTGAGCGTCTTTCCCCTCCATCTGCCGCCGCTCCGCGAACGCGCGGCCGACATCGGGCCGCTTGTGCGGCACTTCATCGAAAAGCACCGCCCCCGAACGGGGAGCCTTGTGCGTCGCGTCGCGCCCCGGACACTCGACCGCCTGAAAACCTACTCTTGGCCGGGTAACGTGCGCGAACTCGAAAACATCGTCGAGCGCGCGCTCATCCTTTCCACCGGGGAGACGCTGGATCTGCCTGATTTTCCCGAGCGGAGGGCGGAAACGCCCGCTCCGGCTCCGGCGGATACCCGACCAGAGGATTCCGCGGAGGCACCGCCGCGCACCGCCCGGCAACGACCGCTCAAGGAGATGGAAAAAGAGGCGATCCGCGAGGCTCTCGCGGAGTGCAACGGCATCATCGAAGGACCGAAGGGGGCGGCCGCCCGTCTGCAAATCGCCCCGAGCACCTTGCGCGACCGCATACGCCGCCACGGACTGGGCTGAATTCACAACTCTCGATACGCCTTGGAGCCGCGTTTCCGTCGACCCGCGCGTAGGTGGGTTGGCCCGGCAAGAGAGAAGCGTGCCCGCCCCGTAGCGGGCCGCCCTCTCGAATCCCCGCGCGCCTTTCAACGCGGGCGCCACCGCCGGGCGGCGAAGGCTTCGTCGAGGGGCGGATCGATCAAGTGATTGGCGTAGTTGCTGAGCGTTTGCATGGCAAGGATGGCGAGGATATCGAGGCCGTGGCGCGGGACGAAGCCCGCCGCGAGAAAAGCCCTTTGGTCTGCCTCGGAAATCCGGCCTCTGTGCTCGATAAGCGTCCGGGTGAAGCGGACCAAGGCGGATTCTCTTTCGTCGGCGGGCACCCCGCCTTCGCGCAGGACCGTGATGACGGCCGGAGCCACCTTGGCGCGTTCGGCCGAGACGCTGTGCGCGGCAATGCCGTAGGCGCACTGGTTTGCCGCACTCACAGTGAGCATGACGATTTGCTGCTCCCGCGTGGAGAGCGCGCCCTCGGAGCGCAGTCGTTGCTCAATGTGGACGTAAGCGGAGAGCGCCGGCGGTGACTCCGCCAGCACTCCGAGAATATTGGGTGCGAAGCCGCAGGCTTTCCGAACGTGTCTTAAAATCGGTTTCGATGCGTCGGGCGCCGTGTCACTTGTGTGAACGGGAGAGTGCATGCCTTGTTTTCGGGGTTTTTCATGAGTGGAAGCATGTTGAGGCTTTCACATAATGAAACGATTGTAGGCGGTCGGTATTCCGGGCTCCGCCGGGAATATCGACGCTGTTTGGGCGTTACGGGAAGCATGGGTTTGCGACGGAAAGGGACCGGCGGCAGATTGTTTTCAGTTTTTCGTCCGCCGCCGAACGGTCAAAAACACAGTATTTCGCATGGTTAAGTGCCGATGAGCCGAAACGATCCAGACCGGCGGAAACGACGACCGGTGCCTCCGCCGGAAGGCGATTCCTCGCCCTCCGCGGGGGAGGGCGCTGATGACGCCCGGATCCGCAAAGCGCTGCGCGGCATACGCGTGCCTTTTTCCGGATTGCGGCGGATTCTCGAAGCCAATCCGTTCGGGCAAGGCAGGGACGACGCTGAAGGGGAGAAAAAGGGAAAGATTGTGCGGTTCACCGGACGGCGGAAGCGCTAACTCCGTTGATACGTGGATCCCGTGTTTCCGCGCCTTCCAAACTTACCCGCAACCGGTCCTTGCCGCGCCGCAGGCGCGACATCACCGTCCCAATTGGAATGCCGAGGGTATCCGCGATATCTTTGTAGGACAGGTCTTCAAGGTAGAATAGTGCGAGAGGGGCGCGGTATTGCCCGGGCAGATGGTGGAGCGCGGCAAGGGCGCTTTCGGCGTCGAGCGAGGTGTGCGGATCGGTTGTCCCCATTCGCGCGGTCGGCTCCGGTTCCGCGTCGATCGACATTTTCGGGAAGCGTTTGCGGTGGCGGTAGCCGTCCACGAACTCCCGGTAGGCCACGCTCAGGAGCCAGCGTTTGATGTTGCCGCGATCACGGATCTTCGAGAGCTGCTGGCCCAGTTTCAGAAAGGCGTTCTGCGTGAGATCAAGCGCGTCCGCCTCGGTGAAGGTGAGCGACCGGCAATAGCGGAAGATGTCGTTGTAATGAGCAACGGCGATTTCACGGTACCATGCTTGGAGGTCCTCGGTGCCAAGGGGGGATTCGGTGTCGGAAGGTATTGTTCGGGCTGTTGTCATAGCAGGCATCTTTATCGTTATTGCAGAGTGTTGTGTCGCGGGTAGTCCGCTGACTCCCGGGGACGGCGGCGTGTTTCAGCGGACCGGTTCGAGCACTTCGCGGTCGATTCGATCAAGGA
Organism: Opitutales bacterium; assembly: GCA_007134215.1. GTDB lineage: Bacteria > Verrucomicrobiota > Verrucomicrobiia > Opitutales > Oceanipulchritudinaceae > SLLG01. The sequence goes on along the minus strand of SLLG01000280.1, from coordinate 9,801 downwards.
TCTCCGTGGGAGGAAGGCGACGTGAGACATCGACCGGCAGGTCGAGCCAGCGGACGACGCCGCCGAGGGTGAGGATGCAGGTCCCGGGAAGCGTGATGTGCGGATTCGCAGAATCCGGTTCTTTCGAAAGAAACCACGGAATTTCTTTGGCAAGAGCGCTGAACCGCCGCGCGAGCGGCATGCGAAGACCGCAGGCCCGTGCCCATGCGCCGTCTTCGTCGACAACCATGGCGTATCCTTCCCGCTCCTCCATTGGCGGGGGATCCTCGGGGGGAAAGAGACAGACAAAGCGGGCGCTCTTTGCGACAAGCGCCTCTTTGAGGCGCGCCATGTACTTAAAGGCCAGTCCGCAGAACGGAAAGGTATAACCAAAGCTGAACCCGAGAACGAGGAACCGCATGGATGGAACCGCCGGGCCGTTAGCGGCCGCCACCGCACGGTCGAGCGCGCCAAATCCCGGAAACTCGTCTCCCGATTCCAGAAGGGGCCGTTGGCGCAGCGCGTAATCCGCCGTGCTCTCCACGAAGTCGACCCATCGTTTCCGCCGCGGTTCGTCCAGCGCGGAAATCAAATAACGGTAGAGGTGCTCGTGTTCGGAAGTGTATTCGTGAAGGTTCATGGGTGTTCGAGAAGGCGGGGCGGCGATTGGAATTGTGTTTCTTTACGCACCTGTCGTGCCAGGTTCTCATAGAATTTTTGCAAGTGATTGCTATTGTTTGATTTATGAAAATCAAGAAATCCTTGCTTTGGTTACGGCAGGCCCAAGGCCACGGAATTCGCGGAATTCCGCGGATACCGTGGCCGTGCCCCGCGGAATCCGTGGGCGGCACGGGAGAGCGTGGGGTCTTAAAGGACGCGTGGCGGCGGCGGGAAATAGCCGCCGGACCCCGACTCGAGCAGGCGGAGGATCCCGGCGTAGCCTTGCTTGTGCAGAAAGTGCCCGCCTTCCTTTTTCCGCTCAGGCGTGGCGGTGATGCCCAGTCCGTCGACCAAGCGGTTCATGAAGTTAAAGAGCGCGCAGGTGGCGACCGCCTCGAAAAGGGCGTCCTCACTCCATCCCGCGGCATACACGGCATCGGCGTCGGCGGCGGTGATCCGGGCCGGGGCGAGCGTGACTTTGCGCGTAAAGGCGAGGAGAGCGCCCGTCTTCGCGTCGACCGGCGCGGTGTCGGGGTCTTCCGTCAGCGCTTTGAGCAAGCCGGGTTCTACGCCAAAGGCTTCCGCCGTTGTTTTATGGATATCGTGGCAGTATGCGCATGCGTTGAGCGCGGAGGTGTGCGCGGCGATCAACTCTTTCTCCGCCGCCGTCAACGCCCCTTCGCCGCGCAAGAGATTCTCATGCAATTGCAGAAGCGGCTGCGCGACACCTTGGTAGCGCGGGAACAGTTCGCGGAGGGTCTGCTCGCCCGGGAGGGACGCGAGGTAACTCATGGCCGCGAGTGTTTGCCGGATCGCGGGAGGAAGCAAGGGAAAGGCGGAGTCCGTTCCGGCACGGGTTCCTCATACGACCGCGCCGCCGCAACTCGATCCGCATCCGGCGGTGCATCCGTAGCAGTGCGCGGCGGTGCGTACGGGAATCTGTTTCCACGTGCCGAGGTCGACATCCCAGAGCTTCAGCGGGTTGTCCCCGGCCCCGAGATGCATGTTCATCTGTTGGTTGAAGTCGCAGTCGAAGACGTTGCCCTGCCAATCGACGCTGATGGTGTCGCGGCACATGAGACCGTCGACGGCGGCGGGGTTGAAGTTGTCGACGAGGAGTTTCATATAGTCCTCGAGGTGCCCGTTGCGTTTGAGCCATGAAGCGAAGCGTGCGACCGGCAGGTTGGTGATCGTGTAAAGATTGTTGAATTCGATGCCGAAGTGCGCGCGCAACTCGCGTTTGTAGTCGGCTTCCAGATCGTCCTGGGCGGGCGGGAGATTGGGACCGTTGGGATTGTAGACGAGGTGCAGGGGCAGGTCGGGGCGGATGCCGTAGCCGAGGCTGTTGAGGAGGCGGAGCCCGCGGATGCTGTCGTCGAAGACGCCGTCGCCGCGCTGTTCGTTGACGTTGTCCGGCGAGTAGCACGGCATGGAGGCGATGACTTCGACACGGTGCGCGGCGAGGAACGAGCCGAGGTCTTCATACCCCGGTTCGACAAGGATAGTGAGGTTGCAGCGGTCGATAATGTGGCTGCCCAAGGCCCGGACTTGCTCGACGAGCCAGCGGAAATCCGGGGCCATCTCGGGCGCGCCGCCGGTGAGGTCGACGGTCGGCATCGGGTTGGCGGCAAGCCAGTCGACGATCCGTTCGAGGGTATCCCGGCGCACGATTTCCTTGCGCCCCGGCCCGGCGTTGACGTGACAGTGTACGCAGGTGAGGTTGCAGAGCTTACCGAGGTTGAGCTGGAGGACCTGCGGGTCGGAGCGCGTGAGCGTCTTGCCGTTTTCGAGCAGGGTCGCGGCAAAGGACGGGGCGTGGGCATCCGCCGCGTTCGGCAGACGTTCGCCTGGTCGGGAAAGTGTCAGTGTCATAAGCAAAGGTGAGTGTTGTCGCAGAGCGCCGCGCAGGCAACCCCGCGGTGCGTCACTTTCTCGGGACGCACGGAGACGGACGGTATTCCGGGGAAAATGCGCGGGCGGTGTTCGCCGTCAGCGGAGAATAGCTTACCGGGCTATGCGCGGCGAATACCCGCCGCACTCCGGACTGAATTACGTGTGGACGGCGGTGCCGGTGGAGGAGCGGATGTATCCGAATCCCTATACGGACCGGGTGATGGTCTTTGTCCTACGCGGCGACGAGGCGGCCAAGGGGGAGTGGCGGGAGGAACGGGTCGACGTGCTGCGGGATTACCGGAAGGCCTTCGGGGAAGATCCGCCGCGGCGCGCCCGGCCGAGGTTGGGTCGATGGCGACGTGCTGCCTCGACGCCGGTGGTCCCGGGAAGCCACCCCGGGAGCGCGGGCGATTCAGTCAGGGTACCGCGAAATAACGGACGCTGTTTGTCCGTTCTTGTCCCTTGTCCCGAAAGCCTTGCATTCTCGGGAAATCCATGGAGCCGTTCTATTTCATCGCTTTGCTGATCGGTGTGGCCGGGTCGACCGTCGTGCATCTTTCCCAGGGTATGATGCGCCTCGCCATCGCCCGGCGTGGTGAAGACGGGGCGCGGGCACTTTACCTGGCGGGCATGACGATGAACTTTTCCGCCCCGCTTTGGGTCATTCTCGCCAACCGCTTCGGGCCGACGGTGCTCTATACATCGGTCTACGCGGTGGGGCTGGTGGCGTTGCTCATTTTTTCGTGTGTGAAACTCGGTCACCGCGCCCGGCCCAGCGACATGGCGGGGGCGGGCGCGGTGGCCGCGGGCGCTGCCCTGCTCGCGGGAGGCACATTGGCGGGCGGCACCCCACCCATGGCGGCGCTCGGGGCCGCGCCGCTGTTTTTCGCGGGCGCGGGGGCGGTGGGCATGCTCGCTCCGGTGTGGTGGATGACGGCCCGCCGCCGGCGTCTCCCGATGCCGGAGGGGATCGTGCTCGGCGGACTCGGCGGGGTCTTTCTCGCGCTCGATTCCCTGCTCAAGGGCGTGGCGCAGTCGGATTCCGGCGAGGCGGCGTTTCTGCCGGCGACGGCGGCGGGCGCGGCGCTCTTTGCGATGAGTTTCGCCGGGGCGGGGCTCGCCTTCGCCATGACGCAATGGGCGCACACCCGCTCGGCCCCGCCATCGCAAACGATCGCCGGCTACGACGCCGCCTATGTGGCCGCCCCGGTCTTCCTCGTCCCGCTCGCGGCAGGCGGCGCGGGGATGCCCAACGCATGGTGCTACGCCGGTCTCGCCTGTCTCGCGCTTGGACTGTTTCTGCTGGGGGCCGCGCACCCGTCCCGCCCTGCCGCGGCCGTCGCCGGGCGGTGGATGCGGCGCAATAGCGCAGCGCGTTTCGCGGCAATCCGGCCGTTCCTGCGCGGGCGCACATTGCTTGATGTCGGTGCCGCCGAGGGCTACATAGGCGAGTGTGCGGCGCAGCACGCGGGCATGGATGTGCGCCTGGCCGATGTCGTCGACCTCAACCGCACGGAGCTTCCCCTCGATCTCTACGACGGTCATACACTGCCGTACAGCGAAAAGTCTTTTGACACGGTCACGGTTCTCCTCACCCTCCACCACTGCGCTGAGCCGGACTGCGTCCTTTCCGAGGTCCGCCGCGTCGCGCGGGAGCGCGTGATTGTCACCGAGTCGGTTTACCGCACCCGCGCCGGTCGCCGCATGCTCTACCTCATGGACCGCGCCTTCAATGGATTCCGCAGCGAGGGAAGCATGCCCGTCTGCTTGCACTTCCGCACCGCGCGGCAATGGCGCGAGGCGTTCAAGGAGGCTGGTTTGACCGTGGAACACGAAGCATGGGTCTCGCGCGGCCTGCACAAACAAAGGCTGTTCATTCTCTCGCCCCGCTAGAATCCGCGTTTTTTCTACCGCGGATGTCCCGGATGAGCGCAGATGCTCCGCGGAATAGCCGTGCGGTTTGTTCGTCCATACATCGCATGGGCAGAATGAGATTATTTTACTTGATAAGAGCAAAGGTGAGCGTTTGCGCGCTGCTAACCGGCTTTATGTCGGCGGCTGCGTTCGGCGGGCTTCCTTCCGTGCCTGCGGGTATCGACCACACGCCGTGGGACGATTTGGCCGCCGCCTACGTGGATGAGAAAGGCCTTGTCGACTATGCGGCGTGGCACGGCTCCGCCGAAGACCGGGCGAAACTGGACGCGTATCTGGAGGCTTTCGCTCCGGAACCCGCCGAAGCGGCCCGCGGGGACGACAAAATCGCCTCCCTGATCAACGCATACAATGCCTTTACGGTTCCGTTCATTCTGGAGAACTATCCCACCGAATCGATCCGCCTCCTCGACGACCCTTTTGACGGCAAACGGCACCTTGTCGGCGGGCAAGAGATCAGCGTGGATGACATTGAGCATGAAATGCTGCGTCCGCTCATCGGCTGGAAGGTCCACTCGGTTGTGGTCTGTGCGGCGCGGAGCTGCCCGCCGCTGCTCAACCGCGCCTACTTTGCGAACGACTGGGGGGCGAAGATGGAGGAGCGCTATCGCGTCTGGCTGGCGCGTGAGGATTTGAATACCTACGACCCCGACAGGGGACGCCGCGGCACCGTCGATATCTCCCGCATTTTCAACTGGTATAGCGAAGATTTCGAGGGCGATCACTCCATCGAGGCAGTCCTCGGCCGATACGGGCCGGAGCCGTACCGCTCTTTCCTGCGCGGAGGCGGCTACCGCGTCCGCTACCAGAGCTACCACTGGGGGCTCAACGATCAAGGTCCGCTGGGGGAGGACTACCGCCACAGTATCCTGCGCAGTTTGTTTTAACGACGGATTTTTGTCATTATGATTGGATACATCACCGGATCGGGCTTTTATGATATGCCCGGCTTTGTCGGAGAGACGGTGGAGAACCGTTTTGGGCAGGTTCGCCTGCTCCGGGGGAGCGCGGGCGGCCGCCCCACCGTCCTCCTCCCCCGACACGGGACGGGGCACAGGAACCTGCCTCACCACATCAACCACCGCGCCAACCTGCTCGCATTGAAAGAGGCGGGGGTGACGGCGGTGGTCTCGTGCAGTGTCTGCGGAGTCGTCAATCCCGGTTGGGCTCCCGGCGGACCGTTTCTCGCCGACGACCTCTTCTTTCCCGACAACCGCCTCGGCGACGGCACGGTGTGTAGCGTCTTCACGGAAGCGGGCGAGCCGGGCCGAGGGCATTTGCTCGCCGCCTCTTTTTTCAATGATGCGCTCAATGGCCGAATCCGCGCGGCGCTGGCCGCCGCAGGGAACGGGCCGAAAACGGGATGCTACGCACACGTTCCGGGCCCCCGCTTCAATGCAAAGGCGGAGATCCGCGCCCTGCGCGCGGTCGGCGTGGACTTTCTCTCGCAGACCTGCGGGCCGGAAGCGGTCCTTGCCAACGAACTGGAACTGCCCTACGCGCTGGCGGGCTTCGGGGTCGACTACGCCAACGGTGTAAGCGCCGAGCCGACACCTGTGGAGACGCTCACCGAGAACCTCGAACGCGCGAAGTCGTGTTTCGAGTCGCTCATCGGCGCCCTCTCCGTTGCGGGTGGTTCTGTGCCTTCCTTCGAGAACTTTGTATACCGCTTTTGAAACGAAGAGCCCGATGAACGAATCCAGCCCCAACAGTCAGGCGCCGACGCTTCTGCTCTTCCTCAAGGCCCCGCGCGCGGGGGATGTGAAAACGCGGCTTGCCGCCGACATTGGTCCGGAAGAGGCGCTCGCGGTCTACCGAAGGCTGGCGGAGGCGCAGGTGCGCCGACTGCCGGGAGACTGGCCCTTGGAGATTCACTATGCGCCTCCCGACGCGCGCGCGGAAATGGAGCGCTGGCTGGGCTACGGCCGCACCTTTTTCCCGCAGGCGCACGGCGATCTCGGCGCGCGCCTCGCCGTCGCCGTGCAGGGCGCCTTCGCGACCGGCGCCCGGAGCGTCATCTGCCTCGGCGCGGACTGTCCGGCGCTCGACGCCGCGCGTCTGCGCGAGGCGGACCGTGCGCTGGTAGACGGCGCCGACATCGTCTTCGGGCCCGCCGACGACGGGGGCTATTATCTTGTCGGGATGAACCGCGCGGAGACCGCTGTCTTCACACGCATTCCATGGAGCACGGAAAAGACCCTCGCCGCCTCGCTCGCGGCGGCGGAGAGGAACGGTCTAAAGATAAAACTCCTCGAACCCTTGTCCGATGTCGACACCGCCGACGACCTCGCGCGTGCCGCGGCGGAAGGTTATTTAACCGATCTCACCCCGCACACCCACCCTTGAATTGGAGACAACCGTTATGAAATATTGGATGAACTTGATTGCTCTGCCGCTCATTCTCACGACCGCATGTGTGAGCGACGGGCAGACCCGCCTCGGTTTCGATGTGAGCAACGCCATCATCTCTCCGTATGACATGCGCGAGGGCGGCCCTCCGCCCGACGGTATCCCGTCCATCGACAACCCGCGCTTCACGCGGGCGGAGGATGTCATGTTCCTTGAAGACGACGACATTGTCATCGGCTACGTGCGCAACGGCGACGCCCGCGCTTACCCGTTCCGTATTCTCATCTGGCATGAGATTGTGAATGACACCGTCGGGGGCAAACCGGTCGCCGTGACCTACTGCCCGCTCTGCGGCACAGCCATGGTCATGGGCCGTGAATACGACGGGCGCGTCCTCACCTTCGGTGTATCCGGACTGCTTTACAACAGCGACGTGCTCATGTTCGACCGGCAGACCCGTAGCCTGTGGTCCCAAATCGGTCTCAAGGCGGTGTCCGGCGAGTTTGTCAGCACGGAGATGGAATGGCTGCCGAGCGAGCAGATGACATGGGAGGCATGGCGTGAACGCTACCCCGAGAGCGTTGTCCTCAACACCAACACCGGCCACCAGCGCGACTACCGGAACCTTCCCTACGAAAGCTACTTTGCGAGCAACCGCACGATGTTTCCCTACGAGCGCAACCGGCGTGAGCGCGATCTTTCGGTGAAAGACTGGGTTGCTGGCGTGCGCCACGGCGGCGCTGAGAAGGCGTATCCGCTCGACACGGTCCCCACCGGAAAATGGGTCGACGACACCATCGGCGGAGAAGCAGTGAGGTTTCACTACGATAAAGATGCCTCCCTCTTCCGCATACGTGACGCGGAAGGCGGCGATCTGCCCATCGTCCATGTTTTCTGGTTCGCATGGCAGGCTTTTTATCCCGAAACCGAAGTGTGGCGAAGCGGCGGTCCGTTCGCCGGAAAATAAAGCCACTCGGACTCTCCGGAGTCATATACGAACGGGTACAAATCATTATTTGTCCAAAGCCAGCCTTCGGTCTGCGGGTCGTAGAACGGAAGATCACTCTCGCAGGCACCGGGCGCGGGCCGGATAAAGCCGTGCGCGGGGTGAAATAGCCATCCCGGGGGGCCGGACCACACCGGGCCGAACCACGGCGAGTGTCTCCAACCGTTTTCGTCTTCATCGAGACTGGCGAACAGCGGCGGGGCCGTGTCTTCGGCGGGGCGAATGCTGTCAATGATGTTGCGCAGGAAGGGAGCGCCCGGATACCCGGCCTCGTTGTGCAGGATTTCCCATGGTTCAGCGCCTTCGGCGTTTTGCACGCCCTTGACGACGACAAAGAGGGGGATGCCGCCGGTATCGTTGTAGAGATCCCATGCCTGGAGAGCGCTGTCGTCGAGAACGAGGCTGAGTCCGTTGCGGTCGATGAAGGCCTGCGTGGAGGCGGGGTCTTCCGGCTCAATATTCGCGCTGATGACCGTCACGGGGACGCCCGCCGGGTTGCCGCCGCGTTCTTCGTAGTGACGGAAGACGTTTTCCTCCACGTCGGGGGAAGCGAAGCTGCACGGCGGGCACCAGAAGGCGAAGAAGTCGATGACGATGACGTGGCCGGCGAAGTCGCTCAGGCGCATGGGCTCGCCGTCTTCCCAGCGGGGCAGGGTGAAATCGGGGGAGATGTCGCCCTTCATGTACGGGGGCGCGGCGAAGGCCGTTCCGGCGAGGACGGCGCCGAGCGCGGTGAAGGCAGTGCTTTTTATGGAAATGGGAATCGGGATCATGGCTGTGTCTTGTGTGACGGATTACCACTCGATTTGGTAGGCCGCGCCGACGCGGAGCCAGTCGCGGTCGCTGTAAAGATTGGCGAAGGGGGCGATGTCGGAGCGGGGCGCGGCGTAGCGGTCGGCGCGGCCGGCGAGGGAGAGGCGGAGGGCATGGCGGCCCTTCGCGTAGCGGACATAGACCTCCGCCGAGCGCGTGAGAAGGGCGGGCGCGGCGGTGGTGACGGTGAAGAGCGAGTTCTCGACCTGGCCGTTGTCGCGGTAAAAGCGTAGGGAGATGCCGCCGGTCCACGACGCTGCGAGCGGGTGTTCCACGGCGGCGCGCACGCCGTAGGCCCACAATTCGCCGTCGGCGGCCGGTGCGGTGCCGATGTCTTCTTCATCCTGCGTTCTTGTCGACTCGCGCGCGTAGAAGGCGCTCCCGCGCAGGACCCAGTCGCCGAGCGGGTTCCAGTTGGCCTGGCCCTGCGCGGCGAAGCGCCAGTCGCGCTCCGACACCTTGATAGCAAAGAGATCGCCGCGGAGGCGGGTGCGCGCGTCGGCGAGGCCTTCGGCGGAGACGCGTATCTGGTGGTTGTCGAGGTGGTCGCGCCCGCGTTCGAGACCGCCGCCGCCGGGGCCGAAGATGCGCTCGTAGCCCGGAGCGATGTTCTCGTGGTCGAAGGCGTAATCGACTTCGAGGCGCGTGCCTCCCTCCCACAGTTCGCGTGCCCAGCCCGCGGATGCCCCGAAGGCGCGCGGGCTTGCTTTCTCAAAAGCCGCGAATCCGCCGAACTGCTGCGTGTAGTATTCATCGATCCAGATGGCGCGGAAATCCGAGTATCCCTCACGGTAGCGCGCCCCGGCGTTGATTTCGTCGCGGGGGCCGACCTGCCAGTCCCGAGTGAGACCGGCGGAGACGTTGGTCTGCGTCCGGCGCAGACGACGACCGACGGAGTCGACGAGCGGATTGGGCGTGTAATCGATGGACATGTGCTCCGAGGAGACGGTTATGCCCCGGCCGTGCGCCTCCGGGACGGGGGCGAGGCGCAGCTGCGCGGCAACGACGCGCACATCGGAGGCTTGCGTCCATTCCAGCGCCGCGCCCGTTTCGACGGGAGAATCCCACGGAAGCCACGCGGGCGGCGCCGCCGGTGCCGGAACGGCTGCGAGGAGCGCGGCGGTGGCGGGGATCCGAATGTTTGCTATCCATGTTCCGGGCATGTCTCG
>SLLG01000215.1 GCA_007134215.1 Opitutales bacterium | reverse complement strand
TTGGTTCGGCGCACCGGGCCGCACCTGCCGTCCCTCCGCGTCGCGCGGCAGAAACATCTCCGGCACCGGCAGCTTCCGGTCGAGACGCGCCGTCTCCGCGTCAAAGCGGCCCACCCACGGCAGAAGGCTGTATTCACGGGCGCCGACCATGCTGCCCTCCGTGCTGACAAAGAAGACACCCGCGTGCGGGAGCAGGGCGAGCCCCTCCGCGTCGATTCCCGGCATGCGATTGCCGTCCGGCAGAAGCAACGGACGGAAAGACTTCGGCTGCGGCAACCCGACGCCCGACGCGTCGTAGGGAAGCTCGATCTCGAATATCCGCGCCATGCCCGGCCCTTCGAAATCGCTCTGCGCCCAAAACCGGTCGGTGTGCGGATCGTAGGTGATCGACGACAACCCGCCCACCACCGCCCCCTCAAGGCGCTCGCCGGAGGGCAGCGAGACCGTCCCCAGCACATCGAGGCGCAGCTTCGCCTCACCCCATGCGGCGGCCCCGTACGTGCCGAGGCACACGGCGGCAACCAACTGAAAGCTCTTTCTGAAAATCCGCATATCCGCAAAATGCCCCGGCCCGCGCACGGAGCCTCCGAAAGAGGCGGCGCGCCGGAAACGACAGTCTACTGAAAACCGCGACCATGCCCGCGCAACCGCGCGGCGTCAAGAGCGCCCGCGCTCGACAAATCCGCCGTAGCGCTTCCACCAGTCGTCGAGCTTCTTCAGGTAGGCGCGGGCGTCGTAGGGCGCGGCGGCGGGGTCAAAGGCCTCCACCGGTTCCGCGCGCTGCCAGTCCGCCGTCTCCCCTTTGCGCTTTTCGCGCAGGTAGTAGCGCACGCGTTCGCCCGCACGCGGCGGCGGGTCCATGCGCAGGGCGACTTCGAGCGCGGCGCGGCGCGGCTTGCCCCCGGTCTCCATTTTCGCGGCGTAGGCGGCGGGCGACATGCTGAGGTTTTCGCTCTTGGCGAGATCCGCCACGGGCACCTCCCGCGCGGCAAGGGCCGCGCGCAGCGCCTTCACCCGCTCCGCCGGGGTTTCGTCGGAGGCACCGAGGATCCACGAGACGAACACCCGCGTGAGGTCCTTGAGAAAGCGCTCCATGCCGCGTGAGCGCAGCGCCGAACCACGGATGACAACGCGCCCGCCGTCAAAGAGGGCGTAGTTCTTCGCCTTGTAGCAAAACATCGCCTTGTAGCGGCCACCGAATTCCAGCTCGATGCCCTCTGGCAGGTCCGCCGACGCCATGCGCAATAATTCGTCCGCGTCACGCTCCGGGGCATGCACGTAAAGGCCGTCCGTATCCGCCTCCAGCACAGTGCATCCCGCGCGCCGGAACGTCTCGACCAGCCCCTGCAGCAGCTCGCGCCCGCGCCGCGTCACTTCCGCCGCAAGATCGCTGTCGGCAAAGCGCGCCCCGCCGAAACCAAGGTATCCGTAAAACGAGTTGATAAGGATTTTGAAGCTCGACTGACGCGCGGCGTACTCGGCGCGCTCCGCGGGGTCGTCCGCCTCCGCCGCGAGCCGTTTGTACCTGAGCCGGTATTCCCGAAGCTCGCGTAACAACGGAATAAATACACCTTCGTGGTCGTTCGAAGGGTTGCGCCCGATCCGCAGGAGAAGGCTCGGGTAGAGCGAGGCGACGTCGAAGTGCAGCACGTCGCGGAAGAGGCCTTCCTCGAAGCTTTTTGAAAATCCACCCTCGAAAGTATGTGTCGCCGCATAGGCGGGCAGCGTGGCCCCGGCGTGGTAATAGCGGTCGAGCAACACGGAATCGACCTTTTGCGCGGTCCCGCGCAAGCAAATTTCCTGCAGGAGCATGGGAAACGTCTCCGCCTGCGCCACGTAGGTCGGCAGCAGCCGGTCGGCCAGCGCCGCCGTCTCGCGCAGGTCGTCCCGGAGGTAGGCGCGGAAGCGGGCGCGGTCTTCGCGGAAGGTCGTCTCGATCTGCGCCCCGTCGATGTATTCGCGCTGCACCGCACCGCCGCTGATGCCGAAGTGCGCCGCCACCGCCTTGAGCCCGTAGGCGGGCAGCTCGCGCGCGCCCACGTCCCACACCTGCGCCGCGATCCACGTGTCGAAAACCGTGCGCCCCGGCAGTTCGCAGCGGGTGAAATCCGCCCAGCGCTCAGCGAGACGGATGCGGCTCTTGCGGAAGCGCGCCTCCGCCCCGAACCGGCCCCAACGCCGCTCCACGCGCAGGCGTTTCGCCCGCCGGGCAAGGAAATCGAGATCGAAATTGAAGATGTTGTGCCCCTCGATAACGTCCGGATCACGCTCGAGGAGGACCGCGCCGAGGCGTTCCAGCAGCGCGCGCTCCCCGGCGTCGTCCATGGACTCGATCTCGAGCAACAACGGCTCGGCCCCGCCCGCGAAAGACAGGCCGACGGCGATCACCCGGTCGCCCTTGCGCGACGGGTCGGAGAACCCGCCCGGCACTTCGCACGACGTTTCGATGTCGAGCTGGCAGCGCCGCAGCGAAGCGAACGGCATACCCGCGAACAGCCGCTGCCCCGAAGCCACCAGCGCCTGATGCTCGTAGGGGCGCAACACCTCCGCGCCGTCCCGGCCCCATGCCTTCACCGCCGCCTCGAAGTCCGCCAGCGAGCCGCAGGAAACCCAGCGGTCAAACGGCCCCGGCCCCGAGAGCGCTGCGACCGCCCACTCCCCGCCCGAGGGCGCTTCGCAAGCCCACGCGAATGGCCGGAACGGCACGGACTCCTCCCGTGTTCCGCCCTCCGCCCCGCGCCACGCCCGGTGCAACACACCGCCGCTGTCCACCCACAAACCGGCCAATACCTCCGCACTCATGCCTCAAGCGAATTCCGCCGCGCACCGATGGCAAGCCTGCCGCCCGGTCAATAGCGCGAGATCAACAAATCGCGCTGCCAGAGCAGTTCCTTCGGCATGTGGTCCCAGAGCTTGAGGAACAGCTCTTCGTGGCCGAGGGTCTGCACTTTGAGAATCTCCGAGTCGATGCGCATGAGTTCGTCCCACTGCTCTTCCGGGAATTCCATGCCGCGCCAGTCGATGTCCCGGTAGTTCGGCATCCAGCCGAGGGCGGTCTCCGTGCCGATGCCGCGTCCGTTCGCGCGCTCCACGATCCAGCGCAGCACGCGCATGTTCTGCCCGAACCCGGGCCAGAGGAATTTGCCGCCCTCGCCGCGGCGGAACCAGTTGACGTGAAAGATGCGCGGGGCGTGCCTGATGCGCTTGCCCATCTTCAGCCAGTGGCGGAAGTAGTCGCCCATGTGGTAGCCGCAAAACGGCAGCATGGCAAAGGGATCGCGCCGCATCTCCCCGACCTTGCCCTCGGCGGCGGCGGTCCGCTCGGAGCCGATGGTCGCGCCGACATACACTCCGTGCTGCCAGTTGAAGCTCTGGTAGACGAGCGGGATCGTGCTCATGCGCCGCCCGCCGAAGACCATCGCACTGATGAGCACGCCTTCCGGGTCTTCCCACGCGGGATCAATGATCGGGCAGTTCGCCGCCGGTGCCGTGAAGCGGCTGTTGGGGTGCGCCGCAGGCCGCCCGCAGCCCGGCGTCCACTCCCCCCCTTTCCAGTCGATTAGTTTGGGCGGCGGCGCTTCCGTCATCTCCTCCCACCACACGTCGCCGTCCTCCGTGAGGGCGCAGTTGGTGAAGATACTGTCTCTCGCGCACGACGCCACAGCCATGGGGTTGGTGCTCTCGCTCGTGCCCGGCGCCACGCCGAAGAACCCGGCCTCCGGATTGATCGCGCGCAGGCGGCCGTCCGCACCCGGCTTGATCCACGCGATGTCGTCGCCCACGCAGGTCACTTCCCAGCCTTCGTCCCGCATCTCCTTGGGCGGAATCAGCATGGCGAAATTCGTCTTGCCGCAGGCGCTCGGGAACGCACCGGTGACGTAGGTCTTCCGCCCCGATGGATCTTTCACACCGAGGATGAGCATGTGCTCCGCCAGCCACCCCTCGTCCCGCGCCATGACGGAGGCAATGCGCAGGGCGAAGCACTTCTTCCCGAGCAGGGCGTTGCCCCCGTAGCCCGAGCCGAAGCTGAGGATTGTGCGTTCCTCCGGAAAATGGGCGATGTAGGTGTTGTCCGGATTGCAGGGCCATGCGGCGTCGTCCTCCGGCTTGCGCACCGGGCAGCCGACCGAATGCACACACCGCACGTAGTTGCGGTCCTCCCCCAGAACGTCCCACACCTTGAGGCCGACGCGCGTCATGATCCGCATGTTCACGACTACGTAGGGCGAATCCGTGATCTCAATACCGATTTGCGAGATCTCCGAACCGACCGGCCCCATGCTGAAGGGGATGACATACATCGTGCGCCCCTCCATGCAGTCCTCGGAGAGGGCGTTGAGCTTGTCTTTCATCTCGCGCGGGGCCATCCAGTTGTTCGTCGGTCCGGCGGCGTCCTCGGACATCGAACAAATGAAGGTGCGCGACTCCACGCGGGCGACATCCCGCGGATCGGAGCGGAAATAGTAGCTGTTGGGGCGCTTCTTCTCGTCGAGCTTCACGCAGTGGCCCTTTTTCACCATCATGGCGAAGAGGGCGTCGCGCTCCTCTTCCGAACCGTCCACCCAGTGAACGCGGTCGGGGCCGCAAAGCCGCGCCACCCGCTGGACCCAGCTGACGACATCGCGGTTCGCCGTCGGCGGCTCTGTGTTCAAAGCGTAGTCGCACTCGGGCGCGACGGTTTGTTTTTCCTCTATGGTCATGGTATTCGAATAATAGGCATTTTGAGTCCGGGAAACGGGATCGTCCGGTCCCGGAGAAGGAGCAATCGTCCGGTATCTTCTGGAGAAACCTTTCCCCGCGCGCAAAGCTATTCCGGGCCACGCCGCCGCCGCGCCTCGATCACGCAAAGGATGAAGGCCCCGCCCGGAGCCCAGATAAACACGTAAAAAGCCCCGTCCCGCGCGCCCTGCGCAAGCATCCCCGCCAGCTCTCGCTCGAACGGCAGCAGCGTCCACGCAAGCGCGAAGAGCAACGTGCCCGCGACCGCGCCCGCCGCGACCGCAAGGCCCACCCACCCCAGCCAGCGCAATTCCCAGAACGCCGCCGCGCGCAGCGCGCGCCCCGCCGGGCGGCCGAACTCGCGGCGCATGAAGAAAGCCGCCCCCGCCGCAGCCGCCGCGAAGAGGCCGAAAAAGATCCCGAGACCGATCCTCGCCGGGACGTTGAAGCGCCATTGCGCAGCGCCGCCGGAGAGCAGCCAAAGGTAGGCGGCAGTGAGCGCGCAGAAGACGAGGGCGCCAAACGGCGTGACCCATTCAAGATGTCTTTTGCGCCGGGACGGCGGGATGCTTTCGGCTGCTGGCTTCACGACGGTATACGCGCACGACATTACGCACGACTTCAGAGAGAGAACGGCCCTCGGCGCAAACCCCGATTCCGGTGCGCATATAAAGCGGCTCCCGCTCGGCGAGGAGCGCGCGGACCCGTTCGCGCGGATCCTCCGTGCGCAGGAGCGGCCGCTTGTCATTGCCAAGGGTGCGCTCGATAATCGTGTCCGGATTGGCGAAGAGGCAGACGACGATTCCTTTGGAGAGAAGCAAATCGCGCATCCCCGCGGGGATGGGCAGACCGCCGCCGCACGCCACCACAACGCCCCGCGGAGGATGGCCGCTCTCGATAAACGCACGCTCTTTGGCACGGAATGCGGTCTCCCCCTCGTCGGCGAAGA
>SLLG01000039.1 GCA_007134215.1 Opitutales bacterium | reverse complement strand
TCGTCGAAGGCGGTGACGGTGATGTCGTCGAGGTTGAAACGCTGCCCGTTGCCCGACGGCGGAACGGCGCGGAAGCGCAGGCGCACGTCGCCGCTCCGCAGCACGCGGACAGTCGCCTCGGTGAGGGTGTTGACGCCGGCGGTGGCAAACGGTCCGCCCTCGGTCTCCCATGTCTCGCCGCCGTCGACCGAGCTTTCGACGACGAAGGCGGGCGGGTCGTCGTCGTTGCCGAAGCGCGCGTATAGAAAACGCACTTCGCCCACGCCCTCCGCGAAGTCGCCGAGCATCGTCATGGAGGCGACGCTTTCGGGGCTTTCAAAGCGGAAGCGGGCCGACCGGTCTCCGTTCCTGCGGTCGGACTCGGCGGTGCCGATGAGGACGTTTTCGAGTATCCACTCCACTCCGTCGATGTTGACGGCGGCGGCGGCGTAGCTTCCCTTCGTTATGTTCTCAAACCCCGTTTCGTAGACGATCTCCTGGGCGCGGGCGGGCACTGCGGCAGATGCCGCGACAAGCAGGAGGGCGAGGGCAAATCCGTTCCGCAAATGGTCGGGCGTTTTCATGGGCGTGCCTCCGGTGTGGCTATTCGTTCTCGCGTACACCGCGGTTCACGGCGCCGCCGGGCGTGACGATCGTCGGGTTCTGGAAGAGCGAACCGGGGTCGACGGAACTGATCTGCTGGCGCGCGGGCGAACCGCCGGGGCTGATGAGGTTGGCCGTGACAAAGATGAGGAGATTGCGCTTCTGGGTGCTTTCGCCCTGGCTGCGGAAGAGGCGGCCGAGGAGCGGGATGTCGCCGAGGACCGGCACCTTGTCGTGCACGGAAACCGCCTGCTCGCGCGTGAGCCCGCCCATAACGACGGTTGCGCCGTCCCAGATGGTGACCTCGGTGCGCACGCGGCGCACGCTGAAGATGGGCTGGTAGAATCCGCTCGGCACGGTGACGGTCGTGTTGGAGGCGATGGCCACGGAGGTGCCGCCGTATTCCACGAAGCCCTCGAACTCAGTCACGCGGGGCTCGAGGAGGAGGCTGATGGCGTTGTCGTCCTCGACCGTGGGCGTGACTTCCATTTCGACGCCCACATTGCGCACGCGGAAATTCTGCGGTGTGCCTGCGGTGATGGCGACACCGGCCGAACCGGCCTGGGAATCGCCGCGCCCGACCTGGGCCTCGACGCGGTCGTAGTTGGACGGATACAGCAGCTCCTGCGCGACGGTGATCTCGGCGGTCTTGCCGGAGAGGACGGTGACTTTGGGCGCGCTCATGAGGTCGTTGCCCGTCTTGCGCTCAAGGGCGCGGATGACGAGGTCGATGTCGGCGGTGCCGATAACACCGGAGATGCGGGCGAAATCGCCCGTGCCCGCGCCGAGGTCGAGGTTGTTGGGGATGATGGGCGCGCCCTGGGGGACCACAATCTCGCGCCCGGGGACGGCGGGTTGGCCCTCCTCGCCGGGGATGTCGGGTGTAACAATGGAGAGCGGGTTCTCAAGCCCGGCGACAGTGAAGGGATCGCTCAGGCGGCGGCCCTGTGTGTCGAACTGACGGCGGTGGCCCCGCAATTGGCGACCGTCGGGGCCAATGATGGGGTTTCCCGTCTGCGGGTCGAAGAGCGGGAATCCGCCCATGGCGACAGACCAATTGAAGCCGAGTTCCTCGAGGTCTCCCTGCTGCACTTCGAGGAAGCGGGCCTCGATCTCGACTTGCTTCACCTCGGTGTAGCGGCGGAGGATGTTGCGGACGCGCTCCATGTTGCGGGGTGTTTGCGTGACGATGAGCTGACCGTCGGCGAGGGCGAGGTTGGCGCCTTCGATAGTGTCGAACGGCACGCCCGCGCGCTGGAGGAAGTTGCGCAGGGCGGTCTCTTCTTCGCCTACGGTGGCGCCGGGCGTCGGCGTGGGGGGCGGGGCGAAGGGGTCTGCCGGCCCCGCTGGTGCGGCGGTGGCGGCCCCCGCCCCCAGACCGGTGAGGCGGATGATGGTGGAGCGGCTGATGGGGAAAAAATCGGTCTCGAGGCGTGTGCCCGGCCCCATCCCCTGGCGCACGACGACGGCGTCGCTCTGCACATCGTATTCAAAACCGACAGACTCGACAATGAAGTCGAGCACACGGTTGAGGGCCAGGTTGCGCAGTGTGATCGATACACGAGGATCGGCGCCCGCCGGATCTATGAGAACCATGTTCACGCCGGTGCCTTCCGGGTCGTAGTCTTCGGAAAGGGCGGAGAGTGTATCCATGACACGGCTCAACGGCACGCCGGCGAAGCTCACGCGCGGCAGGGTGATCTCCTGCAATTTCTCGCGCAGTCCGCGGTCTTCGACGACAGCGCGGGCCGTGAAATCACGGTCGAAAACTTGGGGACGCTGCCACCCGCGGGCGACTTCCTCCATCATCTGCTCGCGGGTCTTGTAGCGGTCGAGGTCGCCGGCCTCGCGCACGCGGCGGGCGATCTGCGCCTGGAAATATTTCGCTTCGGCGTTGTTCGGATCGCGCGCTTCGACCTGCGCGTAGGTCTCCCGCGCGCCTTCGTAGTCTCCGGCGATGAACTGGGCGCGGCCGCGGCGCAGCAGGTCGGCGATCTGTTCCTGGCCGCGCGCAAATCCGGGGCTCACATCGTCGATATCGGGGAGGTCGGCGGCACCGCGGTGCGTTTGCCGACTGGGCTGGGCACCGGCGGGTTGGCCGGTCTCCGCGGCACGTGCGCGGAGGCGTTCGCTTTCTTCCTGGACGAGGCGGTCGAGGTCGGGCGGCGCGCCGGCACCGGTCCGCGCCGGGGATGGCGCCGGAGCCGTTGTCTGGAAACGGGGTGCCTCGCCGCGCTCGCGCCGGGCGATGTCGGCGCGCACGGATTCGAGGAGGGCGCGGATGTTGGTGTCGCCGGGGGCAAGCGCGGCGAGGCGGGTCAGTCTCTCTTCAGCGGTTTCGAGGTTGCCGGCGGATCGCGCGCGCAGGGCCTCGGCGAGCATGGTGACGTGGTCGGGCCCGTCTTGTGCCGACACGGCGGGCCATGGCACAAGAATCAGGAGGAAAAGGAGAAGGTGGCGGAGGCAGCGTGTATGGTTCATCGGAAAGAAGGCGTTCGGGTTACGGTTCTTCGAGCACGGACGGATCCGGCGGGATGGAGAAATCGCGGCTTTCGGGTTCGGCGTCGTCTCCGCGGCGGCGGGTGACGCGGGCGTGACCGGCGGCGGGGTCCATGGACTCGACGGTGTAGACGGTGCCGTCGTCGCGCCATTTCTCGCCCTCGGTGAGGGTGACGGTGATACCGCCTGCATCGGCGAGGAGTGTCCATGTGTCTTCGTATCGCGGTTCGCGTGAGAGGACGACGGTCTCACCGGTGCGGTCGTCGAAGACCTCGAGGCGGATAATCTCGTCGACGTAGGCGGTGTCTCCTTCACCGGAGCCGGGCACCCGGATGCGCTCGACAGAGAAATCGAGGATGCGGAAGTGTCCTTCCCCGATGTGTTCGCCTACGCGCCCGCGGAGCCAAGTGTCGGCCTCTTCGTCGCGGACTTCAACGATGTAGCGCCCCTCCGCGCCGGCGTGCGCGGCGTATTGCAGGCGGTAGAGG
The DNA here is from genome assembly GCA_007134215.1 of Opitutales bacterium. Lineage (GTDB taxonomy): Bacteria > Verrucomicrobiota > Verrucomicrobiia > Opitutales > Oceanipulchritudinaceae > SLLG01. The sequence continues at coordinate 15,702 of SLLG01000039.1, read as the reverse complement.
GCGCGCTCGAACCGCACCGGGATGAGCGCGAAAGGAGGGGACGGTTCTGTGCGCCGCGGGGGTGTGACGTCGAAGGCGTTGCGCTCCCGGTCGAAGTAGATGATGGGCGGCGTGAAGACCTCGAAGAGCCATTCGGGTCCAGCCGACTGGCCGGGCGGCTCGGCCCACGCGGCGGGTGCCGGGTCGGGCACGTGAACGGCGCGGGGCTCGGGCGGGTGGGTCGCGGCGGGCGGTGCGGGCACGGGCGGCGGTGCGGCACGCAGTAGGGCAGTGAGCCCGGCGGCGAGAAGGGCGGCGCCGCCAGCGGCGATGAATATGGCGTCGCTGCGGTTCATGGCGGATACTCTCCTTCGGTTTCGGGCCGGTGCGTGACCTCGAAGTATTCAAAAGTAACGACAAACCGCGAGAGGTTGTCGCGCACAAGGGGGACGGCGGCCGGCGCGGGTTCCGTTTCCTCTGCGCCCTGCGCTGCGGTACCGAAGATCTCGAAAGGGGTGGGGGCGCGCCCGCGGGCGGCGGGGGCGGCGCGGGTCGAGCGTTCCGCAGGGTCCGTATCGGGGGCCGCCTGTTCGACGGAGACGCCGCGCACGGCGATCGGAAATTCGACGGAGGCGAGCGCGGCGAGGAAGTCACGCAGGGCGGCGGTGTGGCCTTCGAAGGTGACTTCGAAGGCAAGGGTGTCGACAGCGTCCGGCACGCGTGCGGAGGCGAGCGGGTCGATGCGGAACAACTCGGGCTCCCGCAGGCGTTGCGCCGCCGGTTCCAGCTCCACCGATTCGCGGCGCACGAGCAGGATGGACTGCGGCCCGGCTTCCACGAGGCGGGTAAGCGCGTGTTCGAGGATCTGCCGTTGTCGGTTGAGCGCCGCCATGGCCGCGCTGCGCGCGTCGGCGTCCCTGGTGTCGAAGCGGAGGCGCCCGCGTTCCACGGCGTCGCGGAAGCCGAAGCCCGCGCCTTCCGGCACGTGGACGCCGCCTTCCGCGCACTTTGCCGCCATGCGCTCGGTGAATTCGGCGAGTTCGAAAAACACCTCTTCCGGTCCGCGGTAGTCCGGCGCGGGCTCCGGTCCCCGCTCGGAGGCGAGGGCACGGTGGACGTCGCCGCGCAGGGCTTGCAACCGCCGGATTTCGGCCTCGAGGGCACGCACGGAGGCGTCGGCGGGACTCGGCCTCGCGGCCTGCACGGCGGCGAGGGAGCGGGCGGTCTGGTCGGTGCGGCGCAGTGTTTCCCGGTTTTCCGCCCGCTGCGAGAACGCGAGCGCCGCCAGAATACAGGCACCGAGAAGGGGCGGCGCGACGAGGGTCCAGAACAGCGGCTGGCGGAAGATCGGGGACATTCTCAGAGGGGGTGTTCCGGGTCCGTCAGAAGGGTAAACTCGAAGCGCAGGATACCGGGCTGCGATGTATCGAACCGGCGTTCGCCGATGGTCGAGACAAACTCCGAGAGCGTGAATCCGTCGATGAGAGCGCCGATGCGCGAGCGCATGTCGGGACTTGCCCGGCTGAGCGGGTTTTCGCGGTCGAGCATGCGACCGGTGAGCGTAAGCTCGACCGTAGGGCGCGGGACCGGTGCTTCATCGTAGTGGAAATCCGCCGGTTCGGCGGTCGGCGGGGAGCGGCGACGGACCTCGAGTGCGTCGATCCATACGTCTTCGACGGCGAAAAGCCGGTCCTGCAGATCCGCGAAAAAGCGCAGCCAGTTGCCCCGCACGCCGGCGAGGGCACCGACATCGCGCAGCTCCTCGGCCAGAGCGTCGGCCTCCTCGCTAAGCGCGCGCACCCTTGCGTCGAGGGTGTATACGGGTGCGCCGGCTTCACGCAGGGCGGCTTCGTGCGCCGCGAGTTGCCGCTCCGTCTGCCGTTCGCCTGCATAGAACACGGCTCCTGCCGCGAAAAAGAGACAGGCCGCAAGGCAAAGCCCGGGCATCCGGCAGCGAAAGGCGCGGGCCTCGCGCAGGGCACCGGGTAGAAGATCGAAGCGTAGCGTGCCCGGCGCACCGCTGTCGGCCACGGCGCCGAGCATCACAGCGCGGGTGCCGTCGCCCGCACCGACGGCATCCGTGTCCGCGCCAAGCGGATCGACGCCCATGCCGATGTGCTCGGCTAGAAGCGCGGGCAGGTCGGCGACTTTGTCGAGCGCAGATCCGGTGATGATCGCGCGGTCCGGTTTGTAGTCCTTGTTTTGCCGTTTCTGTGCCGCGAGAGAGCGCGCGACTTCGTTGCCGAGGCGGCGCACGAAGGCCTCCCGGTCCGCTCCCGCCGACTCGTGGCCGAAAGCCGCCGTGCGCAGGGCAAAGTGTTCCCCGCCCATAAACACGAGGTGCGTTGCCCGGTGCCCGGCGTCGATCAATACACGGTCCCCGCCAGCACCATCCGCCGCGCGGGCGGCGTTGACCATGCAGGCGGGCAGCGCGGCGATCTCCGCCACGGGCAGACCCACCGAACGCAGGGCATCGACAATGGCTTCCGGCCACTCCCGCCGCACCGCGACGAGCGCCACCCGCCGTTCGAATCCGTCGTCGCCCACCAAGGCGTGGTCCCAGATGACCTCCTCAAGCGGATACGGCACGGCCTGCCGAACTTCGTGCCGCAGGGTTTCGGCGGCGTTCGCGGCGGCGACACGCGGGACTTCCACCACTTTGGCGAGAAGGGGCATGGGTGCGCAGACGACCGTCAGCGGCACGCCCTGCCGGGGCACCGGGTCAAGGCGGGAGAGGGCGGTCGCCACGGCACCGGCGTATGCGCGGGGATCCTCCGTGTCGCCGGAAATTTCCACGGCGGCGAAGGACTCGACGTGGGGCGGCGCGGAGGCCGTGTCAATACGGGCGAGTGCAACATGCCCGCTGCCCGCGTAGAGCACCTCCCGCCGCCGGGTGCTCACGGCTCACCCTCCTCACTCTCCCGGGTTGCGGCGGGCTCGGGCTCGCGGCGGATAAACGAGGGCAGGTCGCGGAATCGACCGGACTCCCGCTGGTAAAACGGTGTCAGGTAAATGGGCAGCATCACGCCGTCGTTCTTCGGTGCGTCTTCGGTGATCCGACGCAGAAAGCTCTGCGCTGCCTGTGGCTCCCCGAGATTGCGCGAATACTGTTCCGGAGCGTTCGGCAGGGGCTGTCCGTCGACCGCCAGCGCGACGCGCCAGGCATACGGCTCGCGCTCCAACCGGTCGCGGTTGACCACCTCCGGCGGCAGGTAAAAATACACGAACGCCCGCTGGTTTTGCGCGAGCGCCGCAATTTCCGCACGGGAGCGGTAGAACGCATACCGGGCCGCCGCCGTGTCGCCCACCGCATAGGCGGCTTGAAATACGACTTCGATCCGCGAATTGAAGCGTGCCGCGTGCCCTTCGCCCCCCTTGATCGACGGACCGCCCCGCAGTTCCACCGCGGCCTCCAGCCAGTGCCCCTCAATGCCGGGGGCGCGGTCGCGGGCGAACCGCACATTCTGCACGCTCACCGGCTGCGCGGCGACGGTGCAGTGGGCGGCCATCCCGGCGATAACAAGCGCAAGGCATAACAGGTTCCGTCCACAACCACTGAAAGCCATCAACCTAAATAGCTAGGCGCTCCCGCCCGGTCCGCAACGCTAAAGCGGACCGCTGTGAACAACTCGTCAACAAGCAACCATAAAATCTCGAAGAATAATTTTGCGAGCAGACAAAGCATCTGGCAATGCTTAATCGATTTCCGGAAACAATTGTAGATATGCGGCTTGTATCACTCTTTAGATGCTCAGATATATATTTTATTTATTCGATTTAGATCAAGAATCACAAAATCGTGTTTTTATTGAACTATGCTTAGTACCATTATTTTGCCTGCCTTCGGTTTGCGGACGGGGGCGGGCGGGGCTTGCACGGCGAATGTCGGGACAACCGGGTCGGCCGGGCGGGCAGAACGGAATGCCTGCGATCTTGCGCCGACGCGGGAAATGGCTTCTCCATGGATGCGGAGTGAGTGCCGAAAACAATCCGACGGCTCCGAACGACGGGGCGGAGGTCACGGTGTCGTTTGCCGCGACAAATCCTTGTCATGTCTACGATCTTGCGGTGGCCCTGCGCACGCTGGGGGTTGGCGGGATGTATTATTCGGGGTATCCCCGGTGGCGGTTGCGCCCGCCGCAGGGATTTGCGATGCGCGCGGCCAGCTTCCGCACGCTTGTGACCTACGGCTTGCAGCGGATTCCGGAGCGGTGGCGTCCGCCCAACTCGAGACTTTTCCAGTGGCAGGACACGGGTTTCGACCGGCGGGTGGCGGGCATGCTGGAACCGGCTGATTTCATCCATGGCTTGCCGGGGCAGTGTCTTCGCATTTTTGAGCGGGCGCGGAGGCTAGGGGTGCGCACGGTTTTGAACCACGCGAGCGGGCCGCTTCGCCAGCAGTTGGCATTGATCGCGCCGGAGTATGCCCGGGCCGGGCTGGCCTCGCCGTTGCGGGAGGACCGCAGCGCCGCCCTGCTGCGGCGCATTGACGCGGAGATGGAACTGGCCGACTTTCATTGCGTGGCGTCGACGGTTGTGCGGGAGCAACTCCTGCGCGAGGGTGTGGCGGAGGACCGGATCTGGGTGGTGCCCTACGGTGCGGACCCCGCGAGGTTTCCAAAGTCCGGGCGGATTCCGGCCGGACCGTTCCGGATTTGTTTCGCGGGGCAGCTGAGCATACGCAAGGGAATTCATTACTTGTTGAAGGCGCTCGAGGCTGTCGGACGGCGCGACTGGGAGGCATGTTTTTACGGTCCTCCCATGGCCGAAACGGAAGGGGATTTCTCGGCTTACGGCGGTGCCGTGCCGCTGCGGCGAATGGGTGCGGTGTCCCAGGCGGAACTTGGGCGCGCTTTCGCGGAGGCGTCCCTGCTCGTCCTGCCTTCGGCGGAGGAGGCGTTCGGGCTTGTCGTAGTGCAGGCGTTGGAAGCCGGCGTTCCGTGCGTGGTGAGCGACCGCGTGGGGGCGAAGGATCTTGTGCGCCACCGGGAAAACGGGTCGGTGGTGCCGTTTGGCGATGTCGGGGCGCTAGTCGGGGAACTGTTGTGGTGGGCGCAGAACCCGCGCCGAGTGCCGGACCATTATGGTTGGGATCCGTGCGCGGCGGCACTAAAACGGGTATCCGCTGATGCTGCGGGGGCGGTGTGAACCGCGCAGGGGTGCGACCGGTGATCCTGCGGACGAATGCGGCTTGTCACGGCGCGTGTCCTCGTCAATCTCCGTGCGTCAATGGATTTAGAGGCACTCAGAAAGGAGATCGACGGCATTGATTCGACCATCGTCGAGTTGCTGAACGAGCGCGTTCGGCTCGCCGGAGATATCGGTAAGCTGAAGATGAAGGCGGGCACCGCTGTTTATGTGCCGACGCGTGAGGAGGAGATTTTCGGGCGCCTCAAGGCGCAGTCGAAGGGCCTGCTCTCCGAGGCCGCGCTGCGCGCAATCTACCGCGAGGTGTTTTCCGCGGCGCGCGAGCAGCAAAAGCCCACGACCATCGCCTACCTCGGTCCTGAGGCAACCTATACGCACCAGGCGGCCCTCAAAAATTTCGGCCAAGCCAGCGTCTACACGTCGCTGGAGACGGTCCCCGACGTGTTCACGACGGTGCGCCGAGGGGATGCGGAATACGGTGTCGTGCCGATCGAGAATTCAACACAAGGCACGGTTATCAGCTCCCTCGACATGCTTGTCGAGGCGGGACTTACCATCGTCGCGCAAATCTATCTCGAGATCTCCCACTGCCTGATCTCGCACTCGCCGCCCGAAGAAATCCGCTCCATTCACTCGAAGGACAACGCTCTCGGGCAATGCCGCCAGTGGATCGCCCGCATGCTGCCGGGCGCAGATCTGGTTGAGTCAACGAGCACCGCCGCCGCCGTCAAATACGCAAAAGAGCACCCTGAAGCCGCCGCCATCGCCAGCGAGATCGCCGCCGTCCTCTACGAGATGCCGGTGCAGGCGGAGCGCATCAACGACGAGCAGGACAACGTCACCAGGTTTCTCGTCATCGGAAAACACGGCACGCCGCGGCTGGGTGAGGGGCGCGACAAGAGCAGTTTTGTCTTCACGCTACCCGACAACAATCCCGGTGCGCTTATCAAGGCCCTCTTTCCGTTCAGTATGCGGGGCATCAATATCTCCAAGATCGAGTCCCGCCCAAGCCGGAAAAAGCTCTGGGACTACTACTTCTACATCGACGTCTCCGGCCACCGCGACGATCCCGCGCTCGGCGAGGCGATTGAGGAGCTGGAGCGTTTCTGTCCCTTCGTGAAATGGCTCGGCAGCTACCCGAATGCCTCCTTGTGAATCTTTTTGGTCCAGCTCTTAGCTCTTTGCCACTGGTTTCCAAACGCGAGTTAAATAGCTCGACATTATTTTTTTCCACGGTATCTACCGGTCCACGTACGCGACATACCGCAATTCTGACAGCGGTTCTTGATCATCATTGCCATCCGTCTGTAAACAAAATTTTCTTTGAGAAATTATATGTCGGCGGACGCTCGAAACCACAGGGTCGAACCTGATGGAGATTGCCGAATGCCGAATGTGCGCCCGTGCGAAAGGCGGGCGCCTCCTGTCAGCGTTCAGTTGGGCACATGGTTCGAAGGTGGAATGGTTGGCTGACCGGGATGGGATAGGGACGGATTGGCACCTCGGGACGTCCTTCATTCGAACCGGGTGATGCGGGGGTGGTGTGGTGCCGGGTGTCGTTTGCTATGATTCTGTTTGCGGTTCCGCGACGCCGTGTTTCGCGAGTCTTGGACGGGCTACGGCGAGGTCTGCGCCGTCCAGCACTTCAACAGCGGGGCATGCCGGAGGTTTCTTCATGAGGCAGAGCGCGGTGGCGCCCGCGCCCTCGCGCAGCCAATGCTGACTGCCCAAGGCTCTCCCCTGCGTGAGGAAGCGAAGTTTCAGCCGCAGCAGCTCGTGCACCTCCAGTTCGCCGCCGTTCTGCACTGCTTCGACGAGGGCCGCCGGATCGACGCGCGCCCCGGAACCGTCGCGCTTTGCGGCGGCACCTTTGCCCAGCATGACGAGGCGGTAGCGGGCAAGTGCCGCCTTTTCGTCCGGTGCCTGTGGATGGCACCGGGCTAAGGCTCGGCGCAGGCCCGTGTCTCCCGCGAGCGCCGCGGTGTAGCCGCTCCAGCGGTAATCTTCCGGAAGCGAGGCGATACCTGCGCGCACGGGATTCAAGTCAATATAGGCAGCCACGAGGCCGACGAGCCATGGGGTGTCCTCGATCAGCACGCTCCCGAAGCGTTCTGCCCAAAGGGTGCCCACGGTTTCGCAGGCGCGGTTGAACCACTTCGTATAGCGCTGCCGCAGGGTGCGCATGAATTCGGAGACATCGCCCATGCGCCGCCGCAGCCGTTCGCGCAGGCGTTCCGCCGCCTCCGGCGGATCGTGTGCGAGGGCGTGCTCCAAGCCGGACGCGTCCAGCCCGCACCACTGCGCGCGTGCTGTTCCGTAAAGGCTCTGGAATCGGCGCACAAGCTCCGCGTCGGAGCAGTGGCTCGTCGCCGGATCGATGCGCACGAGGATGTGAAAGTGGTTCTGCAGGCAGCAATAGGTGATCAGCTCCACGCCACTGAATGCTGCAGCCCGGCGCAGGGCTTCCACCCATACCTCCCGGTGGGCATCCGAGAGGAGGCGCTGCCGGTGCACAAGTCTCGCCGTCACATGGTAAACGGCGACCGTTTCAGCCTTTATACGTATCTCTCCCATTGGATCCTCTCGTTAATTGCCTTTGGATTTTTGGGAGATGTGGGGGCAAGTCAATAAAATAATTATAGCTCAAAGATAATTATATTTGACGAAAGAGATCAGGCGAGGGCGAACATGGCGATGCCGGCGGCGACGGAGGCGTTGAGGCTGTTGACGCGGCCGGCTTGGTCGAGGCGGAGTGTGGTGTGAGCGTGGTTGAGGATGTATTGGCCGACGCCGCGGTCTTCGCCGCCGATGACAAGGAGCAGTTTTTCGGGCGGTCGGGCGGCGAAGGCGCGCAGTTCGGCGGTGCCTTTGGCGTCGAGGGCGGCGATGTGGTAGCCCTTTTCGAGGGCTTGCCTGGCGTAGCGGTTGGCGGTGCAGTCGCGGGCGACGCGCATGTGTTCGACGGCGCCGGCGGAGACTTTGACGACGCTGGGGTAGATTTCGGGCACGCCCTTGACGGGGAGGAGGGCTTCGGAGAAGCCGAAGATCTCGGCGCTGCGGAGGATGGCGCCGACGTTGTGGGGATCTTCGACGTTGTCGAGGAGGAGGGCGCGGGGGGCGGTGAGGAGTTCGTCGTGGGGGGTGTAAGGGTAGAGGCTGGTGCGCAGGACAATGCCCTGGTGCTCACGCGAGCCGCAGAGCTGCTGGAGGCGGCCTTTGTCGGTCCACTCGACGGGGATGCCGTCGGCTTCGATGCGTTCGACGAGTTTGCGCAGGCGTCCGGACCCGGCGGTGGCGGCATTGATGTAGGCACCGTGGAAGGTCCGCCGCCCGGCGATGAGGGCTTCGAAGGCGGGGTTGAGGCCGTAGAGGAATTCTTTGCTGGCGCGGGCCATGGGCGCGGTCATTCGACCGTCACGGATTTGGCGAGGTTGCGCGGTTTGTCGACGTCGCACCCGCGGGCCACGGCGATGTAGTAGGCTAGAAGCTGGACCGGGACGGTGAAGAGGGTGGGCTGCACGACCTCGGGGCTTTCGGGCAGGTTGATGACGTCGTCGGCGAGGCCCTCCGGAAATTCTTTGCCCGCATTGGTGATGGCGATGACGGGGCCGTTGCGCGCCTTGATTTCCTGGATATTGGATAGGACTTTCTTGAAGATTTCGCCTTTGGGGGCAAAGGCGACGGTGGGGCAGTCCGGGCAGATGAGGGCGATGGGGCCGTGCTTCATCTCGGCGGCGGGGTAGCCCTCGGCGTGGATGTAGGAGATTTCCTTGAGCTTGAGGGCGCCTTCGAGGGCAATGGGGAACATGAGCTGCCGCCCGAGGAAGAGGAAGTCGTTTTTATCGGCGTATTTGTGCGCGATGTGTTCGATTTCCTCGGAGCGGTCGAGAACCTGGCTGATGAGGCCCGGGGTTTTCTGGAGGGCGCTGACGACGCGGCGGCCGTCGGTGAAGCTCATGTCGCGCATGCGCCCGAGGTAGAGGGCGAGCATGGCGGCGATGTGGACCTGGGCGGTGAAGGCCTTGGTGGAGGCGACGCCGATCTCGGGGCCACTGTGCTGGTAGATGCCGCCGTCGTTTTCGCGCGCGATGGTGGAGCCGACGGCGTTGGTAATGCCGAGAACGCGGTAGCCCTTGCGCATGGCCTCGCGCATGGCTTCGAGGGTGTCGATGGTTTCGCCGCTCTGGCTGACGGTGAAGACGAGGGTGTTTTTGTCGAGGGGGGCGTTGCGGTAGCGGAATTCGCTGGCGTATTCGACCTCGACGGGGATGCGCGCGAATTTCTCGATAAGGTACTCGGCGACGAGGCAGGAGTGCCACGCGGTGCCGCAGCCGAGGAACACGATCCGGTCGATCTGGCGCAGCTCGCGCGGATCGATGTTGAGCCCGCCGAACTGCGCGGTGCTGGCGTCCTGGGAGAAGCGCCCGCGCATGGCGTTTTCGATGGCCATGGGCTGCTCGAAGATCTCTTTGAGCATGAAGTGCGGGTAGTGGCCGAGGTCGGCGTCTTCGACGCTCCAGTCGATTTTGCTGATAACGGGGTCGATGGAGAGGGAGTCGACGGTGGTGATGGAGAAATCCCCGCGGTGGAGGTGGACGACCTGGCCGTCGTTGAGGTAAACGACGTTCTGCGTGCGCCCGGCGAAGGCCGCGACATCGCTGCCGATCATGTTTTCGCCGTTGCCCACGCCGATGATGAGGGGGCTGCCTTTGCGCGCGCCGACGAGTTCGCCGGGGACGTCGGCGCACATGGCGGCGATGCCGTAGGTGCCCTCGACCTGAAGGAGCGCTTGGCGAACGGCCTGGACAAACACGGCGGAGTGGCCGCCGCCGTTTGTCACGGACTCGGCGTCGTAGCAGAAGGCGATGAGGTTGGCGAGGACCTCGGTGTCGGTGTCGGAGCGGAAGGTGACGCCCTTGGCCTCGAGTTCGGCTTTGAGGAAGGCGTAGTTTTCGATGACGCCATTGTGGACGAGGGCGATCTTGCCGTCCCAGCTAAGGTGGGGGTGGGCGTTCTGATCGGTGACGCCCCCGTGGGTGGCCCAGCGGGTGTGGCTGATACCCATGCTCGCGTTGCTGTCGCGCGTCTGCGCGACCTTCGCGACGACATCGACGCGCCCCGATTTCTTCATTACTTCGATGCCGTTTTCGTCGAGCAATGCCAGCCCGGCGGAATCGTAGCCGCGGTATTCGAGACGTTTCAGACCCTCGATGAGGATATTCGCTGCTTTGTGCTTTCCAACATAGCCGACAATGCCACACATAATGGGTTTGCAAAGCATCAGACGGCACCCCATAACGCAAGCATAGATACGGGGGGCGGGCTTTTCCGCAATCCCACTGCCAATCGAATCCGGAGGCCAATGAAATCGAAAGTCATATCCGTCATCATGGGCGGGGGGCGGGGCACGCGACTGCATCCGCTGACCGCGGAGCGCTGCAAACCGGCGGTGCCCCTCGCGGGCAAATACCGTCTTGTCGACATCCCCATCAGCAATTGCGTGAATTCCGGGCTCAACCAGATCTTCGTGCTCACGCAGTTCAACACGGCCTCGCTGCACCGGCACATTCAGGAGAGCTACAAATTCGACCCCTTCGGCGGCGGATTCGTTGATATTCTCTCCGCCGAGCAGACTATCCGGGGCGATAGCTGGTATCAGGGTACGGCCGACGCCGTGCGGCAAAATCTCCACCACTTCGGCCTCGGCGACGACGACCTCGTGCTCATCCTCTCGGGCGATCAGCTCTACCAGATGGACTTCCAGGGGCTCATCGCGCAGCACCGGGAGTCCGCCGCGGAGGTCACGATCGCGGCGAAGGCGATGAAGACCACGGAGGTCGCGGGGCTCGGGCTCATGCGGGTGGACGAGGACCTGACGATCAAGGAATTTGTCGAAAAGCCGACCGATCCGGCGGTGATCGAGGGACTGGCGGTTTCGGAAGCCATCGCGGAGGACCTCAAAGGCGACGGCGGCGAGCGGTTCGTCCTCGCGAACATGGGGATCTACTGCTTCGACGCCAAGGTGCTGCGCGAAGCGCTCGACACGGACTACACGGACTTCGGCAAAGAGGTCATTCCCGAGTTGCTCGGGCGCCGCCGCCTCAACGGCTACATCTACCAAGGCTACTGGGAGGACATCGGGACGGTGCATTCCTTCTTCAACGCCAACCTGCAGCTCACCGATCCGCTGCCGCCCTTCAATTTTTTCGACGGCAACAACCCGGTTTACAGCCGTGCGCGCTATCTCCCCGCCTCAAAGATCAACGCCTGCCGCTTCGAGCGCTCCATCCTCGCCGACGGCAGCATCGTGAGTGAGTCGGAAATCATCCACTCGGTCATCGGTGTGCGCTCCATGGTCCGCCGCGGTTCCCGTCTCGCCGATGTCGTTATGATGGGCGGCGACTGGTTCGAGAGCGAGTCGGACCTCGCGGAGAACACGCGCCTCGGCCGCCCGCACCTCGGCGTGGGGGAGGACTGCCACATCGAGCGGGCGATCATCGACAAAAACGCGCGCATTGGCAACGGCGTGCGCCTTAGCCCGGAGGGCAAGCCCGACATGTTCCACAAGGGCGACATCATGGTGCGCGACGGGGTGCTCATCGTGATGAAGGGGGCGGTCGTCCCCGACGGCACCGCCCTATGAGCGCGGGCCGGGGAACTTTACGCAAACTTGACAGAGTCCGCTCACCCGTTCTTTTCATCGCCCTTGTGTGGTGGGTATTCCCAGTCCGGCGGGGAGGTTACAGCTCTGCCCGCAGTCCGGGGATTTTCTCCATGAAAACTCAACTCGCGCGGGCAATCCGCAGAACCACCGGCGCATGCCGTTCATAGGCGACACAAGCAACTTCATTTTTATGACCTACCCGGCGCTTGCCGGGGCGTTCGTGCTTGCCGTTGTCGCGGGCCTCTACTTCTGGCGGCGTACCCGCGCGGTCCGGGCCGAGGCGGAAGAACGCGTGGCCCTCGCGCGGCGGGAGGCGGAGGTCGCCGTCAAGGAAGAGCGCTCCCGCATTCAGCTCGACTACGAAAAGAAGCGCCTCGAACTAGAGCGCGAGTTCAGTGACCGCCGTTCCCAGTTGGAGCAAAAGGAGGACGAGGCGCTCGCCGCGCTTCTGAGCACCGAGAAAGAGCGCGATGCTCTCTCAAAAAAGCGGGAGACCTACGAAAAAGAGCTGGAGACCCTTGAGGCCCGTGAATCAGAGCTGCGCGGCCTCGCGCGGGACTACCGGCGGCACCTCGAAGCGGCGTCCACGATGTCGGTCGAGGCCATCCACGAAGCCCTGCGCCGTGAAGTCCGCAACGAGTGCGCCGAGGAACTGCGCGAGCTGCGCGCGGAAATCCTCAGCGAGTCGGAAAAAGAAATCGAGGAAAACGCCAAGCGCACCCTTCTTGCCTCGATGCAGCGCCTCGCCTCGCGCCCGCTGCACGACATCACGGCGACCATCGTCACCCTGCCGAGCGACGACATGAAGGGCCGCATCATCGGGCGGGAGGGCCGCAACATCAAGTCGTTCGAGTCTGTCACCGGCACCACGCTGCTCATCGACGAGACGCCCGACAGCGTCCTCATCTCCTCCTTTGATCCCGTGCGCCGCGAAGTCGCGCGCATTGCCCTCGAAGCCCTCGTGAAAGACGGCCGCATCCACCCCGCCTCGATCGAGGAGGCGGTGCGCGCCGCCGAGGAGGAAGTGAAGCAGAGCGTCATCCACATCGGTGAAGACGCCCTCCGCCGCCTGCGCCTTACGCGCGTGCCGCCGGAGGTCCTCGGGGCCGTGGGCAAGCTGCGCTACCGCCTCTCCAACAACCAGAACTCCCTCGACCACTCCATCGAAGTCGCGAACCTCTCCGCCCTCATTGCCTCCGAGCTGGGGCTCGACACCGAACTCGCGAAACGCGCGGGCCTCTTCCACGACATCGGCAAAGTGCTCAACGAGGAATACGCCGGTAGCCACGCCGTGGCGGGGGCCAATTTCCTCAAGCGCTTCGGCTCGGAAGACCCGCGCGTCCTCAACGCCATCGCCGCCCACCATGAGGAAGTGCAGCCGGAGAGTCCCTACGCCCCGCTCCTCGTCGTCGCTGACAGCCTCTCCGCCCTGCGTCCGGGGGCGCGCGCCGAGAGCATCGACAGCTACATCCAGCGTGTGCGCAATCTCGAGGGCATCGCCCGTTCCTTCGCCGGCGTCAACGACGCCTACGCCATCCAGGCCGGCCGCGAAATCCGCGTCATTGTCTCCCCCGCCGAAATCAGCGACGCCGAGGCCCGCCAGCTCGCGCGCAACATCCGCCGCCGTATCGAGGAAGAACTCCAATACCCCGGCACCATCCGCGTCACCGTCATTCGCGAGTCACGCATCCAGGAAACCGCGCGCTGAGCGGGTTGTGCTGTCATGGAGACGGATTTTGCGCGCGTCACGTGCCCGGCCTGCTTTCAGGAGATCGAGATTCCCGTGCCTCCCGTGTGGGAACTGCCCGCCGAACTCGACTATGACCGCGAGGTCTGCTGCCGCCCGATGACTCTCGTCGTCCGGGACGAAAACGGACGGCCCGTCGCCGAAGCGCGCGGGCCCGGGGAGTAGGGTGTCGGCCGTTATCTGGCCGGGCCGCGTACACCGGCGGCGGGAAACTCGTCGATGACTTCGCCGTGTTCGTCGACGACGAGGAAGTGGCGGTGGGTGCCGTGAAGGGTGGCGATGACGGCGTGGCGCTCGGCGGCGGTGCGTTCAAGATACCAGCGTGTGTCCGGATCGGCGGCGCGGTTGACGGTTACGCCCCACGCGCCGTCGCCGATGTAGACGACGCCTGCGGGGTGGTACCGGCCCTCCCGTATGGGAACGGTGCGTTTGTAGACATGGCCGTGGTGTTCGAACGCCACCTGCACGCCGTGTTGTTCGAAGAGAGGCGACCAGTGGCGGCGAACGCGCTCCGCTTCGAACTCGCCGTAGGCACCCGCTCCGGCGACGCCCGGGTATCCGGGAAAATGATACACGGGAAAGACGTGGGGCACGTGCCGCCGCTCGCGAAGGACACGGTCGAGCCACGGCACCTGCGCGCCGTCGGTCGGGTTGCTGTGGTCGGAGTCGAGGATAACAAGCGAAAGGTAGTTGCCGAAGTCGAGGACGTTGTAGCCGGGCTGTCCCGGAAAGGCGAAGAGCTGGTAGAAAAACGGGGCGAGGCGCATGCGCCAATCGTCTGTCTCTTCGTAACCGAGGTGTCCGTAGTGATAGCCCGCGAGAACCTCGTGGTTGCCGATGGCGACAACGACCGGCAGGATGAACCCGTCGGCGTCGGTGAGCGAGGACTGGATGGTGCCGAACCACTCGAGCCAGCGGTTGACGCGGTCGGGCCGGGCATTGGCGTAGGCGAGGTCACCGCCCCACACGATGAAATCGGGGCGGTGGTACATGGCGGCGCGGTTGACGCGCTCCATCCACTCGATGTGCTCGTTGTAATTATCGCCCCCGATGCCGATGCGCAGGGGTTCGCGCAGATCCGCGGGCATCGTGCGGAAGCCGAACTCCCGCCAGTGTTCTCCAGCGCGGAATCTGTAGGCGGCGGCGGAAACGAGCCCCGTGAGTTCGGCACGGTGCAGGAACATACCGGGCCAGCCGCGGATTGCGGAGACGTCTGTCGGCTCTGACTGCTCGGTCTCCATGTCCTCCTTTTCCCAATACCGGATGTGCGCCGGGCCGGGCGGGGCGTCGGCTTCTTCCAGCCATTGCACGGTCATGGTGGTAGTCGGGTCGCGTTGCCATGTGAGAAAGAGTCCGGGCAGGGGTTCGGTGGCTTCCGCTGTGGCGGAGACCGGCAGGAAGGCGAGAATGAGGAGGGTAAAGGAAGTTTTGGTGACGGACGGGCGCATGGGTGTGGCGGGACGGAGAGGAAGAAATCGTGGAGGATGGGGTTACTGAGTGTCGTTGTGTTCGTCGATCACCGCGCCGGTATTATCGACGGCGATGAAGCGGGCGGAGCCGTCGGGGGACAGGGTGACAATGATGGCGTGCAAGGCGGCGGTGCTGTGCGCGAGGTACCATGAGTCGGCGGCGTCGCGGGGTTCCGCCGGGGTTTCGCCGAGGGCTCCGTCGCCAAGGTAGACGACTCCCTCGGGATGGTGTTCGCCGTTGCGGATGGGGACGGTGCGTTTGTAGACGTGGCCGTAGTGCTCGAAGGCGACGCGGACACCGTGCGTTTCGAAGAGGGGCGACCAGTATCGGCGCACACGCGCGGAGCTGTAGCCGTCGTAGCCGTTGCGCCATGGGCGGGCGGGGTCATTCACTTCCATGGCGTTTTGCCCGCCGGGGTAGGCCGAGACGTGGTAGACGGGAAAGACATGGGGTACGCCGCGCCGGGCCGCGAGTGTCTTCTCCAGCCATTCGGTCTGTTCGCCGTCGACGGGGTTGCTGTGGTCGGAGTCGAGCACGACGAGGGAAAGGTAGTCGCCGAAGTCGAGGACGTTGTAGCCGGGTTGGCCGGGAAAGGCGAAAAGCTGGTAGAAGTATGGGCCCATGTAGCGGCGGTAGTCGTCAATTTGCTGGTACGAGGGGTGGTTGAAGACGAACCGTTCCATGACCTCGGTCT
>SLLG01000179.1 GCA_007134215.1 Opitutales bacterium | reverse complement strand
CGCCACGTCGAGCACGCTGCCGCCCCCGAGGCCGACGACCGCGTCCCGCGCGGGCGACCCCGCCGCGCGCACCACCGCCTCGCACGCCGCCACGTCCGGCTCCGGAGGAACGCTGTCGTCGACGATCAGCGTCTCCACCGCGTCCCGCCACGAGCGGACCATCCCGTCCGCCCCGCCGATGTGCGGCGACTTCACCAAAAGCACTTTACGGAAACCCCCTGCGCGGAGAAACTCCGCGCAGGCGTCCGCCGCCCCCGCGCCGTAGCGCAGAAGGGGCGGGCGCAGGAGCGTCACCGCTTCCGTTATGTTCGACGGGGTATCCACCGGAGAGGGAGTCGGGTCTTCACCGGTGCGCCGCCAGGCGGAGCATTCCTGTCAATTCGTTGTCGTTTTTGAACTTCGTTTTCATTCGTGAACTTGGATTTCTAAAGCTATGAGATTTCGTTGTTTGCAAAAGTGTAAGGTTTGGTTTCCGGGGTTGAAATTAGATGAAATCAAATTGTTTCAATGAAACAGGCAAGTCAATCCTTCAGTTTCAGGATTTTCAAGTTTTCTCCCAGCCGCCCCGGCGGAAATCTGCCAAGCATCCGGCGTGCCGTCGGCGCCGGGCATGGTTGTTGAGTTTGCCGGGCGCCGCCGGTCCACCGGCAGCCCTCCCGCCGTCAGGCGGGCCGCAGAGACCCGCGTTTTTGCATTTTTCCTGCCTAACCGGATGAGGCCGAGTTTGTTGAAGTCTTGAGCACCTGAACCTAGAGCAGTCGGCCTTGGTCAACGTCGCTAACGCGCCGTGCCGGGACCTCACCGTTTGGTTGGGAGAGATATCCGGCGTCGTTGTGCAAGCCCGGAGCGGCAGGGGGCGACCCGGCCAGGAGAGTCGCTGTTCTTTTAACTGTCTATAGGCCAATTGATTGTGGAGATCAAAGGACTCTTTCGATGGATGCTGCTTTCTCTCGACGAGAGCAATGTAAGTAAAAGTGATGGGGCCGATGAAAAAACGGTTGCTTTTCGGATTGGTAGGTCCTATTCGGTTGCGGTGTTGTTTTACAGTGAGGCTGTTTTCGTGCCGAAGACGGGCTTCCCGTGCCAACCCAACCCCAACCCCAACATTAACCAAAACTCCTGAAAACATGACCCATAGGAAGCTGAACGAGATCGCGGGCGGCGTTGCCCGCAGCCGGAAAGCGCGGCGTTTTTTAATCGGCGGAGGATTCGCCGCGGCGGTGTTCATCGCCTCCTGCGCGTCGACGGAGCGCATGGTTGTGTTGCCGCCGAAGATCGCGGGGGCGTCATTTGTGGGCTCGGGCGACTGCGCGATGTGCCACTGGGATGTCACCGACCATTTTGACTCGGCCACCCATGCGAACTTGAAACTGGCCGGGGCGGGCGACATCGACTTGGGCTGCGAGTCCTGTCACGGGCCGGGTAGCCTGCACGTGGAGAGCGGCGGTGAGATGGCGATGTCGATCCACAATCCGGGGCGCTCGTCGGAGGCTTGCTTCCAGTGCCACACGGACATGCGGGGCCAGTTTCATCTCGCCAGCAGCCACCCGGTGATGTCGGGACACATGACTTGCACGGACTGCCATGACCCGCACAAAGGTCCGGCGGTTATCGGCGGGGGCACGGCGCTCCACGGGGCGAACGACACTTGCCTCCAGTGCCACAGCGAGCAGGCGGGGCCGTATGCCTTTGAACACGAGGCGATACGGGACGGATGCACGACATGCCACGAAGTGCACGGCTCGGTGAACCCAATGCTTCTGAAGTCGCGCACGTCCAATCTCTGCCTCCAGTGCCACATGGTGGAGCCGGCGGGAACAGGGCCGGGCGGCGGCGCGGTCATCATGATCGGCGGGCGGGATCACTCGGCGTTCCTCTCACGGGGCACCTGCTGGGTGGCCGGCTGCCACGAGGCGGTCCACGGCTCGCACGCCAGCTCCTCCCTTCGCTTCTAACCCATTTGCCAACCCAATCTCCACACGTAAAGACCATGGAATCGAAACGTATATCCTCTCTCTCGGCACGGGTTGCCGTGTTCGCCGGTCTGTCCCTTTTCATCGGAGCATTCGCGCATGCGGACTTTCTGCCGCCCCCGGAGGAGAACCACGTCGAGTTTGAGGCGGGGGTTGGCCTTGTCGACGGCGACCGCGCGGCCTTCCGCGAGCGGGCGGGGATGCGCCAGGACGCGTTCGGAGGCATCAGCTCGCTCCGCTACCGAACCGATGTCGACGACGGTTGGCTCCTCACCATCGACGGTCGCGCGATCGCAGGGTTGGACGATTACCATGCCCACGCGGGTCTGACCAACGAAGACTTCGCCACCCTGCGCTTCGGCTTTGAGACGCGTCGGTACTGGTCGTCGGCGCACGCTGTGGGGTTTCCGCCGGACGTCTTTCTCGTTCCGTTCCAGCCGGAGCTGGGGTTGGACCGTTCGAAGTTCTACGTGGAGTTTCAGGTCCACCGCCCGCAGGCGCCGGTCTATACCTTGCGCTACACGCGGACGGCTCGCGAAGGGCAGAAAGCCTCGACCATGTGGGGTGACACCAACCTCACCGGTGCATTGCGGAGTGTCGTTCCCGCCTTCTACGATTTGGACGAGACACGGCACATCATCGAGCTGCGGGCCGACCATGAAGGCGATGTGACCACGTGGTCAGCCGGTGTCGTCTATGAGAAAGCGGAGAAAGACAACCGGCGGGTCATGCGCCGCCAACCGGGTGCCGCCGCCGACCGCTACCTTGTCCACCAAGAAGGCACCGACAACGACATGCTCACGCTGAACGGCTCCGTCCGCACCTTTGTCTCCGAACAGCTCACGCTCATGTCGTCCGCGCTGTGGACGACCCTGAACGGGCGCATTACAGGCGATCGCATCTACGGCGCGTCGGCCGATCCTGTTTTTGATCCGAACTTTCCGGGCCGCCAGGCGCGGGACGGGGGCGTGCTCGACCTTCTCGGCAACTCCAATCTTCGGCAGTTTGTCGGCACGGTGGGAGCGGTGTACTCACCTGCCGAGCACTGGACAATCATTCCGTCGTTCCGCTTCGAGCGGATGTACCAGGATGTGTCGACGGGTTTCACGACGACAAGTGTCGGGACCGGGGCGGGGTTGCCGGTTTCCTTCAGCGAGCAAGAAGTCGAGAGTGACAAGGATTTCAATTCTGTCGCCGGCCGCTTGGACCTGCGCTACACCGGTATCCGCCGGTGGACCTTCAGCGGGTCTGCCATGTATGAATACGGCGAGGGCAGCCTCGAAGAGGAACAGTTCCGGGTGAGCGGGCCGACGCCGTCGTTGCTCCTCGACCGTCTCACGGACTACCAGCAGGAGCGGATCCGGATCCGCGGCGGAGCGCATTGGCAGGCCCGCCCGGGGGTGCGCCTGACGCTCGGTGCCTACCACCGCTTCAACCGCAGTGAATACGACCACATCCGCGATTCGGGCGGAATCACCGGTGGCAGCCGGTTTCCGGCTTATCTTGAGAAGCAGGACTTCCGTGTGAACGGGCTCAACAGCCGGGTGTCCTGGCGTCTGCGTCCGAACCTCACAAGCATCACGCGGTATGATTATCAGATTGCGAAGACGCACTCGCGTGCGGCGAACGGACTGGAAGTGCAGAGCGGCCGCCGCCAGCGGCAGATCCTCTCCCAGTCGCTCAGCTGGCAGCCGCTCCCACGGCTGTCAACGCAAGCCGGGTTCAGCCTCGTCAATGATTCGCTGCGCACGCCGCCCAACGTGACTTTCGATGCATCTGGCGCCGAGATCGTCCTGCCCGACCGGTTACACTACTACTCGTTTAATTTGAACGCGTTCTACGCGATCAACGATACGACCGACCTCATGGTGGTGTACAACGGGTATTTCACGGACAACTACAAGGACAACTCCGCTACGGGGCTTCCCTTGGGTGACAACACCGAGGAGAACAGTCTTATTTCCACGCTGACCAAGCGGATGACGGAGAACGTCACCCTGACAATGCAGTACGGGCTCTATACCTACCGCGACGGTCTCTCCAGACACAACCGGGACTTCACCGCGCATGTCATTTCATCGAGAGTCCTTTACCACTTCTAACGAGTAACAACAGGAAAATCAAACAATGAAAAAACTCACTACACTCCTTGCCCTTGCCCCCGCGGTTCTGGGGCTGAACACAGCGGTGCTCTCCGCAGGCGAAAACGAGGGTCCCCGTGAACCGGCGGAAAATTGGCGCCAGCACTGCCAGCGCTGCCACGGTGCCGACGGCAGCGGCAGCACGCGCATCGGTCAGCGCCTCGGCTTGCGCGATTACACGGACGCCGAGGTGCAGAAGGAATTCACGGACGAAGAGATCATCAAGATCATCAAAGAGGGCGTGAAGGACGCGCGCGGCCGCGAAGTGAAGCCGAGTTACACCGATGTCATGAGCGAAGAAGAGATCAAGGCGATGGTCGTGTACATCCGCTCCATGGCCAAAGAGGAATAGCATCACGGCATCCCGCCGGGTCCAATCCCAGATACATTGATAGCCTTTCGTACCTGACATGGAAAATTCACCTCCTGCCAAACGGTCCAACCTGCGTTTCTTCAATAACTGGGTCAGCCTGGCGGGGGCCGTTATCGCGGTGGGCAGCGGATTCGCTTTCCTGCTGCTCGTTGCGATCGACGGCTTCACGCGGGGGGCGAATCCGTATATCGGCATCCTCACCTACCTCGCCTCGCCCGCGTTCTTCCTGCTCGGGGTTGGCTTGGCCGTGCTCGGTTGGGTGATCTACCGGAAGCAGCACGCGAAGAGCGGTAAAGCCGTTCCGCCCATCGCGCTGTCGCTCGACTTTTCGAAACCGGCGGACCGGCGGAAGTTCATTCTGTTTACCGGGGGCACCTTTGCATTCCTGATCCTCACGGCGCTCGGAAGTTACCGCAGCTACCACTTCACGGAGTCGGTCGCCTTTTGCGGCGAAGTCTGCCACACCGTGATGGAGCCGGAGTACGTGACCTACGGACTGGGCGCGCACGCGCGGGTGTCCTGCGCGGAGTGCCATATCGGATCGGGGGCGGAATGGTATGTGAAGTCAAAACTCAGTGGCTTGTATCAGGTGTATTCGGTCATGTTCGAAAAATACTCGCGGCCGATCCCCACACCGATCCACAACCTGCGCCCGGCCCAGGATACCTGCGAGCAGTGCCACTGGCCCGAGAAGTTCACCGGCAATCTCGACCGCACCTACGCCCGCTTTCTTGCGGATGATGAGAACACACCGTACACCGTGCGTCTTTCGCTCAAGGTAGGCGGCGGCGATCCGCGGCGCGGACCTGTCGGTGGAATCCACTGGCACCACGGTGTCGGCAACGTGGTGGAATACATCGCCACGGACGAGCGCAACCTCGAAATTCCGTGGGTGCGGGTGACCCGGGAGGACGGTCAGGTTGTCGAATACACGGGGTTCGGCTTCGAGGAGGAGATGCTTCAGCACCACGAGATCCGGACGATGGACTGCATCGACTGCCATAACCGGCCGGCCCACGTATTTCACAGTCCGAACGACGCCGTCGATCTCGCCCTTTACAAAAACCGGATCGACCGGGGACTGCCCGGCGTGAAGCGGCTTTCGGTCGAATTGCTCACCGGTGAATATGAAACGCGGGAGGAAGCGTTTGCGGCGATCGCGGACGGATTGCGCGAGGCCTATCCGGAGG
>SLLG01000203.1 GCA_007134215.1 Opitutales bacterium | reverse complement strand
GCGGCGCGGGCACGAAAAAGGGGCGGCCGGTGGGACGCCCCTCGTTGGGAAATTAATGGATCCCCGTTAAGCTGCCTCAGCGGCGGCGGCGCAAGAGTACCAGCCCGAGCGCGGCGAGCCCGAAGATCGCGGCGTAGACGCGGGGCTCGGGGATGGCGGCGATTTCAACATTCCCGATTGTCGACCACATCCGGCCAGTGACCACCTGGCCATCGTTGCCGAAGGAATAATTTAAGAATCCCACAGCCTGAACATCAGAGAAAGTCACCGTGGAAAATTCGCTGGCATCCGTGGTGAAATCAAAACCGCGCAGAGTGTTGGTGGGGTTGTAGACAGCCCATGTTGCGGAGTTTGGATCGGTCAGCGTCGCGCTGGTCGACTCGGAGATGTAAAATGTTGAACCGTCGAGAACAACCCAGCGGACGGCATTGAGCTCAGCACGTGTCCGCGTCATTGAAAAAGATGAGTTTTCATCAAAAGTGATATTGGAAAATCCGCTTAGGTTGTCGAAGTCCTCCTTTTTCCACATCTGGAGGTAATAGGCTTCCGCAGGCTCATTGGAGGATGCTTGGATTCTAAGGTCTTGATTAGGACCGTAGCTTCGTGTGCCGTCATTGATCCCCGAGCGGTCGCCCTGTAGAAACTCAAAACCGACATACCACGTGCTACTGGAACCGGAGGTGGAGAGCGGCGTGCCGTTCAAATTAAATTCGCGTAGCTTTCTGCCGTCATCGACGTTTGGGTCGCCAAGACCGTAGTTACCGTCGGCTTGGTTAAAGTCATTGCCGCCCCAGCTGCCTGCGGAGCCCGTATCGGTACTATTCCAGTCGACAAGCATAATCTGCCCCTGCAGTGTGGCGGCGCCGAGGAGGAGGGGTGTGAAGCAATAGGGATATTTCATTGTTTCGGTAGGTTGTTTACGGTGGTTGGTTTGATAGAAGGTTTTGTCGAAACAGGTAGATATTATATTGATTCAGCCTCCGCAGGTCCATACATAATCACGTAAACTTTTAACAGATATACGCAGGTGGGGAAGCAGACGAAGCAAACAAAGCGAACGGGCGGGGCGGGCCGACGTGGCTGGGATACGGCGGCGCGGAAGCCGCCGCAGGTGGCGCTGCTCTTCGACATGGAGCAGCAGTACCACCGGGAGGTTTTGGCAGGCGTCCTGGAATACCGGAAGAAGCACGGCGACATCGCGGTGTTGGACTGGGCGGGACTGCCGTTCCAGAGTCCTTCGCGGCTTCCATTTCTCGAGGGCGACGCGGTCCTCGGGTTTGTCGCGCCGAAAGACATGGAGGCGGTGCCCCACTGGCGGGGTAAGCCGGGGGTGACGATCTCCAATCAGAAGGTGTCCGGATTGTTGTCGGTGGTTTGTTCGGACGATCTTGCGGTGGGACGGATGGCGGCGGAGTACCTTGCGGGGCTCGGCTTGCGCCAACTCGCGGTTCTCGGGTGGTGGAACGGGCACGCGGGCACGCGCGCGGACGGATTTTCGGCGTATGCGGAGGCGGCGGGGAGATCCTGCCGGGTCTTCCGCCCGGTTGAGGGATCGCGGCAGCCGACGCACCAGCTCCGCCTCGGCGAGGAAGTCGGGGCATGGCTGGCCTCGTTGCCGACGCCGTGCGGGATCTACTGCGTGGACGACCGCTTTGCCGTGGAAGTCCACAAATGGGCCGGGCCTCTCGAGCGGCGGATTCCCGACGACTGGGCCGTCCTCGGCACAGACAACGACCGGCTGCTCCTCGACCTGCTCGACTGTCCGATCAGCAGCGTGGAGTTGGACGCGCGGGTGATTGGGTACGAGGCGGCCACGCTCCTTGCGCGCCAGCACCGCGGCGAAGCGTCGGTGCCCGCCCGTGTCGAGGTGCCGCCCCTGCGCGTTGTGCGGCGGGCGTCGACGGACCTGCTTTACGATGACGACCCCGTTGTGCGCGCAATCCTTGAGCGCATCTCGACCGCCCCCGCCCGGGCATGGACGGTCGCTGAGCTTGTGGAGGGGCTCGACCTCTCGCGGCGGGCGGCGGAGCAGCGCTTCAACGTGCGCACGGGCGGCGGGATCTACGACCGCCTGATCGACGCGCGGATCGAGCGGGCAAAGGATGCGCTGATCGAGGGCACGCTCACCATCGGAGGGATTTCCGAGGCCCTCGGCTTCTACGACCAGCGGCAGCTCAGCCACCTCTTCAAGCGCCGAACGGGGATGACGCCGCGCGAGTTCCGGCGGCGGCATGGGGAAGCGCGGGCAGGCGGGGGGGGCGGATTTTCAGGATCCAGCGCGGGGGGATGTCGCTGCTGATGGCGGATTTCTAAAGGAGGTCGCGGAGGTCGCAGAGGCGAAGAACCGCGCGCCTTCTCCTCTTCGGCCGGCAGGTTTTTGTGCCCGCGTCGCAAGTAGTGGAAGCAGGAGAGTCCGTCCGCGACCTCCTGGCAGAAGGTTTTCAACGCAACATACCATCCGGTGCCGAGGCCTTCAATGATTTGGCATTCTCTTCTTCCACTCTGACTGTCGACTCGCTCGACCCGGTATTGTTCAGGCTGCTTGCGTTTTCTTTTGCGGCGCGACGCCGATTCTGCGCTTGATTATTCCCTCATCTTTACGTAGTAAATTGGAGATGTAGTGGTGCCTCTCCGCCTGTCGGCGGAGGGGCTCCTTGTTTACAACAAAGCCAGACCGCGCGGTGCGGGCTGACCCCGTGCTTCCGGTCTCAACCCTAAAAGTTCCCCTGAGAGTTCCCATCATTTCCCTTCTGCATTTCCCCCGGTCCGCCGCCGACCGCTCCGCTCTTCCTCGGTCGGAGATCATCGACGGGCGCATCGGCCTCGATTTTCCCTCTTTCCCGGACCTCGCCGACACCGCCTATCTTGTCGAGGTTTCCGAGACGCTGACGCCGGACGACTGGGAAGTCCTCTTCGACTCGCGGGTCGACCCGGTGCCCGCGGGCGGGGCGGGCGAGCGCCTGCGTGAGGAAGACAGCCATTCCCTCGATGGCGGGAATCCCCGCCGCTTCCTCCGGCTGCGCATTGAATTGGTGGATTGAGGCACTTGAACATTGTAACAATGAATTGCCGCCTCATTTTGATCGTCATGGCGTCTTTCACCGTTACCGCATGGGCCGATCCTCCACGGGGCATCCCTCACGCCGACGTCGCGCAAGAGCTGCGGACGCTCGTGCGCGGCGAGCCCGAGGCCACAAGGCTGTGGGCGACCGTCGAGAGCCGCGCCGAAAGCTACCTCGGCAAGGAACCGCAGCCGGTCGAGGTCATTTTTTACGAAGGTCTTCTCGACACCGACCCGCGCCGCGTCGCCACTGTCGAAGCGCTCTACGACATAATGCGCGTCGAGTTGTGGCTCAGCGCATGGTTGATCACGGACGAAGACCGCTACGCGGAAGCCGTCACGGAGTATCTCCTCGCCTGGGCCGGCACCTATGTGCCGACGGGCAACCCCATCAATGAAAACAAGCTCGATCCTCTGCTCACGGCGACGGTCGCTTTAATCGACGGGCTGGACGATTCGGCGAAGGAAGCGGTTGTCCCGTGGCTTGAGACGATGGCCGAAGCCGAAATCCGCACGGCATCCGAAATGGGATGGTCGGTGCGCAACAACTGGCATCCCAAGCGCGTCAAGGTCGTCGCTTTGATCGCCGAGGCGCTCGACCGCGACGACTGGCGCGAGTGGGCGTTGGAGCAAACGCGCGAATATATCGCGGGCGTGCTTTATGCGGACGGTTCGAGCCGCGACTTCAAGCAGCGGGACGCCCTTTCATACCATATCGGCGGTGTGCGCCCGCTCCTCCGCCTCATCAGCCTCCTGCCCCCGGAGGAACGGCGCGGGCTGTATTTCGGGGAGACGGACGACGGCGCTTCCGTGGCGCGCTCGGTGGCGTTTCTCGTGCCCTATGTCGTCGGAGAAAAGAAGCACGAGGAATTCCGCAACACCACTGTTGCGATGGACCGTTGGCGGGCCGAGGAAGGTCTCGCGCGCTATCAGCCCGGCACGCTTTTCGAGCCGCGCAGGGCCGTTTCCCTCTTTCAGTTGGCGGCGGCCTTCGAGCCGGAATACAAGGAACTCGCCGCCGTCGCGGCGGACAAGCCCGGCGCCCGCTTTATCGACTGGACGGGCGTTCTCGCCGCTGCCGGATGGCTGATCGAAAGCAGCGAGCGTGAGTTCGAATGAGATGCCTTTCCCCGCCCATATCCGTCCCGCCGCTGAGGATCATCCCAACGGCGTCCAGCTCGGCGGCCTTGGCGCGGGCCGGGTCGAGCTGGGCCGCGAGGGTCGTCTGACCCTTGCGGGCATCACCAACAACTGGCAGCGCTTGCTCGCGGGCCTTGAAGGCGCCTTCTTCGCGCTGCGAGTGGAGCGTCCGCCCGGCGGACCGTCGGCCTTCCGCTTGTTGCAGGCACGGGGATTGGACGGGTTTCAAGGGTCGAAGGTCGACTATTCGGGGGCGCATCCCGTCGCCGAAGTGGTGTATCGACCGGGAGCGGATGACGGGGTGGAGGCGCGGCTGGTGGCTTTCGGTCCGCTTGTGCCCCATGAATCCGAAACGGCATCGACGCCCGGCGCGGTATTCGGGTTCCGGATACAGAACAGGATGGACCGTCCGGCGCGGATCGATCTTTCCTTCTCATGGGAGCATTTGCTGGGCTGCGGGGGCGTCGGGCGCCGGGGCATGGCGCTGCGCAGCGACCGCACCGGCAACGTCATCGAGCCGTGGCGGGGAGGCGGGGGAGCGGGCGGTTTGCTATTCACCGGAGGTCACGCGGGGCAGGATCCGCGGACCCGCGGGGCGATGGTACTCGCCGCCGCGCGGCCGCCGGGAGCACGGCTCTGGCTCCTCCAGTTTTGGAACTTTCTCGCCGACCGCCCGGCGGTGTTGGCGGCATTGGCGGAGGGCCGCCTGCCGGAGCGGTTCGACGGCGGTTCGCTTGGGGAACGGGAGGCAGTCGCCCGGGAGCGCCGGTCCAATCCGCCTTCATGGGACGATCCGGACCCTCGCTTCGGCGGCGGGCGCGAGGGCCTTGAGGGTGCCGTTCATCCCGCGGGCACGGTCGGGGTCACGGTCGACATCGAGGCCCGCGGAGAAGTCGAAGTTCCCTTCGTCCTCGCATGGCGGACGCCGGCCCTTACCGCTCTGGATCAGCCGGGCCTGGATCACGGGCACCTGCACGCCGGGCTCTATGCCGACGCCGGTGCGGTCGCCGAAGCCTTGCTGCGCGATCCGCGCGGACTCCTTGAGCGGGTACGCGCGCCGCACCGGCACATTCGCTCGGGCGGTTTACCGCCATGGTTGGCGGACAAGATCCTCAACGACCACACCGCTGTCACGACCAACTCCATCATCACGGGCTCGGGCGACCTCTACACGCTGGAGTCCTCGCCGATGATGTTCGGGGCTTTGGGTACGCTCGATCAGCGCCTTGTGGCGCATCCCGGCTATTCGCTCTTTTATCCCGACCTCAACCGCACGGAGCTGAGGACCTTTGCCCGTCTCCAGGCCGCAGACGGTTCGCTTCCGCATTTCAACGGCAACGCCCATACCGCCTTCGGCTCGGCCGATGTCGAATACGGCGTCACCGGCTGGCCCGACCTTGCCTGCTCCTTCATCATCCAGTGCTTCCGCGACTGGCGCGAGACCGGCGAGCCGGCGTTTTTGCAGGAAATGCGTCCGCACATCGACTGCGCGGCGGACTGGCTCATGGCGGCCGACCGCGACGGCGACGGAGTGCCCGAGGGCGGCAGTTCGTGGGATATCGAGCACTACCCGGGTTGCTTCATCGCCACCGCGACCTTGTGGATGGCCACGCTGCGTGTGCTCGAAGCCCTCGCGACCGCCGAGGCGGATACCGCCGCCGAAGAGCGCTTCGCGGAGCGCCGCCGCCGCGCCGCCGCCACCGTCGAATCCATGTGGACAGGCACCCATTACCTGAAGTGCCTCGACCCCGCCACAGGCCAGTCCTCCGACGATGTCTTTCTCGGGCAATTGGCGGGCGAGTGGGTCGTGCGCTCTCTCGGCTTGCCGGGCGTGCTGCCCCCAGAGCGCGTGCGCACTGTTTTGCGGACCCTCTACCGGCTTGCCGGCGACCGTTCCCGCTACCGCCTCATGCCCATCCAGACGAGGCCCGACGGATCGCTCCCCGACCGCAAGTACGCCTGGCACGCATGGCCGCAGTACGGGCTGGTCTTCGTCGATTGCCTTGCCTTCCTCGCGGGCATGCCGGAAGTGGCGCTGGCCTCGGTCGAGGCCTTCGACCGCGTCGTGCGGGAGGTCAACAAGACCCCTTGGGCCACCACCCTATGGCACGACGCCCGCGACGGAAGGCCCGATTTCGGTGCCTTCATGGGGCTGGACTGGTACATGAACACCCCCGCGAGTTGGTGGCTCCTCGGTGCGCTCGCGGGCTTCACGATGAACGAGCCCGGCGAAACCCTCACGGTGGGTCCGCCGCCCCCCGTTCCGGCGGGTGCGGACGGCGCGCGCGAGCTGCCGGTTGTGACCCCCCGCTTCTGGGCGACCCTTCGCTGGGAAGCCGACGGGGAAATCATCTTCTGCGTGAAACAGATTTTCCGGGGCGAATCGGTCAACGTGTCCGAAGTGTGGATGCGCGAACCGGCAAGTAACTCGGCGGAGACCCTCTACCGCAAGCTTCCGATGGAGCGGCCTGCGCGGTTGCGGGAGGGTGCCGCCGTGAGGCTGGCGAGAACAATCTAAGCAACCGCGAGGGACAGACAAGGATGTCTGTCTCGCGTCGTCGTCGGTGGGCGGTGAACGGAAAAACCGTTGTCGAATGAAGTTCGCGCGCCCTGCAACCGCTGGAGGCCGCGGAACGGGGCGGGGGGACTGTGACTGTGGCCGGACCGGCGATCCCGTGCTGCCGGAGGCGAGGGCGAATCATCGGTGAAGACCGCCTATCTGCCGCCGCGTTTCGCCCTCGCGATGAACCTTCGAAGATTTCCAAAAAACGTCTTGCGTCGGGTAGGGCGAGGTCTACTTTGGCCGTTTTTCCGTAATTTCCGCGCACAGCCGAAGTATGCCTACAATCAACCAACTCGTTCGCAAACCCCGTGTCCTCGTCACGGCGAAAAGCAAGTCGCCCGCGTTGAAGGAGAATCCCTTCCGCCGGGGCGTTTGCACACAGGTCATGACCCGCACGCCCAAGAAGCCGAATTCCGCCATCCGCAAGGTGGCGAAGGTGCGGCTTACGAGCGGTTACGAGGTGATCGCCTACATCCCGGACGAGGGGCACAGCCTGCAGGAGCACAGTGTCGTGCTCGTGCGCGGCGGACGCGTGAAGGACCTCCCCGGCGTGCGCTACCACATCGTACGCGGCACCCTCGACTGCACGGGCGTGGAGAAGCGCCGCCGCAGCCGTTCGAAGTACGGCGTCAAGCGTCCGAAGAGCTGATTTCGATTCTCACCCAGATTTTTTTCAGACCATGTCACGCCGCCGCAGAGCCGAAAAACGCGACTACACCGCCGACCCCCGCTACAACAGCACGCTGGTCAGCCAGCTGATCAACGTCATCATGCTGGATGGCAAAAAGTCGGTCGCGCAGAAAATTGTATACGGCGCCTTTGAGCGCGTCAGCGAAAAGCTGGAAAAGGGCGACCCCGTCGACCTCATGCTCGGAGCCCTCGAGAACATCCGCCCGAAGCTCGAAGTGAAGAGCCGCCGCGTCGGCGGTGCGACCTACCAGGTGCCGCTGGAGATCTCCTTCGAGCGCCAGCAGAGCCTTGCCTTCCGTTGGCTCGTGACGGCGGCGCGGTCCCGCCGGGGTTCGATGCGCGAATGCCTCGCCTCGGAAATCATCGATGCCTACAACAACACGGGCACGGTGGTGAAGAAGAAGGACGACACGCACCGGATGGCCCAGGCCAACCGCGCTTTCGCGCACCTCCGCTGGTAATCGCCCCGGCGATCCGGCTCCCTGTTCTTTCCCAGATTTTCCTCCCATGGCCACTGTAGATACGACGAAGCTTTCGGCTGCGAACTCACCGCAGCGCAAATGCCCGCTGGAATTCCAGCGCAACATCGGTATTGCCGCCCACATCGACGCGGGCAAAACGACCACGACGGAGCGCATCCTCTTCTACTCCGGCCGCATCCACAAGATCGGTGAAGTCCACGACGGCGCCGCCACGACGGACTGGATGGAGCAGGAGCGCGAGCGCGGGATCACCATCACCTCGGCGGCGGTTGCGGCCGAGTGGATTACAAAAGACGGTCCTTTCGAGGGCATCCCGCACCGCATCAACATCATCGACACTCCCGGCCACGTCGACTTCACCGCCGAGGTGGAGCGCTCGCTCAAGGTCCTCGACGGTGCCGTGGCCGTCTTCTGCGCCGTCGCCGGTGTGCAGCCCCAGTCCGAGACGGTTTGGCGGCAGATGGACAAATACAATGTCCCCCGCATCGCCTTCATCAATAAGATGGACCGCACGGGCGCGAACTTTCTCAACGCCGTCAACGACATCCGCGAGAAGCTTGGCGGCAACGCCCATCCCCTTTACCTGCCTATTGGCGCGGAGGAGAATCTGCGCGGTCTCATCGACCTCGTTGCGATGAAGGCCATGATCTATGATGCCGACGACGCCACGGGGGCCACCATCGATGTCACCGATGTCCCGGCGGAGTACGCCGAACAGGCCAAAGAATACCGTGAAAAGCTCATCGAGGAAGTCTCCGCCCACGACGACGTCCTCATGGAGAAATACCTCGAGGGCAATGAGATCACCGAGGACGAGCTGCGCACCGGCATCCGTAAGGCGACGCTTTCGCTCGACTTCGTTGGCGTCATCCCCGGGTCAGCTTTCAAGAACAAAGGCATCCAGCGCGTCCTCAATGCCGTCGTCGACTACCTGCCGAGTCCGCTCGACATTCCGCCCCAGAAAGGCCACTCCACCGACGACGATGAAACGATTGTCGAAGTCGCTCCGGACGACAGCAAAAAGGTGGCCGGACTCGTCTTCAAGCTCTGGTCCGACCCGTACGTCGGCAAACTCGTCTTTTTTCGTATTTACCAAGGCACCCTTGAAAAGGGGTCCACGCTCATCAACCCGCGCACGGGCAAGACCGAGCGGGTGAGCCGCCTCATGCTCATGCACGCCGACAGTCGCGAGGACATCGACCGCGCGTTCTCCGGTGATATCGTGGCCCTCATCGGCGCGAAGGACGTGCGCACGGGCGACACCCTCGCGACAAAGGGCGAGGATATTATCCTCGAGCCGCCGACATTTCCCGAGCCGGTCATCAGCATGTCCGTTGAGCCGAACTCGAAGGCGGACCAAGAGAAACTTTCCCTCGGTCTCCAGCGCCTCGCCGAGGAGGACCCGACTTTCGTGGTCTCGACCGACGAAGAAACCGGACAGACGATCATCGCCGGAATGGGCGAGCTGCACCTCGAGATCATCCGCGACCGCCTCTTCCGCGAGTTCAAGGTCGAGGCCACGGCGGGCAAGCCCCAGATCGCCTACCGCGAGACGATCAAGAATCCGGCCGACGGTGTGGGCAAGTTCGTCCGCCAGTCCGGGGGCCGCGGCCAGTACGGCCACGCCGAAATCAAGCTCGAGCCGCTCGAAGCGGGCAAGGGCTACGAATTTGACAATGAAATCGTCGGTGGTGTCATTCCCAAGGAGTACATCAAGCCGACAGAGGAGGGGATCAAGGAAGCCGCGCGCAACGGCACCGTCGCGGGCTACCCGGTGGTCGACTTCAAGGTGCGCCTTGTCTTCGGTTCCTTCCACGAAGTCGACTCCTCGGAAATGGCCTTCAAGATGGCGGGTATCTTCGCTTTCCGCGATGCCATGGCCAAGGCCAAGCCGCAGCTCCTCGAGCCGGTCATGAAGGTCGAGGTGGAGACTCCCGACGAATACCAGGGCGACATCGTGGGCGACATCAACCGCCGCCGCGGCGTCATCCAGGGCATCAACACACGCGGCCATCTTGTGCGCATCCACGCAACTGTGCCGCTCGAGCAGATGTTCGGCTACTCCACGGACGTGCGCTCCCTCTCCAAGGGCCGCGCCTCCTACAGCATGGAGCCGTCGCACTTTGAACCGGTCCCGCCGAATCTCGTCGAGGGCATCGTCAAAACCCAATCCCGCGCCCCGGCACGGACCTGAGGTCCGCGATCCGCCGCATCCCGCACGCACCGCACCAAACCATTATTCCATCCAGACCATGAGCGGACCACGCATTCGCATAAAACTCCAAGGGTACGACTACCGTATCATCGACCAGAGCGCGACGGAGATCGTCGACACCGCCAAGCGCTCCGGCGCCCGTGTCGCCGGGCCGGTGCCCCTGCCGACGCGCATCGAGAAGGTGTCCGTCAACCGCTCGCCGCACGTCGACAAAAAGTCGATGGACCAGTTCGAGCAGCGCACGCACAAGCGCCTCATCGATATCGTCGAGCCAACCGCGCAGACGGTGGACGAGCTGAAAAAGCTCAACCTCCCCGCCGGCGTCGACATCACGATCAACGTCTGACCGTCTGGTCGTTGCCGCGGTCGGCGGATAATCTTCCGCCGACCCCGTTTTTTTTTTGGAATAGCTTGACAGCGGTCGGGCGCGGGCCTTGCCTCAACCGCTTTGACTCTAAACCCGTAGGGGGTTTGTCCGGAAAGCCGCCAGCAGCGCTGCGGACCTCCGTTTCCAAGCCTCCTTCCACCGGTTTTTCCACAAAACCCTTTATTTTTCTCACCCTAATGCAGGGTCTGCGGGCGCATGCGCCCGTTTTCTCTGCCGCTTAGCATCATGAAACAACTCATTGGAAAGAAGATCGGCATGACACAGGTCTACGGCGAGGACAATGCCCTCATACCCGTGACTGTGATCGAAGCCGGACCGTGTCCGGTCGTGCAGGTGAAAACCACCGAGTCCGACGGCTACAATGCCGCGCAGATCGCCTTCCGGCCGGTCAAGGACAAGCACCTCACCCGCTCGATGAAGGGCCACTTCGCGAAGCACGGCGCCAAGGCCTCGCGCACGGTGCGTGAAGTCCGCCTCGACGACGCCTCCGGGGTCGAGTCCGGTCAGGAGCTGACCGTCGCCATCTTCAAGGACGAGCCCAAGGTCGATATCATCGGTACGACGAAGGGCCGCGGTTTCCAAGGAGTCATGCGGCGTTACGATTTCGCCGGGGGCCCCGCCTCGCACGGCCACATGACCCACCGCCGCGGCGGCTCCTACGGCATGTGCCAGTTTCCCGGCCACGTCATCAAGGGCAAGAAGATGCCGGGCCACATGGGTGACGTGCGCCGCACGCAGCAGGGCCTCAAGGTCGTGCGCGTGATCGAGGAGAAGAACCTCATTCTCGTGAAGGGCAGCGTGCCCGGTGCGAACGGGACCACCGTCATTGTGCGGGGTTCTGTCAAGAAGCGCAAATCCGCCTAACACCAAGGAAGCGCAGCACATGAAACTCAAATTCCATACCGCCGACGGAGCCTCCGCCTCCGAAAAGGACTTCCCTATTCCCGAGCTGGAAGGGGAGAAGGGCGTCCAAGCCCTCAAGCAAGTCGTTCTCGCCTACATGGCGAACAAACGCCGCGGCACGCACAGCGTGAAGACCCGCTCCACCGTGCACGGCACGGGCAAGAAGCCCTTCCGCCAGAAGGGCACGGGCATCGCCCGGCAGGGTACGCGCGTCGGCCCGCAGCACCGCCACGGGTCCGTCGCCCACGGCCCGCAGCCGCGCGATTACTCGCAGCACATCAACAAGAAGATGCGCCGCCTCGCCCTCAAGCGCGCGCTCTTCGACCGCGCCAAAGAGGGTGAGATCGAGGTCATCGAGCGCTGGGAGTCCAACGGTAAGACCAAGGAGTTCAACGGCACCCTCGGGCGAATCGTCCCGACAGGCAAGTTGCTCATCGTCGACGACGCATGGTCGGACCAGACGATCCTCGCCGCGCGCAACATTGCCCGCCTCGACCTGCGCGAAGCCGCCGGCGTCAACGCCCACGACCTCTGCCACTTCGACCGTATCATTTTCAGCGAAGGCGCCATCGGCAAACTCCTCGGCCGCCTCGACGGAGGATCCCAGTCATGATCGAACCGGAACGCATCATCATCCGCCAGTTGGTCACGGAGAAGGCCACCGCCGCCACTTCCGAAGCCAACCAGTATTATTTCCGCGTCGCCCCCGGAGCCAACCGCATCGCCGTCAAGCAGGCGATCGAAAAGCAGTTCGGGGTCAACGTCCGGTCCGTGAATATCGCCAACGTCAAGCCCAAGGCCAAGAGCAACCGCATGCGCGGGGGCAACCCCGGCCGTAAGCCGGGCTACAAGAAGGCGATCATCACTGTCGCCGCGGGCGAATCCATCGACCTCGTCTGAACCGCGTAAAGGACACACGCCATGCCCATCGTTCCGAAAAAACCCGTCACGCCTTCCCAGCGCTTTCAGGTGCAGAACAGCCAGCCGCAGCTCAGCAAAGAGCGGCCGGTCAAGAAGCTCACCGAAATCAAAAAACGCTCCGGCGGCCGCAATGCCTACGGTCGTATCACGAGCCGCCGCCGCGGCGGAGGCCACAAGCGCCTGCTCCGGCTCATCGATTTCCGGCGCGACCGCCTCGACGCCCCCGCCGAGGTCGTCCGTTTCGAATACGACCCCAACCGCTCGGCCAACATCGCCCTCGTGCGCTATGAGGACGGCGAACTGCGCTACATCCTCGCGCCGCAGAAGCTCGAAGTGGGCGCGAAGGTTGTGAATGCCTCCGAAGTCGCCGCGTTTTCCGCCGGCAACAGCATGCCGATGAAGAGCATTCCGCCCTCGACAGCGATCCACGCCATCGAAATGCGGCCCAACACGAAGGGCGCGCTCGTGCGCACGGCGGGCAACTCCGCCATACTCGTGGCCGTCGAAAAGGGACTCGTCTCCGTGCGCATGCCCTCCGGTGAAATCCGCCAGTTCAACGAAAACTGCCGCGCCACGATCGGTGTTGTCGCCAATTCCACGCACAACAACCGTTCCCTCGGCAAAGCCGGGCGCAAGCGCTGGCTCGGCAAACGCCCGCGCGTGCGCGGGGTGGCCATGAACCCGGTCGACCACCCGATGGGCGGCGGCGAAGGCCGCTCCTCCGGCGGCGGTCACCCCGTGAGTCCGTGGGGCCAGCTCTCCAAGGGCTTCCCCACGCGCCGCAAGGGCAAGCAGTCCGAGAAATACATCCTCGTGCGCCGCAACGGCCGCCGCGTGAAGTAACCCGAATTCGACAAACGACATGGCACGTTCACTGAAAAAAGGCTTCTTTGTGGATCCCGGGCTCTGGAAGCGGATCGAGACCGCCCAGGCCAAAGACGACCGCAAACCCATCCGCACATGGTCCCGGCGCTCCCAGATCACGCCCGAGTTCGTCGGCCTTAACATCGAGGTCCACAACGGCAAGGGTTTTGTCCCCGTCCACGTGACGGAGAACATGGTCGGGCACCGGCTCGGCGAATTCTCGCCGACGCGCCAGTTCAAGGGGCACCAGCCGCACACCAAGAAGTAATCCGTTTTCGCCCGGTCCAATATGTTCCGCACCCTCCAGCTACTTTTCGTCTGCGCCTTCGCGGGTTCCTTTGCCCGCGGGGAAGCGCCGGCGTTTGCCCACGCCCCGCTCCACGCGGCGGGCGAGGGCAGGGTCGTGGAAGTAGCAGAGACCGAGGCGGCGGATCTCATCGTCCTTGCCGGGGGCATCGACGCCGGCTTCCGCGAGGGCATGCTCGCGCAGGTTGTCCGCGGGGACATCTACGTGGCCACCGTCCTGCTCGCCGCCGTGGCGGGCGAGCGCGCCGTTGCGCTCATCACCGATCTTGCGCCGGAGCAGGTCATTGCTTCCGGCGACCGCGTCCGTATCCAGACTTTTCAACTCAATTCCTGATTTTCATCCCATGGAAGTGACATCCCTTTCCCGTTTCACCCGAATCTCGCCGATGAAAGCGCGCGAGGTCGCCCGCTCCATCCAGGGGCGACCGGCCAACGAAGCACTTGAGCTTCTCGCCTTCATCCCGCGCAAGTCAGCGCGCCTGCTCCGCAAGACGCTCCAGAGCGCCATCGCGAACGCGGAAAACAACCACGACCTCTCGTCCGACGACCTCGTCATCAAGACGGCCGTTGTCGAGCAGGGTCCGGCGTTCCGCCGTTTCAAACCTGTCGCGCGCGGCTCCGCGCATCCTTACCGCAAGCGCACGAGCCACCTGCGCATCGTCCTCGCCGAGGCCGAGGACTCCAAAACCGCCAACACCTGAGTTTTCCCATGGGTCAGAAAGTCAATCCGATCGGTTTCCGTCTCGCTGTCCGCCGCGACTGGCAGTCCCGCTGGTTCGCCCGCAAAAAGGACTTCGGTCCCCTCGTGGCCGAGGACCAGCGCATCCGCGAGTTTCTCGGGGAGAAGTTCCGCTTCGCCGCCGTGCCGCGCATCTTTATCGAGCGCGCCGGCAACCGCGTGCGCGTCAAGGTCTTCACCGCGCGTCCCGGTATTGTCATCGGGCGCAAGGGCCAGGAGCTGGAAAAGATCAAGGCCGACCTCTCCAAGATCGTGGGCCGCGACATCCTTCTCGACATCCAGGAGGTGAAGAAGCCCGATCTCGTCGCGCAGCTCGTCGCCGAGAGTGTCGCCCTGCAGTTGGAGCGCCGCATTTCCTTCCGCCGCGCCATGAAGAAGACTGTGCAAAGCACCATGAGCATGGGCGCGCTCGGCATCCGCCTCCAGGTGTCCGGCCGTCTCGGCGGCTCGGATATCGCCCGCACCGAGACGACGCGCGCTGGTTCGGTGCCCCTGCACACGCTCCGCGCCAATGTCGACTACGGATTCTCCGAGGCGCGCACGGTTTAC
The DNA here is from genome assembly GCA_007134215.1 of Opitutales bacterium. GTDB lineage: Bacteria > Verrucomicrobiota > Verrucomicrobiia > Opitutales > Oceanipulchritudinaceae > SLLG01. The sequence goes on along the minus strand of SLLG01000203.1, from coordinate 4,467 downwards.
GGCCTGATCGGCGTCAAGTGCTGGATCTGCGTGGCCGACGACGAGTCTACTATCGGCTGAGACGTTCCTTCCCGTCCATCGTATTTTTAATCTTCATCCCATCGCACAGCCATGCCTTTAATGCCATCAAGGACCAAGTACCGCAAGCAGCAGCGGGGCCGCAACCGCGGCAACGCCAAGGGGGGCGACTCCCTCGCTTTCGGTGAATTCGGAATCCAGTGCCTTGGCCGGGGAATGATCTCCGCGCAGCAGATCGAAGCCGCCCGTGTCGCCATCAACCGCTACCTCGCCCGCCGGGGCAAGGTGTGGATCCGTGTCTTCCCCCACAAGCCGATAACGAAGAAACCCGCTGAAACCCGCCAGGGCAAGGGCAAGGGCGGCGTCGAATTCTGGGCCGCCGTGGTCAAGCCCGGCACTGTCCTCTTCGAATTGTCCGGTGTCAGCGTGACCGCCGCCCGCGAGGCTATGCGTCTCGCCGACGGCAAGCTGCCCCTGCGCTGCCGCTTCATCACCCGCGACAGCCTCTGATAATCCCCGCTCCCGCCAACCCGGAAAACAGGACCCGCATCCCATGGCCGAAAAAACCAAAGATCTCCGCGAGCTTTCGCTCAATGAACTCGACAAGAAACTGCGCGACCTCCGCCAGGAACTGCTCCAGAGCCGGCTCAACAAGCGCACCGGCCAACTCGAGCGCACCCACCTGCTCAGGGAGCTTCGGCACGACATCGCCCGCGTGCGCACCGTGCTGAATGAAAAAAAGAAGGTGGCTCCGGCTGCCTGAAGCCCCGCCGAAACAATTTTGTAATACATCCGCACCATGTCCGACCGCAACAAACGCAAGACCATCACCGGCGTCGTCACCAGCCGCTCCGGCGACCAGTCCGTAAAGGTCACCTACGACTACAAAATCCGCCACCCGCTCTACACCAAAGAGGTGAAGCGCAAGACCGTCGTCCACGCGCACGACGCCTCCAACGAGTGCGGCATCGGCGACCGTGTCATTATCATGGAGACGCGCCCGATCAGCAAGCTCAAGCGGTTCCGCATCGTGCAGATCGTCGAGAAGGCGCCGGTCATCGACTGATCGCCGCCGCGCGGTTCCGACCACTCACTTTAATCCAAGAGGACACGCTATGATCCAGATGCTTTCCATGGTCGATGTCGCCGACAACACCGGCGCCAAAAAGGCCAAGATGATCCGCCGGCTCGGCCAGTTGAAGCGCACCGCTTCCGTCGGCGACGAGATTGTCGTCAACGTGCGCGATTCTTCGCCCGACGCCACCGTAAAAAAGGGCACCGTGTGCCGCGCCATCGTCGTGCGCACGCGCGCTCCCATCCGCCGCGCCGACGGCAGCTACCTGCGCTTCGATTCCAACGCCGTCGTGCTCATCAATCCCGACGGGCAGCCGCGGGGCAACCGTGTATACGGACCTATCGCCCGCGAGCTGCGCCAGCGCAAATACATGAAAATCGTCAGCCTTGCACCGGAGGTGCTCTAACCATGAAGCAGAAGATCAAAGCAGGAGACGAAGTCGTCGTCATCGCCGGTAACCACCGCGGCGACCGCGGCAAGGTGATGCAGGTGTTTCCGGTGCGCCAGCGCGTTATCGTCGAGGGCGTCAACCGCCGCAAGCACCACGAGAAGGCGCGCTCCGAGAGCGATCCCGGCGGGATCACCGAGCGCGAGAACCCCGTCCACATGTCCAATGTCATGCTCGCCTCCCGCTACGACGAAAAGGTCGGAGCGAAGGCAGACTCGTGAGACCGACGTTAGCCATCCTTTACAGCCATGCGGGCCGGCCGGAAATCGGTCCGCGAAACGCAGGAAACTGAAATGCCCACACCCTATTTGAAAAGTTATTACCAGGAGCAGGTTGTCGCGCAGCTCACCAAGAGCGGCGGCTACGGCAACGTGCACCAAGTTCCGCGCGTGTCCAAAGTCGTCCTCAACACCGGCTTTGCAAGCACGCTCGAAAAGAAGGAGATCGAGGACGTCGCCAAGCAGCTCAGCACCATCGCCGGCCAAAAGGCGGTCATCACGAAGGCGAAGAAGAGCGTATCCAACTTCAAGCTTCGCGAGGGTATGCCCATCGGCGCCAAGGTCACCCTCCGCGGCGCGGGCATGTATGAGTTTCTCTACCGCCTCATCGGCGTGGCTCTGCCGGGCATCCGCGACTTCCGCGGGGTGAGTGACCGCTTCGACGGCAAGGGCAACTACACCGTCGGCATTACCGACCACACGATTTTCCCCGAGACCCACGGCGACGGTTCCAAATCCGGCTTCGGGCTCGATGTCACCATCGTCACGTCGGCCGAGACCGACGACGAGGGCCGCGAACTCCTACGCCTCCTCGGCATGCCCTTCCGCAAGCGGCAGGCCGCCGCCGGCACGCCCGAAACCGCAACCGCATAACCCTTTCGGAGACCTTTGACCAATGGCAAAAAAAGCAATGATTGAACGCCAGAAGAAGCGTGAAAAACTCGCCGCGCGCTTCCGCGCCAAACGCGACGAACTCAAGCGCGTCTTGGCCGACCCCGCCACGGGTGACGAAGAGTTCTACGCCGCCCAGCGCAAGCTTACCAAGCTGCCCCGCAATTCCAGCGCGGTCCGTCTGCGTAACCGCTGTTCCATCACCGGCCGTCCGCGCGCCTACATCCGCAAATACGGTGTGAGCCGCATCACCTTCCGCGAACTCGCCTCCCAGGGGAAGATCCCCGGAGTGACGAAGTCCTCCTGGTAACACCGCCACGGCAAAAGGAGAAACCGTCCCATGTCTGATTCCATCAGTAATTTCCTCACCATCGTCCGCAACGCCTACTCGGCCCGCAAAGACACCTGTGTCGCGCGCTACTCGAAGATGCACCTCAGCATCGCCGAGATCCTGCGCGACGAGGGCTACCTCCGCAGCGTCGAGGTGGTCGAAGACGAGCGCAAGCGCAAGTCCATCAACCTCACCCTCAAATACGTCGACGACACTCCTGCGATTACCGGCATCCGCCGGGTGAGCACGCCGGGCCGCCGCCTCTATTTCCAGGCAACGGACATCCCGCGCACCCTCGGCGGAATGGGTGTGGGCATCCTCACCACTTCCAAGGGCGTCCTCAAGGACCGCGACGCGCGTCGCCAGAACATCGGCGGAGAACTCATCTGCTCCGTCTGGTAATAAGGAAAGCATCAATACCATGAGCCGTATCGGAAAACTTCCCGTAGCCGTACCCGACAAGGTCAAGGTCGCCATTGACGGCGGCACGATCCGTGTCGAGGGACCGGTTGGAAAACTCGAAAAAACCTTTGATCCCAAAGTGGTCACGCTTTCGGAGGAAGGCGGCAGTGTCACTGTGAAGCCCGTCGACGACAGTCGCCACGCCCGCGCCATGTACGGGACCGCCCGCAGCATCATCGCGGGCATGGTCGAGGGGGCGAGCAAGGGTTTCGAGAAGAACCTCACCATCTCCGGCGTCGGTTTCCGCGCCATTCTCAAGGGGCAGGTCCTCGAATTGAACGTGGGCTACTCCCACATCATCGAACACGATATTCCCCAAGGCATTACCGTGACCCTCGCCGATCCGACGAAGGTCAAGGTGCAGGGGGCCGACAAACAGGTCGTGGGCCATTTCGCCGCGCTCGTCAAATCGGCCAAGCCCATGGAGCCCTACAAGGGCAAGGGCATCACCATTGACGGTGAATACGTCCGCCGCAAGGAAGGCAAGAAGGCGGGCTGATCTTGAACCATGCGAGGGAGCCCTTCCTCTCCCGCAAGTAAGAAACAAGAGTTATCATGCATTTGGAAAAAAAACAAACCCTGCGGCAGCGCCGGATCTGGCGTATCCGCAAGAAGGTCAAAGGCACGGCGGACCGTCCCCGTCTCTGCGTTACGTTCACCAACCTCCACATCCACGCCCAGGCGATCGACGACGGGACCGGGCGCACCCTTGTGGCGGCCTCCACCGTTTCCAAGGACCAGCGCGACGCCAAGCTCCGGGCCAACGTCGCCGGTGCCTCCGCCCTCGGCAAAGCCATCGGCGAAAAGGCGAAGGCAGCGGGCATCGGGAGCGTGGTCTTCGACCGTCACGGCCGCCGCTACCACGGGCGTGTCAAGGCCTTTGCCGACGCCGCCCGCGAGGCAGGCCTCAACTTCTAAGGAAAGCGAATATGTCCGACGAACCGAAGAAACAGGATTTGCCCGAAAGCGAAGCCACTCCCGTGCCCGAAAAGCCGGCGACACCGGAACCCGTCGCCCCGGAGAAGGCCCCCGCGCCCCCTCCAGCGCCGGAAAATGCCGAAACCCCTGACGCCCCCGCGAAGCCCGCGGCGGACGCCGAAGGCAACGGCGGCGACAGCGAAGAATTTGACGGCGATATCATCGCCTCGCCCGAGAAAAAGAGCCGTGTGAGCGCGGTCGTCGGTCGTGTCGACCGTCCCCTCGTCGATCCGCAGCAGCAGCGCCGCGGGCGCGGCCCCGGCGG